>NZ_JBSICF010000007.1:0-264579 GCF_056156705.1 Acinetobacter sp. Li1LvA2
CATACTCAATATATTTTTAAGTATTTTATAAAAAACAATAGAAAGAATGATTACTTAAACATATAAAATCTAAAATCCAGCTTGCATGATCAAAATATAACCAACAACCTTGTTTTATTCAGAAATATAAAAATTCTTATTTTCAAAATAAAAAAGCTAGGTACTCACCTAGCTTTAATATAAAAAACAACTATACTCGACTTAAATATAATCAACCTTTTGAGCTTTCAAAATATCGAGCTGCAACATCTTTTTCTTTTTATACTTATAGGCAATAAATAACCCAATAAACCATACTGGTGAAAACTCTAAAGCAATCAGCGTATCATGATCTAAAGCTAAAATAACGATAGTAAAAACTAAAAATAACATGGTCAGCCATGCCATAAATAAACCACCTGGCATTTTATATTGAGATTGAATATGTAATTCAGGGAATTTTTTACGATAAGAAATATAAGAAAGCACAATCAACATAAATGTAAAAATACATAAAATTGAAGTCAGTGCTGAAATAATCGTAAATGCGGTCATGACATTAGGCACAATAAATAAAATAGATGTTCCCGCTGTCACACATGCCATTGAAAATACTAAGCCTCTAATAGGAACTTTTCTTTTTGACAGTTTACTAAAGCTTTTAGGTGCATCGTTGTCTAAAGCCAAACCGTATAACATCCGGCTAGTCGCAAAGATTCCACTATTTGCAGATGATAAAGCCGAAGTCGCAACAACAAAATTGATTAAACCTGCTGCAATTGGTAATCCAACTAAAGTAAACATTTCTACAAACGGACTTTTTTCTGGTGAAACCTTAGCCCAAGATGTGACCGCAATAATACAAACCAATGCGCCTACGTAGAATAACAAAATGCGTAAAGGAATAGAGTTAATCGCTTTTGGAAGTGATTTATGCGGGTCTTTGGTTTCAGCAGCAGTTGTACCAACAAGCTCAATACCCACAAATGCAAATATGGCAATTTGGAAGCCTGCCAAGAAACCTGTT
Organism: Acinetobacter sp. Li1LvA2; assembly: GCF_056156705.1. Taxonomy (NCBI): domain Bacteria; kingdom Pseudomonadati; phylum Pseudomonadota; class Gammaproteobacteria; order Moraxellales; family Moraxellaceae; genus Acinetobacter; species Acinetobacter sp. Li1LvA2. The sequence continues at coordinate 1,007 of NZ_JBSICF010000007.1, forward strand.
ACACCATAAGGAAACATAGACTGTGTTTCGAACAAATGGCTCATTGAGGCCTTGACCCCATTTGGAGAAGTAAAACCAGTACTAATTAAATAAATACCAGCCAAAATAAACAGAATAATTGCAGTAATTTTGATGAGTGAGAACCAAAACTCAAGTTCACCGAACAATCGAACGGCCACAAAGTTGAGTATGGTTAAGACGGCCAATGAAGTAAATGCAGGAATCCAGACGGGTAAATCGGGATACCAAAACTGCATGTACCCTCCAATCACAATCACATCGGCAATCGCAGTAATAATCCAGTTACACCAGTAGGACCAACCAAGGAAAAACCCCGCCCATGGACCGAGATAAGCTGTTGCAAAATCGGCGAAGGTTTTAAAATTAGTGTTTGCAAGCAACAATTCACCCATTGCCCGCATCACGAAGAAAAAGAAGAAACCAATAATTAAATAGGTTAAAACAATTGAAGTACCCGAAACACTTAATGTTTTCCCGGAACCCATAAATAATCCAGTACCAATTGCACCACCGATTGCGATCATCTGAATATGACGATTTGTCAATGAGCGCTGCAATTTCTCTTCTTCTTGATCAGTCATATGTTGACTACCAAGAAGATCTCCTTCCAGGAACTGCTTTCCGTTATTCTTACTCATGTAATATTTACTCCAATTTATAGCAACCGTCGTAAATGCTTTAATAATAAATAAATTATATGATTATTAATTTAGTCCATTAAATCATTCTAAAAATATTATTAAACCACTTAAAACCTTATAAATTCCTTTTTAAAAGCTATTACCTATAACAATAAAAATTAATCATCAATCCTTTCCTTCATTATTATATTAGCCCGTTTTTCTCAATATAATTCCAATAAACATTTAAAATATATAGATTAATTAAATATTTTATTGATTTACTCTTCATATAGAAAAACAGGCTAATTAATCCCAGCTCAGCGAGCAAGATTGTATTTATCCATATACCCATCTTGCGCTAGCGATAATATAGTATTCCTTCTTAAATTTGGTGAAATGTATAGTAATTTCTGCTTAATTAACAGCCATTCGAAAATGTTCAGTCGCTTTGAGTTTATTGATCACTTCTGGACTCGAAACTTGTTTAACATGAATACTTAGCACCCGAGCTAAAGCGCCATTTTCAACATTCAATTGTTTTGCTTGTTCTTTCGTTAACTGCAATATGTTTTGGTGCGGTTTGCTATACACAAGAATCGAGCGATAATTTTCATAGTTATCATTGGCTACAATATAAGCTTCATCCTCTACAGCGATATTTTCAGGCTGTTTAATTTGGATCACTACAGACTGACTTTCTTTAATTGCCCGTAAATTTTCGATATCTGCTTGCAGCGTCGCACCACCATCAAAAATATCGACATAGCCTTTGTAGCGTAGTCCCTCTTCAAGCAAGAGGTTGTAGGCTGGTCGAGTATTTGGATGAACAATGCCAATTGCAGCTTTAGCATCGTCAGGTAACATATCGACATAGAGTGGATGTCTGGGCATCAGCTCAGCAATAAAAGCCTTCTGCCCTACACCACTTAAATAATCGGCCTTGGTAAATTCGATATTAAAAAACTTATGACCTACCGCATTCCAAAATGGTGACTGCCCATTGGCGTCAGAATATCCGCGCATTTCGGCAACAATCGTTTCTTCAAAATATTGACGGAATGCTGAGAGAAATGAGAAACGGACTTTAGATAAAAATTTGCCATTTTTATTTAAGCGATAGTCAGGATCTAAAAATAAAGTACAAAGCTCACTACAGTTGGTATGGTCATTACTCAAATACAAAGTCGGTAAAGCGTTATAAACACTTAACGGTTCTGACGCATGCACTTGTGTCCCAACATGGAAGTTATACCAAGGCTCTCTTAACCCCAGTGCCACTTCAATACCGCAAACGCCGACAACTTTGTTGAGTTCAGTATCTTCTAAAACAAATAAGTAAACCTGATCTGCCTTTGGGAGTTCGCCTGCGACTGTTTTACATGCCCGTTCAATCCGAGCAGCAAGCTTTTCCATATTTGGCTGCAAAGATGTCAAACCAAAACCCGCTTTTTGAGCCAAGAGATAAAGGTCATTAACATCTTTAGGTTCGATGTAACGAATAATCATCATGCTGCTTGTTCATCCTTTTGAATTTCTACAAAGCGAGCAAGCGCACGTTCAAAACGTTTTAGACCTTCATCAATATCAGCAAATGGAATAATTAAAGACGGTGTAAAACGGACAACATTTGGACCAGCAATCAAACTCAATAAACCTTCTTCGCCCGCAAGATTATTAATATCTTTTGCTTTACCAGCAAATTCGGCTTTTAAAGAACAGCCGATCAGTAAGCCTTCACCACGAATCATTTCAAAAATTTCATATTTTTCATTTAATTTATTTAAAGCGTTTTTATAGTAGTCATGACGCTCTTTAACACCCTCAAGTACTTCAGGCGTATTAATAAATTCAAATACTGCACCCGCAACCGCACTTGCTAGCGGGTTACCACCATAAGTCGTGCCATGTGTACCTACTGAAAAATGCGGAGCAAACTTATCGGTTGTTAACATTGCACCGACTGGAAAACCGCCGCCCAATGCTTTTGCAGTGGTTAACACATCTGGAATAACACCAGAGTTCATGTAGGCATAAAGTGCACCAGTACGGCCAACACCCGTTTGTACTTCATCAAAAATAAGTAAGGCACCAAACTCATCACACAGTGCACGTAAACCTTTTAAAAATTCGATGTCAGCTGGAATAACGCCGCCTTCACCTTGGATCGGTTCAACAATGACTGCACATGTTTGCTTATTGATCACCGCTTTTGCAGCGTCTAAATCATTAAAAGCAACGTGGTTAATACCATTTGGAAGTGGTGCAAAGTCTTGTGAATATTTAGGTTGACCACCCGCTGAAACGGTAAATAAGGTACGGCCGTGGAACGCATTGTTAAATGCCACGATGCCGCTTTTGCCAGCTACACCACTGTCTAAACCAACTTTACGAGCCAATTTTAATGCAGCTTCATTGGCTTCTGCACCTGAGTTACAGAAGAATACTTTATCTGCAAATGTACTTTCAGTGAGTTGTTTTGCAAGGCGTAGAACAGGTTCATTTGTATAACCATTACCTACATGCCAAAGTTTTGTTGCTTGTTCTGTTAAAGCATTTACTGCCACTGGATGCGCATGACCTAATGCGTTTACTGCAATCCCGCCTGCAAAATCAATATATTCTTTATTTTCTTGATCCCAAATACGTGAACCTTCGCCACGTACCGGAATGAAATTTGCCGGTGCAAAAACTGGAACCATCCACTCGTTAAAGTCACTACGTGAAACTGCAAAATTATTCATTTTATCTAGTCCATTAAATTGAATTATTAGGCTTAACTGATGACCCTATTATTCAAAATCAAATTGATTCACAAAATTTGTAATTCAGTCAAAAATGAATTATTTTTTACCAATCTGATAATTGACAATTACAATATGGATAACATTGATCAAATTATTTTAGGTTTACTTAAAGATAACGCACGGATGTCTGTTACCGAGTTAGCCGAAAAAGTTCACGTTTCGCGTGCAACGGTTAAAAAGAGAATCGAATATTTGGAGTCTTCGGGCATCATTACCGGATATACGGTACGGTTTAAACCCAATGCAGAACGCAACGTTATCCGTGCATGGATGAGCATTATGGTTGAAGGTACTAAAGCACAGTCTGTGATTAAAGAATTACGCCTCGAAAGTGCCGTGGAATGTCTGCATAAAACCAATGGCAAATGGGACATTCTGGTCGAGCTACGTTCTGACACCTTAGAAAACTTCGACAAAGTTTTAGAAAGAATTAGGAACATTTCAGGTATCTATAACAGTGAAACTAGCATTCTGCTTGCTAGTCATAAGACCTAATCATTCACTTTAATTTCAAATCATAAAAACGAAATTGATGAGCTAAGCATATGGTTTGGCTCATCAAGCTGCTTTTAATTAGAAAAATTCTGCTCTTATCTTTCCTCAAATCTACTGAACTACAAAGATAATCAACCTCACCTAAAAATCTTCACAATTTTTTAATTTTTTTTAATAATCAAATCAAAAACTTAAAATCTAATCTGATTTAAATTCCAACTTTTTTCACCCACTCCCCTTATCAAAGCATTTGACAGAAAATTTAAAACATAATACATATAGTATTATATGTTATATGTTAAAACCTAAGGACAAGGTATAAAAAATGGCTAAAACTCAACTACAACACTTTATTAACGGCGAATATGTTGCTAGCAAAGGATCTGATTACTTCGATTTGGTAAGCCCCGTGACTGGTGAAGTTTATGCACAATCACCGAATGCAACTGAGGCAGAAGTTGATGCAGCTTATGCTACTGCAAAAGAAGCATTTAAAATTTGGGGACGCAGTACACCTTCAACTCGTCAAAAAGCATTATTAAATTTGGCAGATGCAATTGAAGCAAATGCAGAGCGTTTAATTGAGGCGCAAAGTCGTAATACAGGTCAGTTAAAACACTTAATTGCATCTGAAGAAGTGGGCGCTTCAGCAGATCAGGTTCGTTTCTTTGCAGGCGCTGCCCGCTTACTCAATGGCACAGCTTCAGGTGAATATTTAGAAGGTTTAACCTCTTCTATTCGCCGTGAACCTGTTGGTGTGGTTGGCCAAGTTACACCTTGGAACTATCCACTCATGATGGCTGTCTGGAAAATTGCACCAGCTTTGGCTGCAGGTAACACAGTGGTACTTAAGCCAAGTGATACGACGCCTGAAAGTACGCTTTTATTGGCAGAAATTGCAGCGCCATTTTTCCCTAAAGGTACATTTAACGTGGTGTTAGGTCAGGCTCAGGTCGGTTCAAAAGTTGTATCACATAAAACCCCTGCTCTTGTTTCTATTACAGGTTCGGTTCGTGCCGGATTACAAGTTGCAGCTTCTGCCGCAGCAAATTTAGCGAAAGCGCATCTTGAGCTTGGTGGTAAAGCGCCTGTGGTCGTTTTTGAAGATGCTGATCTTGATAAAGCAGTTGAAATGATTGCTTTAACGGGCTATTTCAACGCAGGACAAGACTGTACTGCAGCAACACGTGTGATTGTGGCTGAATCTGTTCATGATGAATTTTTAGCTAAGCTCGTTGAAGCTGCAAAAAATACCCGTTTTGGTGAACCTGATGATCAAGACGCACTTTATGGTCCGCTTAACAATGCCAATCAATTAAAGAATGTTAAAGCTTTTATTGAAAACCTACCTGCTCATGCCAAAGTTGAAACAGGCGGAAAACAAGCAGACCGTCCAGGCTTCTATTTTGAACCAACCGTTATTAGTGGTTTAAAACAACACGATGAAGCTATTCAAAATGAAATTTTTGGACCAGTCATTACTGTTCAGAAATTTACAGATGAAAATGATGCGATTGAAAAAGCCAATGACGTTGAATATGGCCTAGCTTCAAGTGTTTGGACCACAGATCATGCCCGTGCAACTCGTCTGTCTCGTGAACTGGATTTCGGTACAGTTTGGATTAACACTCATATTCCTTTAACCGCAGAAATGCCACACGGTGGTTTCAAAAAATCAGGTTATGGTAAAGATTTATCTGGCTACGGTTTTGAAGAATATACCCGTATTAAACATGTGATGAGTTCAAACGAATAATAACAATGAGTTTTGAAAGGAGATCAAAATGAATAAACAAGAAATGAAAGACTTGGTGAGCAAAGCCCATCACGAGCTATTTAATTTACACGACACCACTGCTCTAGACCGTTATTTTTCTGAAGACTTTATAGAGCACTCACCGCTGGTTGCAAACGGACTTTCGGGCCTTCGCCAACTGGTAGAAGATTGCCCCGACATGCAACATGAAGCTGTGCGTGTATTGGCAGATGGTGACTTGGTCGCAATTCATGGCCGCTTTCAGGGCCTAGATGAAAACCCTTTAGTTGGTTTTGATATTTACCGAGTGAAAGACGGCAAAATTGTGGAACATTGGGATGGTCTTGTAGCAGAAGCTGCGCCAAATGTGAGTGGTAGAACCCAATTAGATGGTCCGACCGAAATCGTAACTCATCATGATTCGGAGAAAAATCGTGAGATTGTGACCTCTTTCTTTAAAAAGTCATTAATTGATGGCAATTACGAAGCATTTAAAGAATACACCCACAATGATCAGTTCATTCAACATAGCCCAGATATTGGCGATGGTGTTAAAGCCGTCATTGATTTTTTGAACAATATCCGTAATGAAGGACAAGGTTTGGTATACTCCAAAACTCATCGCTCCATTGCTGATGGCCAATTTGTATTGACACATTCCGAAGGAAATATTGCTGGAAATCGACATGCCTATTTTGAATTGTGGCGTGTAGATAACGGCAAAATTGTTGAACTTTGGGATGCAATACCAGCCGTGCCTGAAGATGAACAGGCAGTCCATCAATATGGCGTGTTTTAATCATTTATCCGTTTCATTAAGCTAAGTCACTGACTTAGCTTTTAGAGAATTCGCCATGTCAGCATATACGATAATTTTTGCACCTATCGCTCAGGCAACTCGATCGGAACAAGTTGTAGAACGCTTGGAAAATGCAATTATCTCTGGATTGCTCAAAAGCAATGAACAACTTCCTAACGAGGCGGATCTAGCTCGCTTAATGGGAGTGTCACCCATTACCGTTCGTGAAGCTTTAAATACTTTACGCGTAAAGGGTCTGATTGATACACGACGCGGGCGAAACGGCGGAAGCTTTGTTTGTGAGTTACCTTCCGATTTACTCTTAAACAAGCATCCTCTACGTCAAGCTTCCAATGAATATCTAGCTGATTTAGGCGAGTTTCATAGTGCAATTTTAAGCCATGGTGCATATTTGGCAGCACAAAGAACCACTGAATATGAACTAAACAAAATCAAAGAGCTGATTGAACAATTTGAACAGGCCGTTGAAGCAGACACGCGTGCCCAACTTGATTTACGTTGTTTGCTGACACTCACCTCTTTTGCTCAATCAGCTCGACTGGCAAATCAAGAGTTGACTATACAAGCCGAATGGGCACCGCTCATTGCTGTGCTTTACCAAGATGATCATTTTCATCAACTGGTTGTTGCGCAATACCACCAACTTTTATCATCTTTTGTTCAAGCCAATGAAGATGATGCTGTTATTCAAGCACGAAAGATTATTTCGATGCTAACGGATCAAATGCTTCGATATAAGTTATCTATCGAATAAAAATAATAAAACAGAGCACTTATCAAATATCGAGTGAGAAATATGGAATTTTAGGAGTTATAGGAATGACCCAACATTTAGATATAGAAGAGCTTCAAAATTTGTTAAAGACGGTGGTTGAGGAAACGACAGCCATTACAGAAAATCTGGCAACCAAAGCGAGCAAAATTCTCTCAAAACATGAACCTGAAAAAACAAAAGACATTAAGCTTTCAGGTTCAGAGCGTTCAGCTTTGCAAAAAGAAATTAAAAAGGCCTTACAGGAAAGCCATTACAGTCAAGGTATCGGCTTTGCAAGTTATAGCCCTGCAACCCAAGAAGAACAAGATTATTGGACACTTGAATGGTGGTATAAAAAAGAAGATCAGTTACAACAAGCCAAACTTGAAAACTATCAAAATGCTCAGCGCTTTTTAGATTTTCGCTCTTTTGAATGGTTCCATAAACCTGCTCAAAATAAAAGTCCGTGCATCCATGGGCCATACGTCGACTATATCTGCAATGGTGCATATACCATCACCCTTGCCCATCCAGTCATGATTCGTGATCAATTTATCGGTGTAATTGCCACCGACATTTTAGTTTCAGCGCTCGAAAAACTACTCATGCCGAAGCTTAAAAACATCAAACAAAAAGCAATCGTGATCAACGACTCTTCTCGAGTGATTACTTCAAATGACGTCAGCATCAGAACCGGCACATTATTCAAAGGCCAAAGCCCTGAGCAGGTTCTGTCACGACCGTGTCAATCTTTTCAACTGGTCGTGATCTAGAGCGAAGTCAAAGATATAAATATTTGACCTTGCTTTAGGGCATCACCAAGGCGAAATAGCCCCTAGCTTTTGTACAAACTTTCTTCAAACAGACTTGCTTATTCAGGTCTAGGGGAAGTTTTGGCTCAAAAATAGCATCGCTTTTCCGGATGAAAAGCAAAACAACGAAATTTGAGGTTGAAATGACATGGAAAATAAAACGTCTTCCTTAAAAAAACTGTCTCTTTGGCAAGTCACAATTATCGGTATTGCCTACATGACTCCCATGACGGTGTTTGATACTTTCGGTATTGTCTCGGGAATTACCAATGGACACGTACCACTCGCATATTTACTCGCACTTGGTGCAATGCTACTCACCGCTTGGAGCTATGCAAGATTCAGCAAAAATTCAGAAAAATCAGGCTCGGCATATAGCTATACAGCTGAAAGTTTAGGGCCTAAAAGTGGCTTTTTTGTCGGTTGGTGTTCCCTACTCGACTATCTGTTATTACCCCTCATTAATGTTTTGCTGGCTGCAATTTATCTCACAGCCCTTATTCCAAGTTTGCCTTATTGGTTTTGGGTGTTTGTATCGGCAGGCCTAGTCACTTTAGTGAATTGTTTCCGCATTCGGTTACTCGCTAATTTAAGTCTCGTGTTTGTATTTGCACCTATCACACTCATGGTCATTTTTGTTTATTTAGTGATTCAGGGTATTGGCTCGACTCAAGGTTATGAGCATGTGCTTACATTAGCCCCACTCTGGCATGAGCACCAATCTATACTACCGCTCGTTGCGGGTGCCTCAGTTTTGTGCTTTTCATTTTTGGGCTTTGATGCGGTTACCACGCTTTCAAATGAAACCAAACAACCCACTAAAAATATTCCCCGAGCAGTCATGTTAACAACTCTCGCTGGCGGACTTATTTTCTTCACCGCTGCTTGGTTTATTCAGCTTTATTTTCCAAATAATCTACGCTTCCAGCACCCTACTGAAGCACTGCCTGAAATTGTGCTTTACGTCGGCGGTGCATTCTTCCAATCCGTATTCTTATGCGGACAAATTATGAACACTGTCGCCTCTGGTCTTGCCTCGCATGCCAGTGCTTCGCGTTTACTGTATATAATGGGCACCGATAATATTTTTCCTAAAAAGTATTTTGGGACAATTCACATCTCCTTAGGTACACCATTTTTTTCGGTTTTATTTGTTGGTCTTATTTCAATGTCCGCGGTTTTTCTAGATTTAGCACAAGTCGTAAGCCTGATCAGCTTTGGTGCGCTAGTCGCTTTTACAGCCGTAAATTTCTCAGTTTTTATGAAGTTTTATATTAAAGATAAACAGCGCTCTGGGTTTAAAAATAAATTTCTAAACCTCTTTTTACCGCTTTTATCCGTCATCAGCATTATTTGCCTGTGGCTTAACCTTGATTCATCTTCACTCACTTTCGGATGTTTCTGGTTATCGTTAGGCATTCTTTTATTTATCTATAAAACGATTAAAAAACAAAGTATTGCGATTAGTAATGCTTATTAATTTTTAAGGAACTTCGTCATGAAAATTATTTCTAAACCTCAACTTTTAAAAGACGTGCAATATAAACCAAGTAAATCTCTACAAGTGGGCAAAGAGTGGAGCTGGTTAAATCCAAAACATGCAAAATTTGACACAAAAAATGTAGAAGGTGCAGCCGTAGATAATCCAGCGAACTACTATGAAAGCTCACTTTCTGATTGGCATACATTTGACAGTTTACAAGCTGATATTGAATGCGATGTGGTGGTTATTGGCGGTGGTTTATTGGGTTCATCTACGGCCTTACATTTAGCTGAACAAGGTGTAGATACCATTTTATTAGAAAAAAACCGTGTAGGTAGCGCAGCTTCTGGCAGAAATGGCGGACAACTCACCCCTGGTTTGGCACGCTGGGAAGCTCAAGAAATGGTCGATCGATTAGGTTATGAAGATGCAAAAAAACTGTGGCATTTTACCTCTACAGAAGCGATGCAACTTATTGATGACATCTCGGAAAAATACCAGCTTAACTTTGACCGAAAATACGGTCATATTACTGCCGCCGTTCACGAAGGACATTTAGTGGGTCTGACCCAAGGCGCCGATGCACGAAAATATTTAGGTGAAGACCATACCCGCATTGTGGGTAAACACGAACTCATGGACTATATTAAGTCTGATTATTATACGGGCGGTTTAATTGATGAGTTGGGTGGACAAATTCATCCTTTAGCTTTAAACCGTGGCTTAATTTATGGCTTTTCCCAAAATGGCGGTTCTGTTTATGAGCAAACAGAAGTCATTTCGATAGAAGAAAAGGCAGATGGTATTTATGTTCAAACTGCAAATGCAGTCGTGAAAGCTAAAAAGTCTGTAGTTTTGGCAGTTCATCATGCTTCGTTTAAACTTTTATCAGAGCAAAACAATACCACTATTCCGTTTTACACCTATGTCGCGACCACTGCTCCGCTAGAGCTTGATACAAAAGAGCTTCTGCCATTTGGGCATCCGGTCTATGACACTCAGTTCCAGATTGATTACTACCGCCCCGTGTTTAACAACCGCTTACTGTTTGGTGGTCAAGGCACTGGAACGTGTTGGGGTCCAGAGAAAACCTTAAATTATCTAGAGCACCGAATTCATACGGTATTCCCCCAAATTAAAAATCTAGAAATGGATTTTGTCTGGAGTGGAACGACTGATTTAACGGTAAATGGTGCAGTTGATAGCCGTAAGTTTGGTAATAAATTCTCGATTTATGCTGTTCATGGCTGGAGCGGTCATGGTGTAGCGCAGACTGTTCGTATTGGTAAAGCCATCGCAAGTGATTTTGTTGGGCAATCTAACGATTTTGAAATGTTATCTAAAATTGACCACCAAAATATTATGTTTGGTCGTACCCTTGCACCCGTTGTTATTCCGCTCGCAAAAAGCATGTATGGCATCGGTGCAATGTTAAACCCTGGCAAAATGGTTTCTTTCTAATCTTAAAAAGATCTCTTTTTCAAAAAAAGGATTCGTATAGCTTTGTACGGATCCTTTTTTATTTACCTGAGTAAAATCCTTTTCAAACTAGGTTATCCCTAGCCAATCTATTACAATAGCACCAGCTTTTTAATTCAGCGCATATATTTTGAGCAACTCATCTTCCCAATTAAAACGTGGACTTAAAAATCGTCACATCCAGTTAATCGCTATGGGTGGTGCTGTCGGGACAGGTTTATTTTTAGGCTCTGCACAAGTCATCCAGTCCGCTGGTCCTTCTATTATTTTAGGTTATGCCATTGTCGGTTTGGTTGCATTTTTAATTATGCGCCAAATGGGTGAAATGATCGTAGAAGAACCGGTTGTTGGCTCTTTTAGTTACTTTGCACAAAAATATTGGGGAAGATTCCCCGGTTTTTTATCGGGCTGGAACTATTGGGTGGTCTATATTCTCGTTGCAATGACCGAGCTGACAGCGGTCGCTAAATATGTGCATTACTGGTGGCCCCATATTCCTGCTTGGATATCAGCCTTATTTTTCTTTGTTCTAGTCACATGTTTAAACTTGGGCAATGTTAAATTTTATGGTGAATCTGAATTTTGGTTAGCCATTATTAAAGTCGCTGCGGTCATTTCGATGATTGTGTTTGGTCTATATTTATTGGTTACTGCGGGTAGTGACTCTATCGCTAGCTTCTCAAACCTATGGCAGCATGGTGGATTTTTCCCGCACGGGTTCTCGGGCCTATTTTATATGCTCGCCTTTTTAATGTTCGCCTTTGGCGGCATTGAACTGATTGGGATGACCGCTGCTGAAGCTGAAAATCCAGAAAAAAGCATTCCTCAAGCCATTAACCAAGTCATCTTTCGAATCTTGATTTTTTATGTGGCTTCGCTTGCTATCATCATGTCGCTTATTCCGTGGAATCAGCTTGACCTTGGTGGTTTAGATAAAAGTCCATTTGTCATGATTTTTAGCCAGCTTGGCATTGGCTGGGCGGCACATTTGCTTAACTTTATTATTTTGACGGCTGCACTGTCGGTTTATAACAGCGGTATGTATGCCAACAGCCGTATGTTATATGGGCTTGCAGTACAGGGCCATGCTCCAAAAGTTTTTGCACAAGTGAGCAAACAAGGTGTTCCTAAAGCTGCTGTTATCTTCTCTTCTATTCTGATTTTTGGTTGTGTATTACTGAACTATTTCGTACCAGAAGAAGCTTTAAGCTATCTCATGTACATGGCCGTAGCCGCTTTGGTTTTAAACTGGGCAATTATTAGCTTTACCCATTTGAAGTTTAAACGTGCGATGAAACTTGAAGGTAAAGCTGTCAAATTTCCTGCGCTATTTTCGCCTTTGAGTAACTATATTGTTTTAATTTTCATTGGCATGATTTTATATATTATGTGGACTCAAGGATTTGAAAAATCGGTGATTTTACTTCCGATCTGGATCACTTTCATGTTTGGGCTATATAAATTTTTAAGTTGGAAAAAAGCACTCTAATATTCAAGGAAGGCTTATTCAAACAGGATAAGCCTTTTATCATTGAACAGCTCGTCACCCTAAGTAACTTCAGAAAATCTACTCAAAAAACCATTCACATTCTATTCATCATTATGAATTGTTCTCTGCTAGACACATTGATATGTGACCCTTAGTCATTCTAAACATTGGTATTTAATGGGATAATTATTAAAGTACAAGTGTTTACATGATCTATAAATATTTGCGCTCATGTTCAGCTAAAATCGAAGCTGACAAGTTTATGGTTGCAATCACCGATCAGGCAAAGCGCTTAGTTATAAGTATTGTTTTACCCACTCTCTGATTCAGCCCAATCAACTGCGTCACTCAATGATGAAAGACAGGAAATTTTATGGAAAAAGCTCTGCAATGTCCTAAGTGTGGTTCTACAGAAATTGAAGCACGTGACCATGACAAATTACTTAGAACAACTGGCGGTGTTTTACTGACAGCTGCTGGTACAACGGCAGGCACTGTAGGTGGTGCTGCAACTGGAGCTTCTGTTGGTGCGGCGATTGGTACAATTGCTGGCCCTTTAGGTGTGATTGTTGGTGGAACTGTAGGGACTTTTGTTGGTGCCATTAGTGCAGGCATTACTGGCGGTGTCGTTGGTAATATTTTTGGTAAAAAAGCAGGCGTAATGATCGATAAAAATATTTTTCAAGACTATCGGTGCTTGAAATGTAAATATCGCTTTAAGCAAAAGAAGTAATGTTTATTTAAATTAAGCTCAGGTTTAATTTATTTTCAAAGTAAGGAAAGTAAGCAATTATTAGTATCTTTCCTTACCTATGTTTTCCTCTCATTTATCCTAAAGTAATAAAAAAATAATCTAATAATTTTTCTCTTTGATCTGGCTTTTTTGGGTCTAAAAGCTGAACCATTGCCCCATCAATCACAAACAAAAACATGTGCGCATCTTGTTTTGAAGCCTTTGCGTTGGTTGTTAAAAGCAAATTATAAATTTCATTAATAAACCATTTTCTATAATCAACGACCACCTGATACGCCTTTGGATGCGTTTTCGCAATTTCAAAAATAGCTTTAAAAGGCAAATGATAAAGTCCGTCTAAATCGGCATGTAAAAAGTAAAGCTTACGCAGTTTTTCAACTAGGGTTAATTCTTTTTGATCATGAATGATTGAAAGCACTTCTTGTTTTAGTCCATCTTTTTGAAAGGCTAAACTCATTTGAATTAGCCTTTCTTTTGAATGAAAGTAATTATAAAAAGTCGCTTTTGGGATTTTCGCCGACTCAATAATCCGGTCGACCCCGACATTGTGAAAGCCGTAGTTGTTAAACAGATATCGGGAAGTGTGAAGCACACTTAAAGCACGAGATGGGAGATCTGAATGTGGCATAGTTTTACCGTTATAAAATAAATTCTTGTTGTGTATAAATGAGATAAAAATGCCTTTACTCTTTTTTAAGCAAATAAAAGGCATAGCAAAGCCCATAAAGACTGTGCTTGGCACATCTCAAGTTTTATTGTTGATTAAGTTTTTAGTTAAGACGATTTAAAGCCTGAAAAGCCAAATGACTTTCAAACTGCTTTAAAAATTTAAGTTGTGTCGTTATAGCTTTTGGCAAAGGCTGCCAAGAAATAATGAATGTGCAAAGCCAACTCCTTTTTATTGGGAGTTCTGCCAAAACATTAAAATTATGGTGGCAGAACGAAAGGGGGTTAGCAGACTGGCCGAAAAAACCCAGCACACCCGAAGGTGTCCCCCTCCCGTTCCGCCGCAGAGGGGGCACGAGGGTTCGTCACTAAAAGATTGCTCTTTTAATGCTTTTCGGAACGGTCTGCTAAAACCGACTGGCAATGTGGCCAGCAGGCAAAGGATAGTGCTCTACCCTATTGCAGTCAAGCACACTAAATGACATTTGCTTTAAAATAGATCATTAAAAAGTAAGGATAAATAATTAAAATTTATTATTAATTTGGGGTTTATAAAGTTACAGAAGTCAAAAACAAATTAGCGAATTATAGGTTTTTTGATTTGGGTTTGTGCCCGTATTTCGTATAAGGGGTATTAGGTTAAATGAATAAAATTTATAATATTAATAATAATCTCTAAGGCTAAAAAATTTAATGCTAACGAACACTCATCAAGACTATATAAATAAGGTAAGTAAAATACTTGAAGCTTTGGAGGAAAAAGGAGAAATAATGATTCTTTCACAATCTTCCGAAATAATATCGAAACTGATAATCCACTCAATTGCAGAAGAAACACTAGAAAAGAGACTAGAAAGTGATTTTATTATTGAATGTGACATTCCTTATTTACTTGAAACTATCTCATCTCAGTTGAGCTCAATATTTAAAGAAAATAAAGAAAACGCAGATGGAATTGTGAATCAATTTTATCATAATTTATTAGATAGATTGACTAGGCAGCAAGTTGCAGAGCTTTTACACCATGAAGGAGCCTTTGAAATAGCCTTACGATCATACTATTCCATAAAATTGGGGAATGAAGATTATTTAGATTTAAACTATCTTGATTGGCGAAAACAATATTATTCTCAACTAAAATAATAAGAGGCTTTATATAAAATAAAAGGTGTTTTTCTCCCGTTCCACCGTAGAGGGCCACAAGTGGTATTGTTGTTTGCTTTTCATTCTATTCCTTTCAATTTATAAAAAATATATAATGTTCTCAATAGCTTTCTAATTATCTATTACATTCAATCAAGATCATTTAGTTTCAATAAAGAGAATAAAATGCAAGAACAAGCTTTACCCTCATCTCCTCAAGATTTGAATGAGGATCAAAATATTACGTCTCCACCAATTTCTCAATCAGGAATTTATCATTTTAAGTTTCATGGTAAAGCCTCAGAATATTTTGGAATCTGGATCGTTAATATTCTTTTAACTATTATTACTTTAAGCTTATATGCACCTTGGGCTAAAGTTCGTCGCTTACGCTATTTCTATGGCAATACAGAATTTTTTGAACGCCGCTTTGATTTTACAGGGATTCCAACCAAGATTTTGATTGGACGCTTAATTGCATTAGGAATTTACGCAGTATTCGCAATTTCATCACAGTATTCAATAGTTGCAACTGTGGTTGGACTAGTTGCACTATATACAGCAATACCTTGGCTAATTCGCGCTACTTTGCGTTTTACTGCAAGAAATAGTAAGTTCGGCAACACACGTTTTTATTTTGGTGGAACGATAAAAGAATCTTATAAAGTCTTTCTTTTAAGTATATTGGTATATATTTTCACATTAGGAATCTTTACGCCTGTCGCTATTTGGCTATATAAAAAATATTATCTAAACAACTTATATGCTGGACAATTAAATTTTAAATTAAACGCGAAATGGTCTGAATATATGGCTGCAGTTTATATACCAGTTTTTATTGCAATTGGTATAATTGCTATTTTATCAATCATTTACTTTGCTCTTGTAGGAACAATTGCTGGGTTCTCACCGAACGCTCTAGTCTTCGGAATATTTATAGTATATGCATTTATTGGATTATTTATTTACCCATTAATTGCTGCACGTATTTTTATTACGACATGGAACAATACTACAGTTGGAAACAGTCAATTTAAAACAGACTGTAATCAATGGCGTTTTGCATGGATTGTAGCTTCAAACTGGATTGTAAAAATCTTAACCATAGGTTTAATGTCTGCTTGGGCTGCAGTTCGTATTCACAAATATCAGATTGAATCGATGAGTTTAATTTTATTAGATGATCCAGATCAAATGATGAATCTCGCTCAGCAAGAACAAAGTGCTTTAGCTGAAGAAATCAGTGATATTTTTGATATTGACATCTCTCTATAATAATCTGAGTTTAATAATTTATGTCCCAAGCAGTAGATATCATTTTCTATGATGGCATAGTGTCTAAACCTCACCGTGCTCAGATTTCAGCTCAATCTAAATCTGAAGTTCTGATTCGGTATGGTGAGCAATTAGAACAACAACGCCATTATCAATATACTGATATGAAATTGATTGGTGCGCTGGGACAGTTACACCCAGTGATTGAATTATCTGATGATGCACGGATTGAATTTCATAGTGCATTACCTGAATGGTTTAATTACACAACTAAAAAGGTTCAACATTCGATCTGGAAACTTGAACGCTCTCCGAGTCTTATTCTTTTTAGTGTAATTTTTGTGATTACTTTTACGATCAGTCTAGTGAAATGGGGTGTTCCAGCCACATCCCATTATCTTGCTTTTCAATTACCCGAGAATACTTTAAAGAAACTAGGTGATGAAGCCGAGAATTATGTATTAAATAATTGGACTGCACCCAGCCAATTAGCACAAACTCAAAAAGACCAAATTACTAAGCAATATTTGAATACTATTGCTGAAAACAGACCAGCCAAATTAGTCTTCCGTAAAGGCGATCATTTAGGAGCAAATGCTGTAGCGTTACCCAATAATACGATTATCATCACAGATGAACTGATCAAAATGGCACATACTAATCAGGAAATCTTAGGCGTATTAGCCCATGAACAAGGCCATCTGGTTTATCGCCATAGTTTGCAACAAGGGTTAACTAGTTTAGGCCTGAGTATATTATACATTGCAATGACAGGAGATAATTCAGACTTATTTACGTCCTTACCTGCCGCTATGATAGGTGCAAATTACTCACGTAAATTTGAGTCAGAAGCCGATCTATATGCTTTACAGCTGATGGATAGGAAGCATATAGAAGTTTCGCACTTCGCAAATTTCTTACAACGTCTAAGCGATACAACAGAAGAAGGTATCGATAAAAAAAATCAGTCCAACCCACCAACTTCTCAAGAAGAATCTTCAGCTAATAAACTATCTACAGCTGTGCTTGATACTTTATCCTCTCATCCAGCAACTGAAGAGCGTATTCGAATGGTTCATGATTTTGAGAAAAAACAACATGCTAAAGATTAAATAGTAGAAATGAAGATTCATTCCCACGACACGATGAAATATAAAGTTAAGCTGAAATCTCAATCTGCTTAACTCAATCCAAATTTCCATATGAGCTGCTAAGTACTCAAACTTTTTTTAAAAGCACTCAAAATAATTTATAGGCCCACAGAGTCTATCTAGAAAATTTATGGTCTTTAGGAAGTGGAGCATCACATGGTTGATCCGTCTTTACATTGACCATTTTCACAGGCCCATCGTTGTAGATTGTTACCTTACAGCCTTTTACGACATATTCCTGTTGAATCCCACCGTACATTTCATCCTCAGAAACAGCAGATGCAACATCACATGCCTCGTCAACACGGCACATATCCTCTTGCCCACCTACCGCTTCTGCTCCAGCAGCTTCCATTACATCTACAGCACTCTCCTGTACTTCAGCATCTACAGTCTGTATTTTTGCTGCATATGTATTTGAAAGATTCATCATAAGAAAAATTGCAAGAAAGAACTTACTACTAGGTTTTATTAAATTCATGAATTATCCATATCTCTTAATTTAAATTTGGTACATATCAGGCGATTTTACTTTGCAAGTTAGTGATGTAAAAGGGCTAGTATTATAAGAAGCTATTCTACTCATAATTATACCTATAGCAGCAATAGTTGACCCGAAAGAATTCTTCAAACAATGACAAGATATTGACGATTATGAGGGTGCAATTAAGTACAAAATATAAAATTAAGCTGAAATCTAATTGTGCCCAACTCAATCAAAATTTTTATATAGGTTTCTAAGTATTAAAACATTCACATAAAAAAGCCTCTGCTTTTAACAGAGGCTTTTCGAATTTGGTGAAGCAGTCAAATACTAATTCAAACTAAGTATTGATGAGATTGCTTTGTGCAATTCATTGTCCGCCGATTCAATTTTGTTGCTTTGCCAAGCAATATAGCCGTCTGGTCTGATCATTATGCAAGCATTTTCATCATTACCCCAAGAGCGAGACAGTTCTCCATAAGAGTCTTCAACGTCTCTTTTTGGACCTACCTGTATAACGTTAATATCCAAGTTGAGCTGGTTATTAAGTTTGTCTACAGCCCACTTCCATTTGTCACCTTGTAGCCAACAGAACAGCGTAAACTTTCCATTTCCGATTAAGTCTAAGCTTGATATTTTTTTATGATTTTTGACTAGCCATGTATGAGGAAGTTTATGGCCAGGGGTAAATGAAGGATAATAATGAAGATCTTCATCTCTACTAGAATCTATTTTATTTTCAATAGCAGACTCTGCTCCAACAATTGCAGATGAATGATACCTTACATTAGTTTCTACGCCTAAGGCAGCAAATTCATAAGCTTTATATTCAATTGCAGATCTTAAATCACGGCGTTTAACAGCACCTTTTTCATTACCTTCGCTTAACGCATTTATGCTTCCTTGCATCGTCTCTGTACTGTACTTTCCATCTAACTCTAAAGCAGAAAAAATTGTAGAGAACTCTCTAACACTTTGATTTGCTCGCTTAACAATTCGCTCACCAACAGGTGCTCTTTCTTCATTAAAACTGTCTAATAAACCACTACCCGCTTTGCCATTTAATACAAATGCTAATTTCCAGCATAAGTTATAAGCGTCTTGTATAGATGAGTTTGAACCTAGTCCATTCGAAGGTGGATGGCGATGGACAGCATCGCCAATACAGAAAACTCGACCTTTTGAATAATGCTCTGCATACATTTCATTTACTGTCCATAACGACTTACTACTTATGTTTATTTCAATGTCGTTATCACCAATAAGCTGCTTGCAAATTGCAATCGCCTCATCATCGGTAAGAGATGGTTCTTCTTTTTCAATGTCATACCCCCAAACAATCTGCCATTCATTCCAAGGTCTGACCATACGCAACAACCCTAGGCCAATCCCACCAATGTTTGCTCCAGGTTGTATAATCCACCACAGGTATCCCGGTCGATGTGAAACGTATTTTGTTAAATCGGCTTTAAAAATAATACTGATACTGCCATTTTTCCCCATTTTACCTGCCATAGGTAAATCTAAATCTTTTACGACTTGGCTACTTGCACCATCAGCTCCGATTAAATACTTACAGCGGATTAAGTATGTTTGTTGAGTTAATTTATCTAAAACAGTGACTGTTACGCCGTTCTCATCTTGTACGTGAGATAAATATTCCGTATCAAATCTAGGATGGCTCCCTCGTGATGCTGCATTTGAAAGTAAAATAGGTTCAAATAGGTGTTGAGGAAGATCACACTGTTCACAGGGACTCGCTTTAGCATATTCTGACATTCTTTCTGGATGATTCATTCCATAAGGAAAGCGTCCAATTTCATCCCCCGTTAAAGATGTGCAATAAACAACATCTCCCATGACTTCTTTTGGTGCTGCTTTTGCGATTACTTCATCAGATATCCCCAAGTCTCGAATAACTTCCATTGTTCTTTGACTGATATAATGAGCACGCGGACTGTTCGCCAGCCATCTATATTTAGTTATTATGATATTTCTGATTCCATAACTACTTAACATAAGTGCAGCAGAAGAACCAGCAGGACCACTTCCAACAATTAAAACATCAGTTTCTAACATTTTTATCCTATTACTAACATATTTTTGACAGCTAAATCGCTATTGCATATATTTAAAGCAAATAACTATTTTGGATATAATATTGCTTCTAAAAATCAAGTTCAGTTATTAATAAAGTATTCACAACATTAAGCGTAAAACAAAATTTCGCCCTAATTCTTAAATATAAATTATTCCTATACCCCCTATTTACAAAATAATCATAAATACAATCTTTATCCAATAACAGCTATTTATAAATTTTGATAATTCTTTAAACTCTAAAATTATTCGTAAATTTTTAAAGCTCCTAAACTACTTTCTATAGTATCAAGATCTAATAAGGTGTCAGTAATATTTTTTATATTAAATATATCTCAATTATATTTATTAAATAAATTTTGATCATACCATTTTTCAAATTCAAAACGAGTTTCAGGAAAATTCTTGATCATACCCTCACATTTCTTAAACATTTTTTCTACTTCACTTTTAAAATCAATATTTAATCCCCCAAGATCTTCTAGTTCGGTCCCTTTATGAATTATATTAATTAAGTCGATAGAGCAATTATTTTCTTTCAAAAGTCTAAGCATATATGGTGTATACAAAAAATATTCAGCTTCATTTATATCTATATAATTATTTTTTAAAGAGTACAAAACACCTAGATTAATTAGTAAAATTAACTTTCCAAATCAGTTTTTCCAGATCTACTCATTTTTCTCTGCAACTATTCTTATATTAATCGAAAAATCTTATTAAACTAGCTTTAGTAATAATCGATATGTTCATTTTATATCTAAGTGACTATATTAAATTTTTCTATTTAAAGCCACTTTAAATCCTACAGAATAAGTATAGTAACCTTCAACCTCCAGACTAAATGCTGACGCAACTCAATCAATTTATGCCATAGAAATAAAAAAAGCCCCTGCTTTTAACAGGGGCTTTTCGAATTTGGCGGAAGCGGTGAGATTCGAACTCACGGAGGACTCACACCCTCGTCGGTTTTCAAGACCGGTGCATTAAACCACTCTGCCACGCTTCCATGTGCGTAAGAATACAAAGCTTATTCATTTTATTCAAGAAAAATATCATCGCTTTGTGTTCAAGTGCATATTGTTTCATCAATTTTACAATCGAGCAGCTAATTCTGCTCCTTCTTTGATCGCACGCTTCGCATCTAGCTCTGCTGCGAGCTTTGCTCCACCAATAATATGGTAGTTCGCTATAGTCGACTCACCTTCTTTTGGCATTAAGTCTTTTACCGACTCTTGACCTGCACACACTACAACCGTGTCTACACGTAAAAGCTGGTCTTGACCATTGTGCTCAATCCAAAGCCCTTCATCAGTGACTGCTTTATATTGCACACCACGTAGCATACGCACGCCATGCTTTTTAAGCTGTGCGCGGTGTACCCAACCTGACGTCTTGCCAAGGCCAATACCGAGTGGTGTTGTTTTACGTTGTAGTAAATAAATTTCACGGATTGCTGGTTCAACCACTGGTGGCTGCATACCACCTTCAGAAACATAGTTCGGATCTGGGTCTACCCCCCATTCACGTTGCCACTCGGCTAAAGGTTGAGGCTGTGGTTGATGTGGAGGTTTAAGTAAAAACTCAGATACATCAAAACCAATACCGCCAGCACCAATCACTGCTACTTTTTGCCCAACTTCTGCACCTTTTAAAACTTGAGCATAAGAAAGAACTTGTGGTGCCGTGCTTCCTTCAATTTTTAGTGCACGAGGGATTACACCTGTTGCAACAATCACTTCATCAAAACCTTCGCGTTCAAGCTGCTCACGGTTCACGCGAGTATTTAAACGTACATCCACCCCAGTTTTTTCGAGTTGGACTTTGAAGTAGCGAATCGTTTCGTGAAACTCTTCTTTACCCGGTACAACTTTGGCAAAGTTAAACTGACCGCCCACATCTGAAGTTGCCTCAAACAAAGTAACCGCATGACCGCGGCTTGCCGCAACAGTTGCTGCTGACATTCCTGCTACGCCACCGCCTACTACCGCAATACGTTTAGGCTGCTTGGTTTTTAAATAAACCAGTTCAGTTTCATGACCTGCACGCGGGTTCACTAAACACGACACACGCTGATTTTTAAAAGCGTGGTCTAAACATGCTTGGTTACAAGCAATACAGGTATTAATTTCATCAACACGGTTAGTTGCAGTCTTGTTTACCCAAAAAGCATCAGCCAATAATGGACGAGCCATTTGAACCATATCTGCTTTCCCTGCTGCCAAAATCTCTTCAGCAGTTTCAGGCATGTTAATACGGTTTGACGCAATAATCGGAATAGAAATATGCTGTTTTACGTGGGCTGTGTAATCGACAAAAGCGGCTCGAGGCACCGACGTTACAATCGTCGGAACACGAGCTTCATGCCAGCCAATGCCGGTATTTAATAAAGTCACACCCGCTTTTTCTAAAGCTTTGGCTACAGTCACCACTTCTTGCATGGTGTTACCATCATGCACAAGGTCGAGTAAAGACAAGCGGAAACAAATAATAAATTTCTCACCAACTTTGGCACGAATCGCTTTTACAACTTCGACTGGAAAACGCATACGGTTTTCAATATCGCCGCCCCAACGGTCTGTACGCTGGTTCACATGGCTACTTAAAAACTGGTTAATTAAATAACCTTCCGAACCCATAATTTCGACACCGTCATAGCCCGCTTTTTTGGCAATGTCAGCACAATGTGCATAGTCATCAATCGTACTTAAAATATTTTTTTCAGAAAGCTGACGGGGTTTAAATGGTGAAATTGGCGATTTGATCGGACTAGAAGATACTGCAAATGGTTGATAACCATAACGGCCGGCATGCAAAATTTGCATTAAAATTTTTGAACCATGTTTATGCACAGCATGTGTAACCAGACGGTGCTGCGGAATATCTGTTAAACCATTCATGGTTCCACCCATTGGCAGGAGCCATCCTTGACGGTTCGGAGAAATACCCCCCGTCACAATCAGGCCAACCCCACCTTTAGCACGCTCTTCAAAATAAGCTGCTAGTTTTGGGTAATTGTAAAAACGGTCTTCAAGCCCCGTATGCATAGATCCCATCACCACACGGTTTTTAATGGTGGTAAAGCCTAAATGTAATGGTTTTAATAAATTGGCGTAACTTGTCATGCTGCGTCCCAATAGTTTTTGCAACTTGTTGCATAGTACTTTAATACTTTTTTTATGTTTTAGGATGACCATGTAAAGAAATTTATCGGGGCTTATGGTCAATCCATTAAAGCCACTCTTATTACTTTTATTTAATGACGCTAAAGAAATCTAGCTCTTTCTCCCATTTATATAATAAAAACAGCATAATCACGCCAAGAATGGTTCCAATAGGAAATGCAAAAAGTAAAAATACCGTTAAGAAAAGTGAAATATATCTAGAATTTTTTGTGCCATCTAAAACTCTTTTAGCAGCATATAGATGAAGCCCAATCACAACCATTTTTCCAATAACTCCACCGAGTAAATAAGTAGAGCTTGAGCCACTGATTGCCATATAATGATAAATCATATAAATCACGTCGAGTACAGTGATTATAGCCACGACATAGTGTGCACGCGATAAGCCAAAATTTTTCTTCATATTTACCCTATTTTCTTTTTAAGTCATTAAAAGTCTTTTCTTATTTGGAATAACAATACTTCATTCCCCCTTCTCATTCTATAAATAGCCTTAGATTTTTTATCAAATCAAAACTTCAAGCCAGAAGGAATGAATTAATGCTTTTTTTGCCAAAAAAAGCACCATGAATAGTGCTACAATAGCCGCCATTCAGAATTCTCGAGACCACCTGTACGGGGTCTTTTTTATAAATGTTAGGATTAGCAATGACTGATAATGCAACTATCTTGCAGCATGTACCAGTAGGCAAAAAAGTTGGGATTGCCTTCTCCGGAGGCCTAGACACTTCAGCTGCTTTATTATGGATGAAACAAAAGGGTGCAGAGCCTTATGCATATACTGCAAACTTAGGCCAGCCTGATGAAGATGACTACGATGCAATTCCAAAGAAAGCAGAACAATACGGCGCTGTAAAAGCTCGATTAATTGACTGCCGCTTACAACTTGCGCTCGAAGGTATTGCTGCAATTCAGTGTGGTGCATTCCATATCAGTACAGGTGGTGTTCCTTATTTCAATACGACTCCATTAGGTCGTGCAGTAACAGGTACAATGTTAGTTACTGCAATGAAAGAAGATGATGTAAACATCTGGGGTGACGGTTCAACTTATAAAGGTAACGATATTGAACGTTTCTATCGTTATGGTTTATTGACCAACCCGAATCTTAAAATTTATAAGCCTTGGTTAGATCAAAACTTCATCGATGAACTCGGTGGCCGTGCAGAAATGTCACAGTTCCTAATCGACAACGGTTTTGACTATAAAATGTCAAAAGAAAAAGCGTATTCAACTGACTCAAACATGTTGGGCGCAACTCACGAAGCAAAAGATCTTGAATACCTAAATGCTGGTATCAAAATCGTTGACCCAATTATGGGTGTTGCTTTCTGGAAAGAAGAAGTTGAAATCAAACCAGAAGAAGTAACTGTACGTTTTGAAGAAGGTGTACCTGTTGCGTTAAACGGTCAAACTTTTAACAATCCAGTTGAGCTTATTCTTGAAGCAAACCGTATTGGTGGTCGTCACGGTTTAGGTATGTCTGACCAAATCGAAAACCGTATTATCGAAGCGAAATCTCGCGGTATTTATGAAGCTCCGGGTATGGCTCTTCTTCATATTGCTTATGAGCGTTTGGTTACTGGTATTCATAACGAAGATACGATCGAACAATACCGCATTAACGGTTTACGTTTAGGTCGTTTACTTTACCAAGGTCGTTGGTTCGACTCTCAAGCGCTTATGTTGCGTGAAACTGCACAGCGTTGGGTTGCTAAAGCTGTTACAGGTGAAGTGACTCTTGAACTTCGTCGTGGTAATGACTACACCATCATGAACACTGAATCTCCAAACTTAACGTACGAAGCTGAACGTTTAACAATGGAAAAAGGCGATTCAATGTTCTCGCCTATGGACCGTATTGGTCAGTTGACTATGCGTAACCTCGACATTACCGATACACGTTCAAAACTTGGTATCTATACAGATGCTGGTTTACTTTCAATCGGTCAAGGTTCTGCTATTCCTCAATTAGACAGTAAGAAAAAATAATTTTCTTATCGCGTCAAAAAAGGCCACCTACTAAGGTGGCCTTTTTATTTTTAAAATTCATTCAGGCAATCTCGGCGACTTGTAAAGGCTGATAATAAATTTGGTTACGTCCCAGCTGTTTAGCCCGATATAAAGCTTGATCGGCAGCATGAATTAAATTTTCCTGAGTGACTTTTAAGCCCTCTGTGTAAACAGTAAAACCCAAGCTAATGGTTACATGCGTAGAAACCAAAGATGCAGCATGAGGAATCGCTTGACGCTCAATCGCTTTATAAATATTGGCAGCCACAGCATATGCACCTTGAGCAGGTGTTTTTGGCAAAAGAACCACAAACTCTTCTCCGCCATATCGGGCAACGAAATCCACATGACGAATCGAATTCTTAATTGCAGAGGCAATAGACGAGATGACCTTGTCCCCCATCTGGTGCCCATAAAAATCGTTATAGTTTTTAAAAAAATCGATATCAATAAATAAAACGGCCAATGGACGTTGTTCTTGTTTTGCCCGATAGTAAAAAAAGTCGAACATCTCATCGAAAGTACGTCGATTAGAAATTTTAGTGAGTGCATCTTGCTGACTTAAATGAAGCAACTCAGATGCCTCAATACGTAGAATCTTTTCGTTAAGCTCAGCAAGCTGATTATTTAAAAAAAGGCTTCTTTCTCTAGAAGTAAGCATCGTACTAATTGAAAAACCTAAAATACAGCTACCAAACAATGCACGTCCCAAAGCAATGTAGTCACAATTCGCCTGCAATAAAATTAATGAAGAAAAAACGAAAATTGCTGCTGTTAAACCCACATAAAGCATGTGCAGAGGTTTTATACCGCTTAAAATAAAGCCGAGCATATATAAAAAAGAAAGGAGTAACATCGACTGATTTTTAAGAGCAGTATTTCCTACACTAAGCAGCAACATTGCATTGAAAATAATGGTAAAAAATACAATCCCGCACGCAGCGATGTAAAAATATTCAGTGAGTTTTTTAAACTTGGCAAAAACCCAAAATAGCAGCAGCGCACAAGCAATATTAATTGCACTCAATAAGCAGTAAATAAAGTCCCAAGTAATGTAAGGTACGCCAATCACTAAGTAGTCTGTAGGGAGCGCTAATAAAATAAAAATTAGATAGGTGAGAACGCCACTTGCTAAAAATTTGGAGATATTTTGTTTAGTTCGTTCAAGATTTAAGCACCAGAACTTTTTTTCTAATTGATGAGGCAAAGGTGTATTGGCATAACGATGAGTATGTAAAGTTACCAGATATTCTATTTCTTCTTTTGCTTTGAGTAATTCCTGTACATTTCCCCTATTTACCACTACCCGATTCCTACCTCTTACACATTAACAAAATATAACATTATTTTTTGAGGCCTCTTGCGCTTTATTTTGCCATTTGTCCGTAATTCTCGTTACCATTTTCACACTTTATCGATTATCATTTGTTTTATTTCGAAGTTTGAACTACCTTGGACTCTATTACCCTGCTCCAGCCAGATGACTGGCATGCACATTTACGTGATGGTTTAGCATTAAAACGTACTGTACCTGATTTGGCTAAACAGTTTGCTCGTGCGATCTGTATGCCAAACCTTGTTCCACCAGTAAAGACTGTGGAAGAAGCGCTGGCTTACCGTGAACGTATTCTTGCTCATGTTCCAGAAGGTCTCAATTTTGACCCGCGTATGGTGCTTTATTTTACTGACTTCACCTCACCAGACGAAGTTCGTAAAATTAAAGAATCTGGACATGTAAACGCAATTAAACTTTACCCAGCTGGTGCCACCACCAATTCTGATAATGGTGTGAGTGATATCCGTAAGGTTTATGCAGTTATTGAACAATTAGAAGAACATCAAGTTCCGTTATTACTTCATGGTGAAGTGACTCATAACCATGTCGATATTTTTGACCGTGAAAAACGTTTTCTTGACGAAGTACTCAACCCACTCTTAAAACAGTTTCCAAAACTTAAAGTGGTACTTGAGCACATTACAACAAGCGATGCGGCTCATTTTGTTTTAGAGCATGATCGTAATGTTGCTGCGACAATCACTCCTCAGCATTTATTATTTAACCGTAATGACATGTTAGTCGGTGGCATTAAACCGCATTTTTACTGTTTGCCAATTTTAAAGCGCCAAACACATCAAACAACTTTGCTTGAAGTTGCAACGAGTGGTAACCCTAAATTTTTCTTGGGTACAGACAGTGCTCCACACTCACAAAATGCAAAAGAAAATGCGTGTGGCTGTGCGGGCTGTTATAGTGCACCTAATGCAATTGAGCTTTATGCCCAAGCATTTGACCAAGTGGGTAAATTAGAGCGCTTAGAAGGTTTTGCTAGCCATTTTGGTGCGGACTTCTACGGTCTACCACGTAATACTTCTACCATTACTTTGGTAAAAGAAGATAACCTTGTACCAGAATCTTTTGATTATTTAGATGATCAAAAAATTATCCCGCTGCATGCCGGGAAAACGCTGCAATGGAGAAAAGTGTGACACAAGAAACCTCTGTCCCGGTCATTGGCCAACGTTTTCGTGGCTTCTTACCTGTTGTTGTTGACGTTGAAACGGCAGGTTTTAATGCCCAGACAGATGCATTGCTAGAAATTGCGTGCATTCCAATTGTGTATGATGCTCAGGGACAATTTGTCCCTGGTCCAGCATTTCATGCGCACATTAACCCGTTTGAAGGGGCTAACCTCGACCGCCGTTCGCTAGACTTTATTGGTATTGATCCATTCAATCCAATGCGTATAGCAATGGCTGAAGATGAACGGACTGCATTACGCCGTATTTTTAAATCAGTCAATGAAGTTCGTAAACAGCAACACTGTACGCATGCAGTATTGGTCGGTCATAACGCTCATTTTGATCTTGGTTTTGTTCAAGCTGCAATTGCACGTACGAGCACAAAAAACCAGAACCCTTTTCATAGTTTTTCAGTCATGGATACAGTTACTTTAAGTGCTGTTATGTTTGGACAAACCGTCCTTGCTAAAGCATGTATTCAAGCTGGAATTGAGTTCGATGGTAAAGAAGCACACTCTGCTTTATACGATACTCAGAAGACTGCTGAACTGTTTTGCTATATTTTGAACAAACTGTCTCCTTACCTACTTGACAGTTTGGTGGCGGCTTCTTAAGATACCGCCATCCTCAACGTCCCTATCGTCTAGAGGCCTAGGACATCGCCCTTTCACGGCGGTAACCGGGGTTCGAATCCCCGTAGGGACGCCATTATTCTATTCTTATAAAATTTCTTTTTATTTTCTTAACATTCTATTTAATTGCTTTAACCTCTCTTATTTCCAAATAAAATACATTTGTATTTAAATATCACTGATCCAGTATTTCCTTTACATAGATTTACAATATAATAATTCTTATTTTTATACTGATATTTATTATCAACAAGGTTTTAAATGGATCTTAAGCTTCGTCTCATCTCCCTGAGCATTGCTCAACTATGTTGTATATCAAGTGCGTTCGCAGAAACAGATCAATCTTCAACTACGCTTGCTACCATTAAAATTAAAGCCCAACAGGCCGATGACCAAGCTTATAAGGTAGATAATTCAAGTAGCGCAACACGTAGTGAAGTCGCATTAAAAGATACGCCGCAATCTGTCAGTGTGGTGACTCAAAAAGTAATTGAAGATATTGGCACAACACGTTTAATCGAAGCGCTTGATTTAGCTGGCGGCGTTACTCGTGCTAATAACTTTGGCGGTCAAGGCTTAACAGGGTTTAACCTTCGTGGTTTCACCAGCGGTGAGTTTTATCGTAATGGATTCCCTATTAACCGTGGTTATCCGAACGCTCCAGATAGCAACACGATTGAACGCTTAGACGTTTTACGTGGTCCTTCTTCTAGCTTATATGGTCGTGGCGACCCAGGTGGTACGTTTAACTTAATTTCTAAAACACCGAAGTCTGAGCAACAAACTACTTTAGGTGCCCAACTTAACAGTGAAGGTTTATATCGCACCACTGTCGACACGACAGGCACTATTACAAATGCAGAGAACATCAGTTATCGTCTAAATGTGATTACAGAAGGTGGTGATAGTTATCGCGACCACGTTGAATCTAAACGTTATGGAATTGCTCCAGTCATTCAATGGCAAGCTTCCGACGCGACCAAAGTTACCTTTGAAGCCGATATTTTACGAAACCAGCATCCGCTTGATCGTGGACAAACACGCTATGCAGGTCAGAAGTCTTTTATTAGTTCACCAGACACTTATTTGTGGGAAACGGGTAAATACAATAACCGCCTCTACAATGACAACAATATGACTCAATTACGAGTCGAACACGACCTTGGAAATGACTGGAAGCTGAATGCTGGTGTGCAATATTTAAACGGCAAATTGTATGGCTATGCGGTAGAAGCAAATGGCATTCAAAATGACGGTGAAACTTTAGGCCGGAATTACAACTATCGTGAATTAAAATGGCAAGATACAGATGCCCAAATTAACTTAACAGGTAATTTCCAGCTTTTAGGATTAGCACATACCTTAGTAACTGGGCTTGAATATGAAAATTATGATTACAAGTCATACATTATTCGTTCAAGTAGTGATGTCGGTAGTTATCCTATTAATATTTATAATCCTGTTTTAGGCCAACCGCTGCCTGAGCTTAATCGGGTTACGACACATGACCGTGAAAACTTAAAAACAACTGCCCTTTTTGTACAAGACCAAATCGATTTAAATGAACGTCTAAGTGCGCTATTGGGTTTACGTTTTGAGCACTATGAACATGATTACAAAAACCTATTACCGAATACTGCAAACTGGAATACCAGTCATGATGCATTTATTCCGCGTTTAGGTTTAGTTTTTAAAGCCCGTGATGACCTTTCAATCTATAGCAATGCTGCAAAATCTTTTAAACCAAACACGGGGGCTAGCCGTAATGGAGAAGGTTTTGACCCAGAAGAAGGCATGGCTTATGAGTTAGGCTTTAAATGGCAAGCACTCGACAATATGCTATCGGTTGACTTTGCTATTTTTTATGCAAAAAAAGAAAATGTATTAACCCTCGATCCTGTAGATTCAGCCTATAAAGTTGCTGCTGGCGAAGTTCGTAGCCAAGGTATTGAGCTAAATATTGCAGGGCAAATCACTCCAGCTTGGAAAATTATTGGTGGATATGCCTATACAGATGCAGAAGTCAGCAAAGACAATACTTTGAAAAAAGGAACTACACTGGCCAACATTCCAAAGAATAGTTTTAATCTTTTAAATATCTATGAATTTCAGGATGGTCCTTTACAAGGCCTAGGTCTAGGAATTAATCAAAAATATATTGATAAGCGTGCAGGACAAACAGCCAATAGTACTTACACAATGAAAGGTTATGCAGTTACAGATTTGGTTTCTTATTATCAGGCGACACCAAAACTTCGTCTTAACTTAGATGTGAAGAACATTTTTGATAAAGTTTATGATGAAAGTGCTTTCAATTTATATGCTTATCCGGGTGAATCACGTACGGTTCAATTAGGTATGAGCTATACATTCTAAATTGAACTATAAAGATATCTGATATACAGCAGTTTCAGACAGCCTTGTAGGTCAGATCTCGTTAGAGATATCAAACACTAAAAAGCCACTGTATTTTTAAGGCAGTGGCTTTTTATTAAGCTACTTTTATAGAAAAATATAATTTACTGATTTATAAATATTTTTATAATTAAATTATGTTCTATACTTAACATAGATCAAAACTATAATTTAGACATGGCATGCAAATTCGATTATTTCACTTAAAAAATTCTCGCTCTCAACGCATTATTTGGTTTTTAGAAGAATTAGAACTCAACTATGAACTCATTATTAAAGATCATTCAGTTATAGGCAAAGATAAAAACTCACCTCATCAATTATCAAAATTTCCAGCTATCGAAATTATTGAACAAGGAAAGACTTCAGTCTTAGCTGAAACCTCAGCAATTTTAGATTACCTATCTCATTTACACCCACAATTGGGACCGAACAGCCTATCAAGCCAACAACTCCTAAATTTTTATTATTGGAAAAATTATTGTGAGGCAACATTCATTCCCGATTTAGTACTCAAACAAATTTTTCACCAAATTGCACAACGTACACCTTTTCCGATCCGTTTCATTACTAAACTTTTAAAATATGGATTCGATCAAGGCTATCTCAATCAATCATTACAACGGCAAATGAAAATGATTGATGAACATTTAGAGCAACATGCATGGTTTACCGGAGATCAGTTTACTATTGCTGATATTTTGATGTGGTTTCCATTATTAGCTTGCTCACAAAATTACAGTCAGTTTAAACATATACACCGTTATCTCGCCCAAATAGAAAACAGACCTGCCTTTAACAATGCTTTAACTAAAGGCCAATGGTCTGCTTCTATATTTAACGCTTACTGGACCACTGCATGGTAATGAAATTATGCAGACTTACGCGAATTCACTTGTCCTTGAATCACCGCTTTAATATTGCCTTTGGCATAATTTAAAAACACCACCAGTGGTGAAAGTTTTGGGTTTGGTTTTTTACCCTTGCCAATGGTTTTAAATTGAGCTGCATACCAAATAATTTCCATAATTGCCATTTTATCGACAAAAGGTAAACCTGTTTTAATCGGATTTACGGCATAACGCACGTCTTGCCCTGCAATTAGATGTGCTGTTAAATCGGTTTCTACCGCAAATGGGCGAGCAATACCAATAAAGTCACATGCGCCACTTTCAAGTGCAGCATTCATGCCCTCTACGGTACGGAACCCACCTGTTACCATGAGTTTACACTTAACATGCTGGCGGATTTTCTCTGCAAAATCTAAAAAGTATGCTTCACGTGCAATCGTGCTTGCTTTACGTTTATCTGCCTTAGCTCCAGCCATTGCTGGTGCCTCGTAAGTACCACCTGAAATTTCAATTAAATCGATTCCAGCTTCATCTACTGCTTTAAAAACTGAAATCACATCTTCTTCGCTAATACCGCCACGCTGAAAGTCGGCCGAGTTAAGCTTCACTGAAATGATAAAATTATCTGAAGTCGCTTCACGTACCGCTTTATAAACCTCTAATAAAAAACGGCTACGATTTTCAACTGAACCGCCCCATTGATCTGTACGCTTATTAGTTAATGGCGATAAAAACTGACTAATTAAATAACCATGTGCACCGTGCAATTGCACGCCTTCAAAACCTGCTTTTTCACAGATGTGAGCTGCTGTCGCGAAACGATTAATAATATCTAGAATTTCATCATGAGTAAGTTCACGTGGCGTTCCAAACATGGTTGCTAAAGCTGGGCTAAAAGGTACTGCCGATGGTGCCACAGTTTCTTTATTTAAACCTTTGGGACACTGACGACCAGGGTGTGACAATTGAATCAATTGCACCATGCCATATTTTTTACCTAAGGCAGCCCACTCTTTTAAGCGATCAAGGTCACGTTCAGTTTCAATAACCACAACACCCGGTTCATTTTTTGCTCCAGCATTTACCATGACATTGCCCGTAATGGCACAGCCAAGTTCACCTTTTGCCCAAGCACCATATAAGCCCAAATGTAAATCATTTGGTTGGCCTTCATAATTTGCAAGCGCCTCACTCATCGCACCTTTAATAATTCGGTTTTTAAAGGTGGTATTACGAATTGTGATGGGTTGAGCAATCTGGTTCATGGTTAACCTCTTTTTTTGAATTATAGAGCAATTACTCTAATTTAAATGAGTTATTGAGCGTGTCAAGACATAATCGATAACTGACAATAGCACATGTCAATTTTAAAGAATATAAAAATATGCAACTTTTTGCATAAGTTTAAATTACATTTATTCTATTAAAAACAAATAATTAAAATAAAATCTTAAAGAGATGCTTTAATTAACTGTCTGGTATATTCAGTTTGAGGCTTAGAAAATAGGAGTTCAGTTTCCTGATATTCAACAACTTTAGCATGACGTAATACCATCACTTTATGGCACAGTGATTTCACTATATTCAGATCATGACTAATAAAAATATAACTTAACTGCTCAGCCTGCTGTAATTGTCGCAACAACTTAATTATGGCTTTTTGCGTGGTCCGATCTAAAGCCGATGTAGGTTCATCCAAAATTAAAAGTTTCGGCTGAACCACCAAAGCTCTAGCTAAGGCCACACGTTGACGTTGCCCGCCTGAAAGTTCATGAGGATAACGATGTTGAAAATCTTCAACCAATTCAACTTTTACCAAAGCAGATTCAACTTGCTGCTTTATCTCTTTATCATTCACAGCTTTTAACTTTAACCCTTCAGCAATAATCTGTCCTACTGTCATACGCGGGTTTAAACTGCCAAATGGGTCTTGGAATACAAGTTGAAAATCTGATCTCATCAACCGTAGCACTTTTGGCTGTAACTGATTCAAATCTTGCCCTAAAAAGACAATCTGTCCTTTACTCTTAATAAGCTGAACCAAAGCAAACGCTAAAGATGACTTACCCGCACCACTTTCACCAACCACTCCAAGTGATTCACCTTGAGCAAGATCGAAACTCAAATCTTCTATTGCAGTGAAATATCCTTGAATGCGATTTAAAATTCCTTTTCTTATAGGAAATTGCACACTGAGCTGTCGAACTGATAAAATATTCTGTTGAACGGGTCTAGACTCTACACTTCCAAAATCGTGATCTAACAACTGTGCTGTATAAGTTGTTTTAGGGTTTGCAAAAATTTGGCTCAGTTCACCTTGCTCTACTACACGCCCACTTTGCAATACAATCAGTTTCTCAGCATAGCGATGTACTAAATTTAGATCATGGCTAATTAAAATAAGTGCCATTCCATATTTTGCTTGTAAAGATTTTAATAGCTCTAAAATTTGTATCTGTAAGACCACATCCAACGCAGTAGTAGGCTCATCTGCAATTAAAATTTTAGGCTGAAGCGCTAATGTCATCGCAATCATGACACGTTGTTTTTGTCCACCAGAGAGCTCATGTGGATAGCGTTTTAAAATTTGTTCTGGTTCAACAATTCCCACATCTTTTAGCAGCTCAACTATTCGCTGTCGAACTTCAAGTTTTGAAAATCTTGATAAAAGAAGGTTTTCTCCTACAATTTTTTCAACCCGGTGTAGCGGATTTAACGCAGTAGTAGGCTCCTGAAAAATCATAGCGATTTGTCGACCGCGTAAATTTGCTTGAGCTCTCTCATTTAATTCAAGCATGTTTTGTGAGCCAATCCAGACCTGACCCGTTACTTCTAATTTCTCTTGTAGCAACCCCATTATTGCTAAGCAGCTCATCGATTTACCTGAACCACTTTCGCCCACAATAGCGAGTGTTTCACCTTCACTTAAGTAAAAATTTAGATCTTCTAATAAAACTTTTTGGTCTTTGGTTTGAACTGAAAGATGTTCTACCTTTAACAACGTTGAGGCGATATTTGAATTATTTTCTTGGGTCAAAAGCATCACGGGCCGCCTCCCCAATATAAATTAAAAATGAAAGAACAATAGCCAGACTAAAAAAGCCTGAAATTGCCAGCCATGGCGCATCTAAATTATTTTTACCTTGTAGCAATAACTCGCCTAATGAAGCTGCATCGGGTGGCAACCCATACCCTAAAAAATCAAGAGCGGTTAAAGCGCTAATATTAGTCGTTAAAATAAAAGGTAACTGAGACAAACTCGAACTAATCGCATTGGGCAAAATATGCCTAAAAATAATAGCGCGATCAGTCACTCCCAAAACTTGGGCTGCACGAACATAATCCAGTTGACGAGCTTTTAAAAATTCTGCTCTAACAATTCCCACCAAAACGGTCCAGCCAAAAAACAACATAATGAAAAAGAGCCAATATACATTTGGAACAAACATACTGACTAAAATCATGACCATAAAAAGCATGGGTAAGCCATTCCAGACCTCAACCAAACGTTGTCCTAATAAATCTACCCAACCGCCATAGTAACCTTGAATGGCACCTACGGTAATTCCAAATAAAGCGGAACAAAAGGTTAAGGCTAAACCGAAAAGCAACGATACTCTTAATCCATAAAGAATACGGGCGAAAACATCCCTTCCTTGATCATCTGTTCCCAACCAGTTTTGCTTGGAGGGGGGTGAAGGTACAGGAACGGCTAAGTCTAAATTGGGTGTTTGATATGAAAATTGAATGAGCGGCCAAACAGCCCATCCTTTAGCCTCAATAAGCGCTTGCACGGCAGGGTCTTTATAATCAGCTTCTGTTTCAAACACCCCACCAAACGCAGTTTCAGGATAAGTTTTTAACAGGGGTAAATAGTAAGAATCTTCATACTTCACTAACAGCGGTTTATCGTTAGCAATTAACTCCGCAGCTAAGGATAAAACCAAAATCAGACTAAATAAAATGAAGCTAGCCCAGCCCAATTTATGCTGCCTAAAACGCTGTAATCGTGTACGGACAATCAGAGGCATTATTTGCCTCCTTGTGCATCAAAGTGAATTCTTGGATCAATCCATTGATACAACACATCACATATGAGACGTAAAATTAGGCTAAATAAAGTAAAGAAAAATAAAACCCCAAAAATAACAGGATAGTCGCGCTGGACAATTGCTTCAAAGCCCAGCAAACCCACCCCATCTAAATGAAAAATAATTTCTACAAACAGGTTACCCACAAAGAAAATGCCCGCTAACACTTCTGGCAAGCCTGCGAGCACAACTAAAATGGCATTACGAAAAACATGCTTATATAAGACCTGTTGGCTATTCAAACCTTTTGCATAGGCTGCCAAAACGTAGGGTTTATTGAGTTCTTCTAAAAATGAGTATTTAGTTAAATAGGTTAAACTGGCAAAACCGCCTAATACCATCGTAATCAGTGGCAAAGTCATATGCCATAAATAATCGGTAACTTTGCCCCAAAGACTAAGTTGATGAAAGTTATCTGATACTAAATTTTGTAAGGGAAACCATTGAAAATAAGAGCCACCTGCAAAAAAAACAACTAACAAAATGGCAAATACAAAACTTGGTACAGCATATCCCACTACAAGAACTAACGAGGTGGACCGATCAAACCATGAGCCTTGCTGTTTTGCTTTCTTAATTCCCAGCGGAATAGAAATTAAATAAATCAGAAAAGTGCTCACCAGTCCAAGTGAAATCGAAACAGGTATTTTTTCCCACAACAATTGCACGACTGGTTTATCTTTAAAGAAACTTTGTCCAAAATCTAAAGTTAAATAGCCTTTTAACATTAGAAAAAAACGTTCAGGAGCAGAACGATCAAAGCCGTACTGAGCCTTAATTTGCTCAACCATTTCAGGATTTAAACCTTGAGCACCTTGATAATAAGTTTCTGCATTCAATGCACGACCAATTCCCAAATCGCTTTGTGCCTGATGTATTGCTTGCTCAACTGGCCCACCCGGTGCAATTTGCACAACCACAAAGTTAATCAATAAAATGACAAACAATGTGGGAATCATTAAAAGAAGTCGCTTGAGAATATATGAACCCATATAACAGGATTTCCTTTATGGCAGGTGCTTTTATTGTTGATGTAAATATTTGGCAACTGTTTTGGCTTTGTTTGCATCACTCCACCAATATTCTATTCCGGAAGAAAGTACTGGTTTAACTTTAGGTTGTTGATACATATTCCAATAAGCATACCAGTTTTCACCTTTACCATAGGTCGGAATTTGATAATAACCAGCTCTAAGCAATCGATCGAGAATGCGAGTATAAATAATCTGTTGTTCACGGCTTTTACTTGCAACGAGTTTTGAAATCACTTGATCAATTACTGGGTTGCGAATACCTGCATAATTGTAATTTCCATCTTGCGCTGCTGCGATACTTCCCCAAAACTGTGTTTGTTCATTGCCCGGGTTTAGAGATTGCGGCAGATTCATTGTGGTCATATCAAAATCGTAACGACGAGTCCTTTCTAAATATTGCGGAGCATCGACCTGACGCAAATTAACTGCAATGCCTAACTTTTTTAGGTTACGAATAAAAGGTAAAAGTGTTCGTTGTTTACCATCTTGCTGAATTAAAAACTCAAGCTGAACTTTTTTTCCTTCTGGTGTAAATAGTTGCCCTTCTTTAACTTTATAGCCAGCCTGTATGAGTAATTGCCGTGCAGTTAACAAATTCTGACGGTTAAACCCACTCGCATCCGACACTGGATATTTCCAGTCTGCTAAAACACCTTGCTGCATGAGCGGAGATAACTTAGGCAATAACGGTTTTAACAACTCTAATTCAGTTTTTGAAGGTCGACCCGTTGCTGCTAATTCACTATTTTCAAAATAACTTTGAAGACGTTGATATTGACCATAGAACAAGGCTTTATTCTGCCATTCAAAGTCATAGGCATAGGTTAAGGCTTGTCTAAAACGGATATCATTTAAAGGTTTTCGTCTGGTGTTAAAAACATAACTTTCAGTGGCAATCGGGTTGTGGTGACGAAATTTATATTGAGTAACCAGTCCTGCTTTTACGGCTGGAAAACGGTAATCTGTTACCCATTTTTTAGGATTAGTTTCTTCATGCAAAGTGTATTGCCCAGATTTAAATCCTTCAAAAGCAATATCCCAATTTCGATAATAGACATATTTTAATCGGTCAAAATTATAACGCCCCTTGTTAATAGGCAAATCTTTTGCCCAATAATTTGGGTTTCTTTTATAACTAATGCTTCTACCGGCATCAACTCGTTCAACTACATATGGCCCCGAACCAATAATCGGTTGTAGGGTAATTCGGCTAAAATCTCTTCTTTGCCAATCTGCTTTTGAATAAATCGGTAATGTTGCCAAAATAAATGGCATTTTAGGATTATGGGTAGACTTAAAACTAAACTTTACCTGATGGGTGTTTATTACTTCTGTTTTTGCCAAATCAGCAAGGTACATCTGTAAACCTAAATTGGACTTCGTCTGATAGGCATCAAAACTAAATTTAACATCTGCCGCAGTGACTGGCTGTCCATTACTAAAACGCGCTTTAGGGTTTAAATAGAAAGTAACAGACTGCGTTTTTTCTGGGTCATAACTCACTTTCTCGGCTAAAAGCGGATATAAAACTCCGACCTCATCTAGTGACTGGGTCATTAAAGTATCAAAAAGATAATTAACGCCCTCTGTAGCATTCCCCTTACCATTCATACTATTGAGGTTATCAAAAGTTCCTTGAGCGGCCTGACTTAACAGACCACCTTTAGGAGCATTCGGGTTTGCATATGGCATAGCCATCATTCCTAAATATTTAGGCTTGGAATGAATCGCTATATATGAGGTAGTTTGCTGTGCAGAAAAAACTGCATGCGAAACGACACTGAGCCCGACTAGCAGGCTCAGTTGAAAAGATGATTTATGCATAAGTTACTAATTATTTTATAAATTAGGCACTTTAATAACATCACCAATGCGAAGCTGAGTAGAAGGCGTTAAATTATTCAGCTCAGCCAAGAAATTGGTTTCTAAACCATATTTGCTAGCAAGGCCAATTAATGTATCACCACGCTTCACTTTGTATTCCACAACAGTTTTTGGAATCACAATATTCTGGCCGCGCTGTAAATTAGCACTCGCTTTTAATGCGTTCATTTCAGCAAGTTCGCGCACTGAAATGCCTGCACGGCTCGCAATACTATTTAAAGACTCACCAGATTTCACAGTATATCTTTCAGTGTTTTTACCAGCCGCAACTGTTTTAGTTGAAGACTTGGTATCTACTTTAGCTGTTTCTGCTGTAGGTACATCACCTGTTAGCTTTAAACGCTGCCCTACACGAACGCTACTGGTACGTGAAAGACCATTTAATGAAGCAAGGTAGTCCAACTGTAAGTGATAACGGTTAGCAATATTACCTAAGCTATCACCAGATTTGACTGTATAAGTTTCTGGCGTTTCTTCTTTGGTATTTTTAGAAGATTTAGTTGGCGCTTCTTCAACCGTACCTGTTAGTTTTAAGCGTTGACCAGCACGCAAACCGGCAGTACGAGACAAACCGTTTAGATCAGCCAAATAACTTGTTTGCAAATTATATTTACTCGCAATCGCATTTAAGCTATCGCCAGACTGTACAACGTATTGTTCTGGAACACTTAAGCCTGCCGGTACTTTTAAAGTTTGACCAAGTTGCACATGGCTATTTGCTTTTAAGTTATTTAACTCGGCTAGCTCAGCTAGACTAATTTTTGATTTAGTTGCAATACTCGATAAAGTATCACCACGTTGTACTTTATAGCCTTCTGTTTTATAAGAAACATTTGCTGATGCTTTCTCAGATTTACTAGAAGCCTTATTTTCAGCAACTTCATCTACAGAAATATCTTGTGTAGGCACATTAATTTTTTGGCCAGCCATCAAGTTACTGCCCGCAGATAAACCTGGCGTTAATTCAGCAAGTTCTTGATTAGAGAGCGCATAACGATCTGCAATTAACTTAAGGTATTCACCGCGCTTCACAGTATAACTTTTTGTTGCTATACGTTTCGTTGCATTTGACTGAACTGCTTTAGGCTCGGCTTTAGCACTTGAGCGACTATTCTTTGGCTCTTTTAACTGTAGTTTCTGTCCAACAAACAGACCATCTGTCACTGATAAATCGTTATATTCAGCTAACTGTCTTACTGACAAATTAAACTGATTAGCAACACCGCTTAAACTGTCGTTAGCTTCAACCACATATACATCTGGTTTAGCTGTACTTTTAGATGTTGTTTGAGTTTCTTGTGGTTTAGCATCATATAGGTAAAGCGTTGAACCAACATATAACGTCTTTTCAGGGTCAATCTGGTTCCATTTAGCAACATCGCGCCAGTTTACGCCGTTTTTCATTGCAATAACGGCCAACGTATCACCCGGTAAAACCGTATAAGTACTACGCTTACCTTTAGGCTGTACAACCACTACATCTGTATCAGTTTTAATGTAAGGCTTGCCTTTATTGCGCTGTCCATCTTCAGAGTTAGCTACGGTCACGTCTTCAGCTAAAGTTTTTGGATAAGCAAAACCCCTACTGACCTCTTTACCTTGTTGCTCTGCAACTGACTGGCTCGTCTGAATTGCGGTTAACCTAATTTTGCCATCATACGGATCGACAATTTCAGTTCCTTTAGGCGCAATTGCTTTTAACTCAGCAACGACTTGATCTTTTTCAGCTTGAGTTGGTTGTGGCTCTAAAGCTTGCTGAACTGTTTCTTTCTCACCTTCAGCTCGAACTGCCGCTAAAATCTTTTCACGTTCAGAAGCTGAAATTGGTGGCTCCATCTTAACAGGCTTCGTAATGTTAGCTGCATTGGTCACGGCTACAGGAATACGCGGCGCACTTGGTACATCCGCTGATGCTGCAAAGGCAGCTAACGCATCGGAACCACGTGGTGTAGATTTTGAAATCGTTGAAGTATTCTTCACTGGTGAGGAAGGTTTAACTGGCTGAACTTGTGTTGTTGGTGTTGTTCTTGTTGTCACTGTAGTAGAAGGACTAACAGTTGTAGGTGTAGACGGTGAAGTTGCATTTGCCCACCAACCTGAGCTACCACCCGTTTTTTTCCCTTTTAATTTATTATCAATTGAAGGACTTAAATCTGCAGGAATCAAAATACGCATTGGACTCGCAGGGTCTACTGCTTCACCACGATATCCCGGGTTCAATGCATAAAGTTCTGCACGGCTTAACCCTGCTGTAGAAGCAATTTCATTTAACGTTAAAGGTGCTGATAAAGTCACTTCACGGAAATGGGGTCTATTTGCAATAGGCGGTAGTTCTACACCATAAGCCTTTGGATTTTTAATAATTTGAGCAACAGCTAAGAAACGTGGAACATAGTTCATTGTTTCTTGAGGTAATTTTAATGACCAATAATCAGTTGGCAAACCAGCAGCTTGGTTGCGGTTAATCGCCTGCTGAATACGTCCAGGGCCAGCATTATAGGCAGCTAATGCAAGTTCCCAAGAACCAAATTGGTTATAGAGACTCCCTAAAAACTCATAAGCTGCGCGAGTTGATTCAACCACATCTCGGCGCCCATCATACATACCAGTTTGCTTTAAGCCATAAATACGACCAGTACTTGGAATAAACTGCCATAGCCCCGCTGCTGCTGCACTACTTGTTGCAGCTGGGTCATAAGAACTTTCAATTACCGGTAATAATGCAAGTTCTGTCGGTAAGCCACGGCGTTCAGCTTCTTTCACAGTATGGTACAAATAACGACTGGCACGAGCACTCAAGCGATCAAGGTAAGGCTGACGAGAAATAAACCAGCTACGCTGAGCTTCAATACGTGAATCCCAATGATTCAAGTCCATTTTGAAACCAACAGACATACGCTTCCAAACATCACCATGCTTCAAAATAAGCAGACGATCACCTTCTACAGCGCGCATATCAGTTGCTGAAAGTAAGTCTTCCAAAGAGTCAAGACTACTCGCATCTAAATAACCTGCTCCACTGACCTGTTTCGATTTTGAGGTTTTTGCAGATTGCGGAGTCGATGAACAGCCTGTTGTAATACCCAACGCAGCTAAAGCAGAGCTAAGTACGGTAA
The DNA here is from genome assembly GCF_056156705.1 of Acinetobacter sp. Li1LvA2. Taxonomy (NCBI): domain Bacteria; kingdom Pseudomonadati; phylum Pseudomonadota; class Gammaproteobacteria; order Moraxellales; family Moraxellaceae; genus Acinetobacter; species Acinetobacter sp. Li1LvA2. The sequence continues at coordinate 42,857 of NZ_JBSICF010000007.1, forward strand.
TTTTGAACAATGATGCCGCAGATGGCTGCCACACAAATGTGGTTGGTTTATACATAAAAACTTCCAAACAACTCGCGTAATATTTTTTTGGGGTCTGGCCACAAACCCTAGGTCTTCGATGCCATTGTAGTAAAGCGTGCAAGATAGACAAGGCAATAATTTGATGTCATTTGCATGGAAATGTTACAAGAAATTAAAAAAACCTTACTTTGTAACGATGGAACCGAACTTTTTGCGTATACAATACACCATATTCAGTTCTTTTTCTTTTAGTTTAGGTTTCGATTTATGTCTCAAACAATCACACTGTATGTTGATGGTGCATGTCGTGGCAATCCGGGTTTAGGTGGTTGGGGCGCATATGTCATTACCGAGCAGGGTGAGCATAAATTATTTGGCGGTGAGCCTGAGACAACCAATAACCGCATGGAGCTTACTGCTGCGATTGAAGGCGTTTCATTTTGCCCACTCGATGCTCATTTAATTATCTGGACAGATTCAAATTATGTGAAGCAAGGCATTACTGAATGGATTCATGGCTGGAAAAAGAAAAACTGGAAAGATGTAAAAAATCCTGACCTTTGGCAAAAATTAGATGCTGTATGTGCAGGTAGAAATATTGAGTGGAACTGGATTAAAGGCCATGCTGGACATGCAGGCAACGAAATGGCCGATGAGCTTGCAAATATCGGAGCCGATCAAACTGCACTGCAAAAAAAAACAGTTCAAGTGACTGCCCTGCAAGATATAAAAAAGCCTGAAGAGGATTGGTTGCTTGATGACCCTTTTGGGTTTGATATGGCAGAAGTAGCCGAAGAAGATAATATTGATCTTGAACAGCCCGAAGAAGTTGAGATGATTATTGTGGATGAAGAAGTTATTGAAGTGGAAGCTGCCGAGCCAGAAAGTAAGCAACCTGTTAATAATATTCATCCTCAAATTGTTGTTACCGAAGCCAAATTACAATTACAAGGGCCTCGACAACTGATTCTCGATACGGAAACCACTGGTTTTTATTTCCAAGATGGCGACCGAATTATTGAAGTGGGCGCTATTGAAATGATTAACCGGAAACTCACCGGTAGCTCAATTCATATTTATATTAACCCGCAAAAACCAGTGGGCGACTCAGAAAATATCCATGGTATTAGTGATAATTTCTTAAAAGATAAACCACTCTATGCAGAAATTGCCGATACGCTTTTTGATTATCTAAAAGGCGCAGAGATTATTGCCCATAACGCAACCTTCGATATGAACTTCCTTGATATGGAGTTTAGACGTGCAGGCCTTCCCGCACTTTCTGAAGTATGTGAAGTAACAGATACATTAGCTTTAGCAAAAAGCAAACATCCAGGACAAAAAAACTCGCTTGATGCCCTTGTAAGACGTTATGAAATTCCGGCACGTGACCGTACTTTCCACGGCGCATTACTCGATGCTGAAATTCTTTCAGACGTTTACCTAGCAATGACAGGTGGACAGGTTTCTTTTGATATAGATGCCTTATCCCAAAGTGAAAATAGCCAGAACACAACAAATAAAACTAGGATTCAAATTGACCTACCAGTTATTTACCCTTCTGAAGAAGAGTTAAATACACATGAGACTTGGGTCAAAGAATTTGAGAAAAAACATGGAGAACCTTGCCTTTTTGCAAAATAAATTTTTGATTCTTTAGCGTTTTTAGCTTTTCCCCTTTGTAAGTTAAGTTATATTAGTCACATAGATTTTTAGCTCAAATTACCGAGCACTACGAATATAACAATTGATTTTTTTTCAAAGGGGAACGTTTATGTCTGAGCATACTTCGATTCATTTCGATCCAACAGCTTTACTCATCATCAAACATGAAATTGATCGCTCAATAAAACTGGTTGAAGGTGCAGTAAGCACTTTAATTGAAGAACAAACGCTCCCTTTTGGTATTGATGATGCATTAGAACAATTTAAGCAATGCACTCAAGTCTTACGTTTAATTGATATCCCCTATCTTGCAAAAATCACTCAATATTCAACTGAGCTGATGCAAAAAATTATTGCGAAACCAACGCAAATTAATACCGATGATGTCGTTGCGCTGAGTGAAGGCACGACCATGGTAAAACGATATATTGAGTTTATCTGCTTGCGTGAATTACAAGTCCCTCAGTTTCTTCTTAATACCTTAAATAATTTAGAATTAGCTTTAAATAAACCACTAACATCTTCTGGACAAGCGATTGCTCCGTTACTTGCAAATGCTTCACTTGAACTTCCACTTCCAGAAGTATTCATTAATGAAAAAACTCAGTTTATCCATCAACTCTATAAGCTATCTCTACATCATTTTTTAAATAAAACAGAAGCTACTCATCATTATCAAGCTTTTAAACTTATTAGTACCTATTTGGTCAGCATGGCAAAACACCAGCCAAGCCAACAATACTGGCAACTCGTAAATTATGCTTTCGACCATATTGATAACCTACTTTTAAATGATTCACGGTTACGTGTACTCATTAATATTGAAAGTTATATTGGTCAATTCTTAGCAACGCCAGAAACTTTCAAGCCTGATTTGCCTGCACTTGCAGATATTTTAAGTATTGTCATTGCTCAAGAAGATGAAGTTGCTCACCATATTCGCAACCAACTTCATATAGGCGATGAAACACCGACAGACATGCAACTACTGGTTTTAAGCCGTCATCTTTTTGGTCCTGACTTCGATACCATGCACGCAGTTAGCCAATTAATTTTGAGCGAGATGAACAAAGTGCGTAATGACATTGAATATAACTATCAAAATATGTCGACTGAAAAAGCACAACAATTGCAAACGAGTCTTTTACAGCTCGCTTATACATTCAAACTACTTAACCTTGATGAAGCCTCAGTTGAGCTTTCTCAACAAGCTAACAGTTTAAGTCAGCTCAATCTATTAAGTAATGAAAACTACGCACAGCAGCTTATGGACAGTATTTTATCTGCCATGAACTCAATTGGTATTTTGGTCCGCCAATATACGTCTAGTCGCTTACAACTTAACGTGAATAATACGAATATTTCTTTAGATCGCCTTGATGAAGCACATCAAGCCTTACTCACCGAGACAAAAAATTTAATTGATTTTATTTGTCAGAGTCTTACGTTATATGCAAATGATTCAACACAGAATATTGAAGCAATTGCAGGTTCACTAAAAGAGCTAGCAGGTGCGGCCGAGTTTCTAGGAAGTACCATTCAACAAAATGCTTTACTTCAAACTGCTCAATTTGTTCAACAACAACTTGAACAAAACCAGCCGTTTAATACAGATCAAATTCACTGTATTTTTAACGTATTAGCGGGCCTTGACATGTTGGTTGACAATTTAAAAAATAAACAACCTGTTCTACAATCCATGTTTAATGTAGCATTGTCGAGTAGTCAACAACTTCAAGAAAAGGCAGCTTAATGTCTGAATTATCACTTGCTTATATTTTTCATCATCAACAATTACTGGTTGACCAAAACCTTCAACTACCCAAAGTCGAAAAGTTAGCAAGTGATTTACTTTTTACTCATGATGAGCAGGTCATTGCACGTGATTTGCTTGCTGAGGAAACTATCCCCGAAGGCTTACAACTGGTTCCCATTCGTCAACTCATTACAAGTTGGTCGAAAGAACAGTTCTTACAAGCAAGCCGAGCTGTACAGTTACTTGAATGGCGACGCAATCATAAGTTTTGTAGCCACTGCGGACACCCGACAGAAGTTCATCCAACCGAATATGCAATGGTGTGCCCTTCTTGTCGTTATCACCAATACCCTCGTGTAAACCCGTGCATTATTACTGTCATTACTCGAGGCGATGATGAAATCTTGCTAGCGAAGTCAGTCCACAACAAAACCAACATGTATGGTTTGATTGCAGGTTTTGTTGAGGTCGGTGAAACGCTTGAAGAAGCGGTACAACGCGAAGCTTTTGAAGAAGTAGGCCTAAGACTCAAAAATGTTCAATATATGTCAAGTCAGCCTTGGCCTTTCCCAAGTAACCTTATGGTAGCTTTTCGGGCAGAATATGAGTCGGGTGAAATTAAGCTTCAAGAAGAAGAAATTGCAGATGCACAATTCTTCAAAATTGATCAATTACCTGAGATTCCATTTAAGGGAAGTATTGCTCATTCAATGATTATGCAGATTACCCAAGCAGGGTAATCTGCCGTGTTTTAAACGAGACTCTCGTTTAAAACACTTCTTCAAGAAAATGTAAGATCGTTCTTTTCGTTCTGAAATAATGACTAATAAAACTAGAAAGGCTGGCCAAAATTGTAATATGCCCAGTTTTAGGAATCACGGCAATATGGCTGTGATTTCCCTTTTCTCTAAGTGCTGAATCCATATCTAAAGTATTGTGCTTTTTCACAATCTGATCATTTTCAGCCATCAAAAGGTAATGTTTAATATTATTTTGATTGACGAAATAATATGGCATAACTTCTTTATAAGAGATAGCTTGATCAAAAGCATCTTCGGCCAGTGGGTCACCCTTATAGTCAAAATGATAAGGTCCAGCTAAACCAATTATTGCCTTAATTTTCCCTAGACACTCAATTTTAGTTGAATCAGGATGATAAACAGCGGACATGACATTAAATGCACCTGCAGAATGCCCCATAAGTACAATATTTTCTGTAGAGATTTCTAGCTTGTCTTGGTTTTGATGCAAATAATTCAATGCCTGAGTCAGGTCATCAACAAAACTTGGGAAAATATTATTAGGTGCTAACTGATAGTTAATAACAGCAACGTCATAGCCTTCTTTGGCAAAGGTCTCACCAATAAAGAGATAATCTCGTTTATTACCATGTTGCCACGCCCCTCCATGCACAAAGACGATAAGAGGCTGGTGGGAAAGCTTTTTAACAGATCGGTAAACATCCAAACGGTGGCGAGGCTTTAGGCCATAACGAACATTTGGAACCTGTTCAAAACCATCTTTTGGCGTAAAACGGTTTAAAGCAAAACTCCCCAAATCATACAGGCGGAAATCTTTATAGAAAGTTCGCGCCTGTTCAATTTTGCTTTGTACTTGTTCAATCAGATTCATATATTACTGTGCAGTCGAAGCAGGATCTGTTTGGTCAGGATCAATTGCAACAGGTGTTTGAACTGTTGGTTGAGCAATGACGTTATTAATAATTGGTGTAGTCGTTGCGCTACCAGTACTTGCTGCTGGAGCCGGCGCCAAATCGACATTATCAATTAAAGTGACAATTTTGGTAACGTTACCAACGTTTTGTAAGACGCTATTTAAATCGTTAATTTCAGCTGTATTTAAACGGCCCATTACATAAAGTACACCGTCTTCGGTATGTACAAGTACCTTACTATCAGAAACCACAGGTGCCTTCATTAAAAGAGCACGTGTATTTGCTGTTACACCCGCATCTTGCATGATGGTGTTATAGCTAACTTTATTACCCACCGTAATATAGTTATGTACAGCTTTCACATCACTCATGGCTTTAAGGTTGTCTTCTGCCAACTGTTTCAAGTACGGATCTGGCACTTGGCCAGTTAATAAAACTGTACTGTGGAAGCTTTCAATATTAATACGAGACTGCTTGAAACGTTGATCAAGTTTATAAATGTTGATATTTGCTGTACGTTTAATTGAAGAGTCAATGAATACTTGGCCTAGACTGCGGACACCGCTATCTGTGCCTACTGGAGCTGTGCCTGTTCCACCAGAAATAAAACTTGCGCAACCTGATAAACTTGCGACACAAAGCATTGTTACAGCAATACGGTTTAACACTCCACCAGACTCCTATCAATTTCTTGGCTTGATCATAAAGCATCAGACTTAAATTTGCTCAAAAGAGTAATGAACTCTTAATCCAAAGTAAATGCATTTTCGATCCATTGCAGATCATAATGGAATTTTGAAAAGTCATGCTGTACTGTTTTTGCAATTTTCTGTGGAAAATCAAAACAAATCACATCAAAACGACAATAAAAATCCTGATAAGATGGATAGCGCTGTAAAAAACGCATCGCAGTTTTGATAATTTTCTTCTGTTTTGTCCACGTTACCATTTCACAAGCTTGTCCATAATTTCCTATAGTGCGTGCTTTTACTTCAACAAAAACTAACTCTTGCCCTTTTTTGACGATTAAATCAACTTCGCCACGGCGTGAATGGTAATTACTTGTGACCCATACATAGTTTTGTGCTTGCAAAAGGCTTAAAGCAGTTTGTTCTGCCCATTTACCCAACTGCTGTGCTAATAACATTTTTATTTCTCCCCAATGAAAAGCATCTCTAGATGTTTTTATGCGTAAATTATTTTCTTAAAATTATCTGACATATCAGATCCAAATCGAACAAATGAAAATCAGATCATTTTTGAAAAGCTTAAGCTAACAGACATTGTTCACGCCCAAATCATAATTTCGGGTAAACTACCCGATTAAAATTGTTTATCTGTACGGAGTAAAACCAAATGAGTGCTCAGTTATTTGTTGTAGCCACCCCAATCGGGCACTTAGATGACATGACTTTCCGTGCAATTGATATTTTAAAATCAGTTTCTATTGTTGCTGCCGAAGATACTCGTCAATCAGCACAATTATTTAAGCACTATAATATATCGACTCAACTTACTGCATGTCATGACCACAATGAGAGCAATAAAATTGAGCAGTTAGTTCAAAAATTACTTGCTGGCGATAGCGTTGCTTTAATTAGTGATGCAGGTACACCGCTCATCAGTGATCCAGGCTTTAAATTAGTCCGTGCTGCTCAAGAACATGGTATTAGAGTCGTTCCTGTGCCAGGTGCATGTGCTGCTATTGCTGCCTTAAGTGCGGTAGGTTTGCCTAGTGACCGTTTTAGCTTTGAAGGTTTTCTTCCATCTAGATCGTCACAACGTATTTCTCAATTAGAAAAACTTAAAAGTGAAACCCAGACCTTAATTTTCTATGAAGCACCCCATCGTATTTTAGAGTCGGTTAAAGATATGGCGCAGGTATTTGGTGAAGACCGTCCTGTAGGGTTTGCACGTGAAATTACCAAAACCTTTGAAACCATCAAAAAAATGACCTTAAAAGATTTGGTCAGCTTCATTGAAAATGACCACAACCAAGAAAAAGGTGAAATTGTAGTGGTTGTGGGTGGTGCAGCTGCAAAAACAGATCTAGAACAAGAAAAACTAGATGAACTTTTAAAGCGTTTACTTCAAGACTTATCTGTTAAAGCAGCATCTCAACTTGCTGCCGATTTAACAGGAATTAAGAAAAAAGTCGCTTATCAACGTGCGCTCGAGTTAACACAATCTTAATTTTTAATTAGGTATGGTGATGACACAGGATATTTGTCATCACCATCTGTTAATTTTGCATAATTAATCTTATAGACAAAATTACTTCAAAATCAGAACAAACTTTCTGGCTTTTTAAAATACCTAATCGCTATCTCAATATATATTTCGCTGACTGAACAATCGTTTCAGTCAGTGCATCAAGTTGCTTCGACTGCCTTTTCCAGTGATGCCAATATAATGGGATGTCGAGTTCAGCTTCAGGTATAACGTCTACTAAAGTTCCATTGGTTAATAAAGATTGCACCTGAAGCTCAGGCACCATGCCATACCCCAAACCTAATTGAATTGCTTTCACAAACGCATCAGTAGCAGGAATAAAACTATAAGGATAGCTCTGCAAAGACAAACCATAATATTTCAGTAATACCTCTGAATGCATAAGATCTTTATGGTTGAAAATTACAGCTGGTGCATTTCTTAAAGTTTCTCGGTTTACGCCATGTTTAAACCAGTCAGCTGCAAATTCAGCAGAAGCCAACATTTTATAACGCATTTTCCCAAGTGGTTGAGCTAAACAGCCTGGCATGACTTGCTCTTCTGCCGAAATACATGCGTTGACTTGCCCTGTTTCTAATAAAGTATGCGTATGCGATTGGTCATCAATTTTTAGTTCTAAGACTATTTTTTCTTTAAAAAGTGTTTGCTGAATGCTCGGTAAAAGCCAAGTCGCTAGCGAATCTGCATTGGAAGCTAGAGCAATTTTATAAAACTCCGATTCAGATGATTTGCCCATCAAACCTTGTAATAAGTTTTGCTCCATTAATCTCGTATGACGTAAATGTTGCAATAACGTTTGTCCAGCTTGTGTGAGTACACATGGGCGCCCACGGATAATTAAAATTTGGCCTAAATACTTTTCTAAAGCTTGCACGCGTAAAGACACTGCCGACGGCGTAATATATAAATACTCACCTGCTGCATCAAAACTTCCCATTTCTGCGACTGCAAGAAAGGCTTCACACTGTTTGCTATCTAACATATCAAACCTAAATTTTTTTTAGCCAAACCTAAATATTCTTAATTTTACTTATTTCTTAATAAAAAGTCAGATAATTCCCACATCTGATTTTTTCACCTTATTGTTATGTTCTCTCTTAGTATATTTTTTAAAGGTTTCGGTATTGGTAGCGGGCTTATTGTAGCAATTGGAGCACAAAATGCTTTTGTTCTAAAACAGGGGCTTAAACAGCAATATGTATTTTGGCTATGTTTAATCTGTGCACTTTCCGACTCAATTCTAATCGCGTTTGCTGTATTAGGTTTTGCCGAAATTATGACAGCATCACCCATCTTAATTACGGTCGCAAAATATTTAGGGGCAACGTTTTTATTGGCCTACGGTGCGAAAGCATTCTATGCAGCCTTAAAAACCACCCAGAGTATGGAGCTTGATAGCAGCCAGAAACAGACTCTAACTCAAGCACTAGTGACCTGTCTCGCCTTTACTTGGCTTAATCCACATGTCTATTTAGATACCATTGTTCTGATTGGTTCAGTTGCAACTCAACTAGAAGACAAAATTAGTTTTGCTTTGGGCAGCATTGTTGCCTCTTGGATTTTCTTTTTCAGTTTAGGTTATGGCGCAAGGTTATTAAAACCATTATTTATCAATCCTAAAGCATGGAAAATCTTAGATTTCATTATTGGTTGTGTTATGTGGAGTATCGCAATATCACTACTCATCTAATGCATTCACACAGTAAAAAGTACCATGTCTGAATGGTACTTTTTATAGACTCAAAATTATGCTTGAGAACCCAACACGAGTTTTGACTGTTTTCTTTCTTGTTGTGACTGCTTTATAACAGCATAACCAGAAGACACACCCAAGTACGCAATTACAAAGGCAACAAATAAATCTGGAAATACGCTCCCTGTTCCAAATACGCCAACGGCCGCTAAAATCACAGCAATATTGGCAATAGAATCATTTCTGCTGCACAACCAGACAGAACGCATATTGGCATCTCCATCACGGTACGCATAGAGCATAAGCGCGACTGAAACGTTAGCAATTAAAGCCATCACACCAATTGCCCCCATCACCATTGGTTCGGGTGAAACGCCATAAAAATATGACCAGACCACTTTTGCAATAACAAAAATACCGAAAGCGGCCATCGTTATTCCTTTAAGTAATGCAGCTGTTGCGCGCCAATATAAACTCATCGAAAGCACAACTAAAGATAATGCATAATTTGCTGCATCTCCGGCAAAATCTAATGCATCGGCCCATAGCGAAACAGATTGAGCCTTATAACCGCCCAATATTTCTACTACAAACATCAACGCATTGATCACGAGTGCGATCCATAACGCTTTTCTAAAACGTGGACTCACTTTCTTTGAAGGAGAACATGTTGAAGCACACCCACATCCAGCCATTTTATTTCCTCAAGAACTCTTTTATAGTAATTAAAAACCCTTGAGTAGCTCCAGAGTCAAGCCTTATGAGTCTTTCTATTGGTCAATTATCAAAAAAAGCGGATGTTCCAATTGATACGATCCGTTATTACGAAAAAGTAGGTGTACTTGATCGTATCCAACGTTCAGAAAATAATTATCGTGTTTATACCGAGCAGACTCTCAACGACCTATTGTTTATTAAGCATTGCCGCGAATTAGATATTTCACTCAGTGATATTAAAACATTAAAAGAAATGAAAGCTGAGCCTAAACAGGCATGTACGAAAATTGATAATTTAGTAGATAAATACTTAAATGAAGTATCAGAAAAAATTGAACGATTATTACTTTTAAAAGAATCTTTAATTGATTTAAAACAGCACTGCTCTACCAATCGAACAGTGGATGAGTGTGGAATTTTAAAAGAACTGCAAAGCTCGCCTTAAACCTATTTTGATAAGTTCATACAAATAAAAAAGCACCACTCATGTGATGCTTTTTTAAGATTAATGGTCGCTATGTTCATCAGGAGGAACTTCGGTAATTCTACCACCTCGAGCTAAAAATGCGGCAACTTCATCTTCCAACGCTTGGCGCTGTTTCTGTTTAGCAGTTACAGTCAGCGTTTCTGCCTCGGCAAGGTCAGTATCACTCAAACTGCCTGCTTCTTCATCAGCTGCACCGCTTTCGGCTGCTTTCGCTTCATCTTCATCTACAGCAGAATCTTCTGCATCTTCATAATCATTGATATCTGACATTTCACACTCCCCACAATGATTTTTATTGCATCATCGCTATGGTTCCAAGACCTCAGAAATTTAGCAATCTCTTTGCATTTAGCAAAGAGCCAATTTGGTCAATTCCGTATCTTTTTTAACCAAATTGGTAATGATATATAAATGATTGTTCAAAAAATATCTACTGGTATTTAATTCATTCAGTAGAGTATAGACCCAGTAAATATTTTAATGCCTATAGCGGGTACTTTGTAAAGCCCCTAAACCATTTGCTTGTTGCATAAATCGGTCTTTTAAAACCGGAGTCAGCTCAACTTGCTTAAGCCCCATATTGCGAGCCCACACGACTGGAAATAGCTCACTGCTTTCAAGCCACCCAATTGCCGACATGCTATGCATCATTGCATCATTCTGACCTTTACGGCGATGTTCATAGCGCAATAAAGTTTGCTCATGTGCCCATACACCACGGTTTAAATCGCGAAGCAACACATCACACAGTACTGCCGCATCAAGACAGCCAATATTTACCCCTTGTCCAGCAAGTGGATGAATCACATGTGCTGCATCACCAATCAAAGCTAAGCCTGCTTTAACATATTGTTTTGCTGCACGAGCTTTGAGCGGAAATTGGGCTCTTGAACGAACCTCTAACACCTCACCCAACATGTGTTGGCTTTCTTGAGTTAAAAGCTGCATAAAGGCGGTATCGTTTAAAGCCGAATATTCATCGGCGTAATCATCTGGTAGTGTCCAGACAATTGATTGCCAGTATCCATTTTCAGTTTCTTCAAGACTTGCCATTGGTAAATATGCCAATGGTCCCGTAGGTAAGAAAATTTGGCGGGCAACATAATGATGGGGCTTTGCTGTTCTAATTGCACAGCTAATAGCTGCTTGTTTGTAATCTAGTACATCAAGGTCAATAAAAGCCTGTTCACGTACAAATGAATTTGCACCATCTGCACCAATAAGTAGTTTAGTTTTAAGCGTAGTACCGTCTGCTAATTGAATATGCCAACATCCAACACCCTGCTCAATACGCGTAACACGAACTTGAGTACGGTAATCTGTAAGCTGCTGCAACATTTTTTGCTGAATAGCAACGTTCAGTACACTTGGTTCCACCATTGAACCCAAGGCTTGCTCAGCTAAAGGCTGACGTGCAGAGTCTTGACCAAAATTAATTTCACCATAGCCATTAATATTCCAGACCTGCATGCCTGTATAAGGCATTTGACGTGCAAGATCATCCCAAACATTTACCGTTTTAAGCAAATGAATGGTCGCTTGGCTAAGTGCTAAAACACGTGGATTCATCACGCTTAATGTTTTCTCAACATCAAGTACAGGAGCCGCATCAAGCACTGTGGGTTGTACCCCGCCTTGCGCAAGTAATAAAGCAGTTAAACCACCAACCAATCCACCACCAACAATGACGACATCCAACACTTCACTCATGCTTTTAACCCCATTGCATAGTTAGCCACTAATGGTTTTACACCCGGAATGACATCAAACGCAATTAATCCTGTATTACGAATTAATTTTAATAATGGATTTTGGTTACTAAAACCACGAACTACAGTGTCACAGAACTTAATCACGCGCTGCTGATCTGATAAACGAGCTTGCTCATAGGCAAGTAAGTTATCAGGGTTACCTAAATCATCAGAAGTAGTTAATTGGTTCACTAAATAACGCACTAAAACATCGGCATCACGTAGACATAAATTAAAGCCCTGTCCTGCAACTGGATGAATTGTATGCGCTGCGTTACCCATTAGAATAACGCGACCAACAGCTTGTTTATGTGCAAGCACTTGTGAAAGTGGATAACTAAAACGTTTACCCGTTTTTTCAAATTTACCTGCTCGGTCACCATAGGTTTGCTGTAAAGCACTTAAAAAGTGCTGGTCATTTTCATCACCCAACCATTCATTTTCAGTGCCTTTTTTCACAGGCCATACTACTGAACGGCGGTACTCACCCGGTAAAGGTAATAAGGCTAAAGGACCTAATGCGCTAAACCGTTCAAAACCTACCTGCTCATGCGGTTTTGATGTCTGAACCGTAGTCACAATTGCAACCTGATCATAGTCGTGAACATCAACACCCACACCAATTGCCTGACGACAAAAAGAATCGCGTCCATCAGCCGCAATTAATAGTTTTGATTCAAGTTTTAAGGTTTCCTCACCACGCAAAGCTTCAATATGTACTTGCTCGGCATCTTGAGTTAAAGCGGTAACTTGTACACCATCAATGAGTTCAATCAAAGGTTGCTGACGCACTTGAGTTAACAACACACGACCAAGCCAAGCATTTTCAATTACCTGACCAAAGCTTTCGACTTTTTCTTGCTCCGCAATTAAACGTGCTTTACCAAAACTGCCTTGCTCAGTAATGTGGACTTGCAAAATTGGGGTCGCATGTTGCTGTAATGCATCCCATAACCCTAGCTTCTGATAAATCTGTACACTACGACGCGATAAAGCCGTATTACGCGCATCAAAACTCGAATGGTAAGGAGCAACATTTTGATCATCATAGTTTGGGTATTTCACAGCTTCTAATAGCTTTACCGCAATATTAGCCTTCGCGAGCATGAGTGAAAGGCTCAAACCCACCATTCCCCCACCTACAATAATCACTTGTTGTTGCATCGAGTTTTGCTCCTTTGGCGAATACGTTTAATTATGCTTTAGCTTGCGCCATTAAATGTTCAATATCTGCAATATCTTTAACCACATTAGCAGTTAAAACTCGTGGTCCTTTCGAGGTTGCGACCACATCATCTTCAATACGAATACCAATACCACGCCATTTTTCATCTACAGTTTCATCATCTGGTGCGATGTATAAACCAGGTTCAACTGTAATGACCATACCCTCTTCATATTGACGCCAATCTTCACCTTTTTTGTAAGACCCGACATCGTGTACATCCATGCCTAGCCAATGACCTGTGCCATGCATATAAAACTGACGATATGCTTCAGTTTCGATGAGTTCGTTAACATCACCTTTGAGCAAACCTAAATTAACTAGACCTTCAGTTAAAATTTTAACTGCTATTTCATGAGGTTCACGGTATGAATTACCAATACGAACTGCGTCAATCGCTGCATATTGGGCAGTCAATACAACTTCATATAATGCTTTTTGCTCAGCACTAAATTTACCATTGACCGGAAAAGTACGGGTAATATCCGAAGCATAGAATTCATATTCACATGCGGCATCAATTAAGACTAAATCACCATCTTTGAGTGGCTTGTTATTTTCAACATAATGTAAAACACAAGCATTAGCTCCACCGCCTACAATACTGTTATAAGACGGAACACAGCCATTTTTCCCAAAAATATAATTGAGTTCAGCTTCCAGAGCATATTCCATCATTTCTGGGTGTACCGCTTGCATCGCACGCGTATGCGCCTCAGCACTAATATTTGCAGCAATTTGCATCAACTCAAGTTCTTGTGGTGACTTAACTAAACGCATTTCATCAACAATACGGTCGAGCTGAATCAGTTGAGCTGGAGCACCTTGATGTCGGTGCTCGGCATCTGCTTTTTTAATCCACTGACTTACCCGCGCATCAAACTCAGCATTGTGCCCAATCCGATAATAAAGACGCTCTTTATTTAATAATTTTTCAATAATTTCTTCATCAAGAAAATCAATTACATATGCTTCATCAGCATCGTAGTCTTCAACTGCACCATCAACTCCAGCACGGAAACCATTCCAGATTTCCATCTCGCGATTACGTTCACGGCAAAAAAGACTATAGCTATATTCTTCATCGTCGAAGGTTTCAATGACAGCAACTGCCTCAGGCTCAGCAAAGCCCGTCAAATAGAAAAAACTACTATCGGCACGGAATTTATAATCCGCATCACGATTACGGTACATTTCCTCACGCGTTGCAATAATTGCAATGCTGTTTGGACCCATTTTTTCTGCCAGACGGTCTCTACGATGTCGAAAATCAGCTTGAGGCAATTTCATAATGATCTACTTGATTTAGAATTTTAAAGTCAAAAAATAAAATACAACCAATAACACATCGCCTCAATTAACTTGGACGATGTGGAGTAAACATTTCTACAATATTTTGTTCTGTGTCTACAGCAGCAGATTTACTTTTTGCATGAATTTTTTTCAATAAAGAACTTTCAGCTACAGTAATTTTTTTTCTGCCAATAGACAAACTTACAGGAATTAAGCGTACAAATTCATATAACTCTTCGTAGCTGCTTTCACCTTCTTCATCATTGTCAGAGTCTTCAAATTCGACTGCTGCAATATCTTGAAGGTTCTCAATCAACTCAAGTTCATCTTGACGAATATGACCTGATGCTAAACCGAAACCTAATACAACCCCTGCACACCAATCTGACAATGCTTGTACACGCTCTTGAAGTGGGTGCTCATCATCAGGAAGCATTGGTAAATAATCTAATTCATCATCAGATATAGCGTGAACGACATCTTCTGCTTCATCAGTTAAAAGCGTTAAAGCATCTTCACTTAACTCTGGCACATTAAGGGTTGTTAAAATTTGTGACCATTGTTCACGCGTTGGCGCTTCTGTCACACAAACAATACCTGTTAATAGACCATGTAACTCACTAGGGCTTGAAATTTCTTCAATTCCTTCAAAATGAGCGTTCCAATCTGTCCAGCCTGAAATATCGTCTTGCATTCGTTTATCCAATCTCTATACTTTGTATATATTACCTTTGATTGCAATTCTGTGCGACCTCGTTATGTTAGAACAATTACAGCGGCTACAAGCGCATATTAGCGTATTAAAAACACGCTTACATCATTTAGAGAGTGAACATGCGGCACTCTCAGAAGCTAAAGAACTGGCTGAAACAGAGCATCACGCACAAGTTGTGCAAAAAAATAGTATTATCACTAAAAAACAAGAGGAAATTGAGTCGGTAACTGAGCAACTATCTCAGTTAAAAGGTCAATTTCAACAGTTGAATCAGGATGCTAACACACTTGCGGAACGTTATAGCCGATTAGAAAAAAGTACGACTGATTTAAAAAATCGTTTTCAAGAAATTCTTGCCGAACGTAATGAATTACGTGTTGCAAAAGAAAAGTTACAAGCCCACCAGCGTCAAACTCAACAAGAACTTCATGATTTACAACAAGATCGTGATCGTTTGTTACAAAAAAATGAGCTTGCTAAATCAAAAGTTGAAGCCATTATTCAACGTTTAGGAATTTTAGGCACTGCCCAAGATCAGCATGCTCAAGAAATTCAGCAGCTTGCCCATCCTAATGCTGAAACTGGTGAGGAGACCCAATCATGAGTGAACAAGTCATGGTAGAGCTTAGGCTGATTGAGCAGACCTTTAGACTCGCGACTACTTTAGACAAAAAAGATGAACTTGAACGTGCAGCAGAACTTCTCAATGAGAAATTTAATGAGATGCGTCGTAGTGCTCCACGTGTTGAACACAACAAATTGGTCATTATGGTTGCTTTACAACTGACTCAAGAAGTACTGAGCCTTAATAAGTCTTTGCAAGAATACACTCACTGTGAACGTTTACTGCAAACGATATTGGATGATGTTGAACAAATTGTTTAAATAAATTATCCATACAAAAATGCCTTGCTCTATGAATAATAGATGCAAGGCGTTTTTTATTGGCACTATTAAGTGTAATTCAAATTACTTTATGCTTGTGAATGTACAAAGCTTCATCAAACGCAAACTAAGTTTACAGTTCCAGAGGTTTAGGTGATTGCCAACATGGTCAGATCGGTTATACTTAAACTGTCTCTGGGATGTTCGCCAGCGGGTCTATTCCCCTGCCGATACTTAAACTTATGGATGTGTTCTGTATATTTAGAGTGTATGCCTACCCTCGTGTAGGAAACCCAGCAAGTATACGTCGCGTCCACCTTGAACTCATCGGGTTCAGGGTAACGACACATGCAGCGGCATCTTCGGAGCATTTAGTTTTAACTTTAAGAGAAATTCAAAATATTTATTTTAATTTAGCTTTGCATACAGACCTTTCAGTCTAAAATTTTCTTTTTAAACATTAAATTGCAGCTTAACTGATTAATCTACTCCGCCTTCTCTAATATTATTTCTTATTTCTACTCAGACACTCTTCATACCAGCCTGTTTGAAAGTCTTCTATTGCCTTTCTTTTAAAGAAACTGGTTCTAAATACTTTGGCAGAGTAAGCCGAGTTAATTAAATCTTGGTAAAGTTGTTTGGCTTTTGGGTCTTCAAGACCATTCGCTATCTGTTGCAAGTCTTGAGATGGAACTTTTTGTTGACGTGCTTCCATGACAGTATGAGCCACTTTTTTTACCACATTACAAATATCAGGATCACTTACATTGTCGTCGGCATGACATCCTAAAGCTAAAAAACTAAGAAAAAATAATTTATACTTCATGATCCTACCTTATTTTTATAGTTTGAAATTTATAACAAAATTTAATTATAAAAAAAGAAATAGAAGATTTCTTACTATTTCTTTTTAAAAGATTACGCTGGATTAATCACGTAAAAATAAATAATAAGCCCAGCTAAAACAGTTGAAGCAATCGTTAAGTATGTACCGACGGTATTAAAACTCTGTAAGAATTTCAAGATTTCCATATCTAGAACCCCCTAAATTAGCAACTATAAAGACAAAATGAAATTTACCACAACTTAATAATGCCAATCAATTCACACTTATCGGATTTTTTGAGAGTTAATACATCAATTAATTATTGGTTACACCTAATTGCAAAGGCATCTTTGTAGTAATCAGTTGCACTCTTCAAATCTGACAATAATTTTTCTTCGGTATAAGGTTTAGGTGAAATTCTAATTAATGCAGGCATATATTGGGTCTTATAAACCTCAGGATAGTCATGGCACAAGATTTTGACTTTAACTTCTTGTGGCGTATTCGGATTATCCAGTTGATCTAAAAACTCTCCAATTTTACGGTCAGACTCTTCGAATTGAGCTTTATAGTCCACTTCAGCAGCTTCAGGTTCTGTTTGTTTTGTACACCCGTTTAGCATCAATACGGCGCTTATTGTAGTGGTTAAAATTTTTAACTTCATAGGCTTAACAATTTCACATTCATCCTTTTAAATATTCTTATCTGATTAAATGTAAATAAATACTGGTAATACGTAAAGAAATAGAATTTTTTATCGCTAAAGAAAATACCTCGCATCAAGTAAATTTTAAGTTATTTCTTAATTAGTCCTCTATTTCCATAAATCTTAAGAAAAATAGGTATAATTTTGCTCGACTGATCTCAAATCTTTGTTAGATTTACGCATGAATGAACTTACTTTTATTAGAAAAAATTTAAGATCTAAAAGACGCTCTTTGTCCCCCTTAGTGCAAAAAAAAGCTCAGCTTAATGTTCTGCATCATTTAAACAGTCTTGCTATTTTTCATTCATCAAAAAAAATTGGTTTATATCTGCATGCCTTCGGAGAAGTTCATACAGATCTGATCATAAAATTATGTTTTCAAAAAAATAAACAAGTTTATTTACCTATGATTTGTTCTATGAATCAACGTTTAGTTTGGGTAAAAATATCTAGAAACCAATATTTAAATCGACGTTTTTCTCATCATCCATTGGGTATGAAAGAACCCATGGCAACAAGAGGAAAACATGTATCAAAACTTGATTTACTATTAATGCCACTTTTAGCTTGTGATCACTACGGTACGCGTATTGGTATGGGAGGCGGCTATTATGACCGTACATTGGCTAGTGCAAAACATAAACCTTATCGTTTGGGAATGGCTCATCAATTTCAATTTATTGAACATACTTTAAAACGTCAAAGTTGGGATCAACCTTTAGATGCTTTACTCACCCCTCAACATATTTATTATTTTAAAAGATAATATTTATATGAAAATTAAAATTAGTCTTAAGTTTTTAATGCCCCTAAAATCATAAAAGTAACCACCCTAAGGATGGTTACTTCTACGTGACAGACCGATTTACCAATTTATAGTAACACGGCTATTTAATGTTCAACATTAAATAAGTTTTGCATTATTGTTAATTATACAATGCCGATAAATGACATAAGAAAATGGTTATTTTCCATCCAAACGTCTTTTCTACTATATGAATATTTCATAATTATTAAGCTAAATTACCTATCCTTTCTACAAAATTATATTCTTCTTAAGAATTAATCCATTGATTCATAATATTTTAATAAAAAAGTTGACTAAATTAGTCATTTTTTCCACATTTTCTATAGAGAGGCCCTTGTAATTTTTGAAATACACATCACTATAAAAAACATGGCAACCTCGTTGTCACTCATTAGGAGTGCCCATGTCTGAACTTATTATGAATGAAAAAACTGACTTAGAGCCTCAGGTTCCAAGTGTATTACCACTTTTAGCGTTACGTGATGTAGTGGTCTATCCACACATGCAAATTGCGTTATTCGTGGGTCGTGAAAAATCGATCAATGCAGTTGATGTGGCTCGTAACAGTGACAATTTAGTATTTGTAGTTGCGCAAAAAGATTCGCTTACAGAAGATATTGATCACGATAACCTTTATCAGTACGGAACTGTCGCTAAGATTGTTCAAGTTGTAAATCATGAGAATGATGAAAACTGTATCAAAGTACTGATTGAAGGGTTACAGCGCTCTAAGCTTGAAAAAATTATCGATGAAGATAGCCATTTGACTGCTGAGCATAGCTTAAGTCCAATGACAATTAACGTAGATAAAGCTACTCAAGAAACTCGTTTACAAGAGTTGCGTAATTTATTTGCTCAATATGCTGAAGCAAAATTACGTAATGCACGTGAACTCGTTGCAGCTGCTAATAAAATTGAAGACTTGCTACAGCTTATGTTCTTCGTGGCTACACGTGTACCTCTAAATATTGAAATTAAACAGAAGTTTTTAGAGCACGATGAATTTGAAGCACATTTGCAAGAGCTTATGAGCTACTTGGTTAATCAATCTGCCGAACAGCAAATTGAACAAACTTTGCATGACAGCGTAAAACGCCAAATGGAAAAAAACCAACGTGAATACTTTCTAAATGAAAAAATGAAAGTCATTCAACGTGAACTTTCTGACATGAATGGTGGCGCTGAAGATGACGTTGCTGAAATAGAAAAACGTCTAACTGAAGCTGATTTACCTGAACACGTACGTAAAAAAGCTGAAGCTGAGTTCCGTAAGCTTAAAGCAATGCAACCTGCATCTAGTGAAGCGGCTGTTGTACGTAACTATCTAGAAGTAATTTTAGATACGCCGTGGAATAAAGCGAGCAAAGTCAGCATTAACCTTGCGAAAGCTCAAGAGATTCTTGATACCGATCACTACGGCTTAGATGACGTTAAAGATCGTATTGTTGAATACTTAGCTGTTCAGTCTCGTGTTAAAAAACTCAAAGGTCCTATCCTATGTTTAGTAGGCCCTCCTGGTGTAGGTAAAACTTCGCTTGGTGAATCAGTTGCGAAAGCAACAGGTCGTGAGTTTGTTCGTATGGCACTCGGTGGCGTACGTGACGAAGCTGAAATTCGTGGTCACCGCCGTACTTATATTGGTGCGATGCCAGGTAAAATCGTGCAGTCTTTAACAAAAGTTGGCGTGAAGAACCCACTGTTCTTACTCGACGAAATTGACAAGATGGCACAAGACTACCGTGGTGATCCTGCTTCTGCATTGCTTGAAGTATTAGATCCATCACAAAACAGTAAGTTCAACGATCACTATTTAGATCTTGATCTTGACCTATCTGAAGTGATGTTCATCTGTACTGCAAACAGCATGAATATTCCTGAGGCATTGCTTGACCGTATGGAAGTTATTCGTCTACCGGGTTATACCGAAGATGAAAAAGTTAACATTGCTGAACGTTACCTTGTTCCAAAAGCGATTAAGAACAATGGTCTGCGTGCAAAAGAGTTAACAATTCATGAAGAAGCGATTCGTGACATTGTTCAGCGCTATACACGTGAAGCTGGTGTACGTAATTTAGAACGTGAAGTGTCTAAAATTGCGCGTAAAGTGGTAAAAGAAGCAGTAAGTAAAAAGTCTAAAAACTTACAACTTGATGTGACTTCTGCCAATCTTCCAGAATACTTAGGTCCACACAAGTTTGACTTTGGTATTGCAGAAGATGAAGCGCAAGTAGGCCGCGTAAATGGTCTAGCTTGGACATCTGTAGGTGGTGAGTTGCTTACCATTGAAGTTGCAGCTGTCAAAGGTAAAGGTAAATTCATTACGACTGGTTCACTCGGCGACGTAATGAAAGAGTCTATTACCACAGCAATGACTTTAGTACGCACACGTGCTGATGAGCTAGGTATTGAAGCTTCTCGTTTTGAAGAAACTGATGTACACGTTCACTTACCAGAAGGCGCAACACCAAAAGATGGTCCATCTGCTGGTTTAGCATTAACAACTGCGCTTGTATCAGCATTTACAGGTATTGCGATTCGTCCTGATATTGCAATGACTGGTGAAACAAGCTTAGGTGGTCGTGCAATGCGTATCGGTGGCTTAAAAGAAAAACTTCTTGCAGCACACCGTGGTGGTATTAAACTTGTATTTATTCCACAAGATAACGTTCGTGATTTGGCAGAAATTCCAGCCAATGTTAAAGAAGGTTTAGAAATCAAAGCTGTGAAAAGTATTGATGACATCTTGCCTTTAGCATTAGTTTCGATGCCAAAGCCTTTACCTAAAACACCGATTGTAAAACCGGTGGAAGGTTCAAAAGCAGCACGTCACTAATTAAAATGTGAAAAAAGAGAGCTTCGGCTCTCTTTTTTTTGTTACACAATTTGATTGAAAAATATCCAACCATCCTCATAATAGGTATTAAGAGTATTTAATTAAATTAAGTATTCTTCGTTATCTATTATTTTATAGATAGCCTTGTTTTATTCTCTATGATCATCTGAACTCCAGACAGATGATCATTTGATCGCAGTCCAACACCGTTTTTTGGACTGCGTTTTTTATGCCTATTTTACTACCACGAACTTATCTCTTCCTCAGGTATAATACGCCAGCTGTTTTAAATGAATAGATAATATGAAAATTCGTATTCTGACCATTGGTCAAAAAATGCCTGCTTGGGTTCTCACTGGTTTTGAAGATTACTTCAAACGTATTCAACCTTTTGTGCAAACTCAAGTCATTGAACTTCCTATGGCCAAACGTGGTAAGAATGATTCAGAAGCGGATATTTTAAAATATTGTCAAATTGAAGGTGAAAGTATTTTAAATGCTTTAAAACCGAATGAAACTTTAATTGCTCTAGAGGTTGGTGGCCGAGAACTCAGCACAGAGAAACTGGCTGACACCATGAAACAGTGGATGCTTGAAGGCAATGATGTAGTACTTGCTATTGGTGGGCCAGATGGTTTATCAGATCAAGTACGTAAAGCCGCCGCATGGCATTGGTCACTTTCAAAACTCACAATGCCCCATCCTTTAGTACGTGTTTTATTAATTGAGCAACTATATCGGGCAATGACTATTAATCATAATCATCCCTATCACCGTGCATAAAAACAACAACCGTTTCATTTTAGGAACAATCCGTTGAAATCAGGATACTTTTAACATGTCCTGATTTTGGCATAATAACTATTATTCTGCTTTTAACTCAGGTGTAATGCAATGGAACTACAAACCCTTCCCGGACTGTTTATTTCACATGGTTCACCCATGCTTGCACTTGATCCAGAACAAGTAGGCCCTGCTCTACACCGCTTAGGTGCTAATCTTCCAGCACCTAAGGCAATCATTGTGATGTCTGCGCATTGGGAAAGTAAAGCACTTGAAGTGAGTATTTCGACTCGCCCTGAAACATGGCATGACTTCCGCGGCTTTCCTAAAGAGTTATATGAAATTCGCTACAGCGCGCCTGGGCAACCAGAACTTGCTGAAGAAATCTTAAAATTACTGGCAGATGCTCATTTAGTTGCACATGCGAATAGTACGCGCCCTCGTGACCATGGTGTATGGATGCCTCTATTGCATATGTATCCTGATGCTGACATTCCTGTCGTCGAGATTTCTTTGCCAACTAATTTAAGCGCACAAGAAATTTATCGTATAGGACAAACGCTCGCGCCTTTACGTGATAAGCAGATTTTACTCATTGGTTCAGGCAGTATTACTCATAATCTTGCAGAGCTATCTTGGCAAGGAGACAACTCTAAAGTTCCAGAATGGGCCTCAACTTTTAGAAATGCTGTTGTGAATAAACTTACCCACCAAGATTATGATGGCGTACTGGACTGGCAATCGTTGCCGTATGTAAAACGCAATCATCCTACCCTAGAACATTTTGCCCCGTTGTTTTTTGCTATGGGCACAGGTAATCGTTTTACGATTGTTCACAGCAGCTTCACAATGGGCTCACTAGGCATGGACATCTATCGTTTTGATTAATTATTAGCAAATACCCCGTTTCGCGGGGTATACCATTATTTTTGTTGAAAATTAGAATAACTTACAAACTTATACATTTTAAAAACCGAAACAATCAAATGTTTACATTTTCTTTTTTTAAGAATGTTTTAAGCTTATTGCTGTTGTTTTTTTACTTGAAGTTTTTAAATGAAAATTAAATATTTAATTCTTGCGTTATTACCTTTTTCTTTGATGGCGTGTCAAACAGTTACTAATACTCCTGCTCCAATTGTATCTGAGCAACAACAAAACCTTGCAGCCACTTTAGGTGAATATGCTTGGACTTATCAAAATGTAAAAGCTTCTAAACCACTTATCCTTAACTTTAATGCAGATGGCAAATTAGCAATCAATACAGGTTGTAATGGCCAAGGCGGTACTTGGAAAGTTGAAGGTAACCAACTTGTTACATCTAACCTTGTTTCAACAATGATGGCTTGCCAAGATGATTTAATGAAACAAGAACAATTGTCGAATAGCATCTTTAGTGACGCAATATTACCAATCGAAATTAGTAACAATAATGGTCAGGTGATTTTAAGCGTGACAGACAAAACTGGTCAAAAGCATATTTTCCAAGGTCAAAAAGCAGTGAATACTCAAGCTTTAACAGACTACTCTTGGTCTTATCAGCCTGAAAATACAAAAAAACCTATCGTTCTTAACTTCACCAACGACCGTTTATCAATCGCAACAGGCTGTAACCGCCAAGGAACAACTTGGAAAGTTGAAAACAACACCATCGTAACTGCTGATGTAATGTCAACAATGATGGCGTGTGAACCTGCTTTAATGAAACAGGAACAATTTTCTAGCAGTCTTTTCCAAAAACGTGCGATTCCATTTGAACTCAATACCACAAACGTTGATCAACCAACACTAACGGTATCTGATGCTCAAGGTCAAAAATATACCTTTACTGGTAAAATGACACCTGAAGCAAAATATCAATCTGAAGGAAAAACTGTTTTCCTAGAAGTTGCTCCACAAACTAAATCATGTACTGGTGTCGCACCACAAACTTGTATGCAAGTTCGTGAAATTAAATATGATGACAAAGGCGTTAAAACTTACGCTGACAAAAACTGGTCATTATATTATGGCCAAATTGAAGGTTTTGAACACAATCCAGACCAACGCGTAATTTTACGTGTGAAACGTTTTGAAGTGAAAAATCCAGCAGCAGACCAATCTAGTCAAGCTGATGTATTAGATATGGTTGTTGAACAAGAATTAGTTAAAAAACCTAAAAAATAAGTTTTTAAACTAAAAAAATCCGATGCTTTTGCATCGGATTTTTTATTTCTATTTTTAGAAAATACCTTGAGCAAGCATTGCATCAGCCACTTTTACAAAACCTGCAATATTGGCACCATCAACATAGTTCACAGTACCATCTTCTTTAGTACCGTATCTTACACAATTGGCATGAATGTCTTTCATAATTGCATGTAGACGCTCATCGACTTCAGCATGTGTCCAGCTTAAACGAATTGCATTTTGAGACATTTCTAAACCAGATGTTGCTACCCCACCCGCATTAGATGCTTTTCCTGGCGCATACAAAATTTTAGCTTCGATGAAGTGTTCAACTGCTTCAAGTGTAGATGGCATATTAGCGCCTTCAGCCACACAAATTACACCATTTGCAATAAGCGTTTTAGCATCTTCACCTGTTAATTCATTTTGCGTAGCACATGGTAAAGCAATATCGACAGGAATATGCCACGGCGTTTTTCCTTCAAAATATTCAAAACCATGTTTAGAAGCAAACTCGGAAATACGACCACGCTTAACGTTTTTCAGCTCCATGACTTCAACAAGCAACTCATCTGTAAAACCTTTTTTTACATAAACCGTGCCGTTAGAGTCAGACAAAGTAACAACTTTTGCCCCTAAGAACATGGCCTTCTCTGCCGCATATTGTGCAACGTTACCAGAGCCAGATACTGAAACAGTTTTACCAGCAAAAGATTGTCCACGTGCTTTGAGCATTTCCTCTGCAAAATAAACCGTACCATAGCCAGTTGCTTCAGGGCGCATTAAGCTACCACCAAATGAAATTCCCTTACCAGTAAAGACACAAGCGGTGTCATTACTCAGCTTTTTCATCATGCCTGCCATATAACCGACTTCACGCGCACCCACACCAATATCTCCCGCAGGAATATCAGTATTTGGTCCTAAATGGCGATAAAGCTCAATGATTAATGCCTGACAGAATCGCATAATTTCAGCATCAGATTTACCTTTAGGATCGAAATCTGAACCACCTTTTCCCCCACCCATTGGTAAAGTAGTAAGTGAGTTTTTAAAAGTCTGCTCAAAACCTAAAAATTTTAAAATTGATAGATTGACCGATGGATGGAAACGCATTCCACCCTTGAATGGCCCAATTGCTGAATTGTATTGAACACGGAAAGCTCGGTTAACTTGAGTCTGACCTTGATCATCCATCCATGAAACACGAAATTGAATCACACGCTCAGGTTCAACTAAGCGTTCTAACAAACCCTGCTCTGCATATTCCGGATTTTTTTCAATAAATGGCCACAAACTCGTCATGACTTCTTCGACAGCTTGTAAGAACTCAGGTTGATGCGGATCACGCGCTTGCACGTAATTCAGGAATTCATTCAGGTTGTTATATTTCAATGCACGGTCCTCAGCATAGTAATGAATTAAATTGGTGCAATACATTATTAAATGCATCATTTAGCAGCAAAATATTAAATCCCTTTCCATCAATTTTAACAATAGTTATTTTAAATTATTTTATTAACCTTAATTATCAAAAACTTATTTTTAGAAAAACTACTCAAAGATAAGAAATAGTCATTTAACTTTTCACTTTTATTGATCTATTATTGTGCAGAATTAGCGACATTTTAGGTCAATTAAAAACCCGATAAATTCGTTAAAATCCATTGACCTTACTTAGCTTTTTCTTCATTATCGCATCGTTTTAACCAAGCTATTTGCCCACTATGAATTCATCTATTTCTCTCATACGCGAGATTGATGCGTTATTACCACAGACACAATGTGGTCTATGTGGACATCGTGATGGATGTCTACCCTACGCAAAGTCGATTGCTGAAGGTGAAGAAGCAAATAAATGTGTTCCAGGTGGACAACCTGTTGCTGATGCACTCGCAAACCTATTAAATCGCTCTCCATTAACTGCTGAAAGAAGCGTATGGCCTGTACAAACAGATGGCCGCCCACAGCGAATGAAGGCAATTATTCGTGAAGATGAATGCATTGGCTGCACCAAATGTATTAGTGCTTGTCCTGTAGATGCTATTATTGGCAGTGGTAAGCTCATGCACACCATTTTGACTGACTTATGCACAGGTTGTGAGTTATGTATTCCACCATGTCCCGTAGATTGCATTGATTTGGTTGAAGACACGCAAGCTTTACCAAATGAACAACAACGTACCGCAGAGCAAAATGATTTAAGACAACGTTATTACGCTCATATTCAGCGTGAAGAAAAGCGTCGCAGTCACCGTAAAGGTCCAGTGGTACGTGCTGAAATTGATACTCAACTGTTTGCGCAGTTCTCTCAGGCACTTGATGAATTACCTTCAATTGAACTCATTGAGAAATCTAAAGAGACTGTGCCAACTGATGCTAAAACTACAATTGAGTTAGCTAAAATTCGTACACAAATTAAGAAACTGGAAAAACAGCTAGGTGTACGTGAAGATGCTAAAAAACGTCTTCAACTCGAAGAATTACAACAGCAACTCATGCAACTACAGGAGGTCTGAATGGCTGTCAAAAACATGACGAAAAAGCAGATTCAAATTTTCTTTGAACGCCTTCGCGAACAACGGCCCTCTCCTCAAACCGAGTTAAAATATTCATCTTCTTTTGAGTTACTCATTGCAGTTATGTTGTCAGCTCAAGCGACCGACGTAAGTGTGAATAAGGCAACTGATAAACTTTACCCTGTGGCTAATACAGCCGAGAAAATCTATAACTTGGGCGTAGATGGGTTAAAGGAATATATTAAAACAATTGGCCTTTACAACGCTAAAGCCGAAAATGTCATTAAGACCTGTAAGATTTTAATGGAGCAATTTAACGGCGAAGTTCCAAGCAACAGAAAAGATTTGGAAGCTTTACCCGGCGTCGGACGTAAAACCGCTAATGTTGTTTTAAATACAGCTTTTGGACAACCGACTATGGCTGTCGATACCCATATTTTCCGAGTGGGAAATCGAACTGGTTTAGCCGTAGGTAAAAATGTACTTGAAGTTGAGCATCGCTTAATTAAGGTCATTCCTAAAGAATTTATTTTAGATTCCCATCACTGGCTTATATTGCACGGTCGTTATTGTTGTATTGCCCGTAAACCTAAATGCGCTGAATGTGTAGTTGCAGATGTTTGCAACTGGCCTGATCGCTTTGAATTTGGTGCACAAAAGCAAATTGCTATTAAAAATATTAAAGCCTAAAAATATGTTTGGGTATAGGGATCATACCCAATCAAACTTACTTTAGACGTTTTTTCTCATTACGCTCTTCTTTTGCTTGTTTTTGTACCTGCCTAAGCATTTTATAGCTCTGATAACTTAAAAATATGACGAGTGCCAGACTTAGCAATACCACCAAAATCAATATGATTTTCATATTGTTCTCCTGCACTGAATGAAAGAAAAGAGCCCTCACAAAGAGGGCTCTTTATCACAAATAATATTAAATTATTTGTCTAAGATGTTGAACAAATCTTTTTGTACATCTTCAATTGTACGCAAGCCATCAAGCTTGTCATAAGTCGGTGCATTCTCACCAGATGCAGCACGGCTTTGATAGAATCCAACCAATTGCTCAGTTTCTGTATGATAAGACGCTAAACGTTTGCGGATTGTTTCTTCTTGGTCATCTGGACGTTGAACAAGATCTTCACCAGTTTCATCATCTTTACCTTCCACTTTAGGTGGATTGTAAACTGTATGATAAACACGGCCAGAAGCTGGATGCTGACGACGACCAGAAAGACGTTGTACGATTTCTTCGTCAGGAACATCAATTTCAATCACGTGATCAATGCTAATCCCTTCTTTTTCCAAAGCTTCAGCTTGTGGAATAGTACGTGGGAAACCATCGAAAATGCAGCCATTTACACAGTCAGGCTGAGCAATACGTTCTTTTACTAAACCGATAATAAGTTCATCTGAAACCAAACCACCAGATTCCATTACACTTTTAGCTTTGAGACCTAATTCAGTACCTTCACGAATTGCAGCACGGAGCATATCACCGGTTGAAATTTGTGGGACATTGTAGCGCTTACAGATCAACTGAGCCTGAGTCCCTTTACCTGCCCCAGGTGGTCCGAGTAAAATAATGCGCATAAAAAACATCCTCATTTAAAACAATGAATATGAAGTCCGGCAGAAAAAGTCTCGTTAATCTTCAATAGATCCTGCCCGACGTCGAATTATAAGAAAGCCACAAACAAATGTATTGTACCAGCAATAAATCCGGTTACCCCACCTAGTACAATAAGAATCCACTCATCCTCCTGAAATGCAGGACGCAATAAATTCTGAAACTCTTTTGGTGTCAGTTCGCGAATACGCTCTTTAAACATTTGAAAAATCTTCTGTGCCCGGCTTGCGTTCAGCGCTGGGTCACATACGGGTCCCATCGTAATTTCAATTGAACGATCAATCAAGTCCGTCTTTAATCTTGCGTACTCTCTTGGCCCTAAAGAAAGCTGTAAAGATGTACGAACTAACGGTGTTTCCATAATTTCGTTAATATGACGCTTCACAATACGGCGAGTTTTATCTTTACGCGGCCCATACATCATTTCGGTCATAATCGATTTTAACGTAATTAAATCTTCTGTTACTACGCTTGAAAACACGTCAGAGACTTCCTCTTGACGCTTCATGAAAGCACCTTGGAAATTATAAGTCCCAATTCGAAGAACGGGTACAATCCAAGGGAACTTACGATCTTTTGTTAATCTAAAAATCTGTGGGTAACGAATATAATGTGGCTCAATCGGATTAAATACCATCCAGATCGCAATCCAGTTCGTTAAAAAGCCCCAAATTGAAGCCCAAAACGGTACAGTCCAGTGCCAAGGTACGACAAACCAAACAATCATTTGGAAAATACCAAAGAACATTCCAATTAAAGCACTAATATGCCAAATAAAGTTGATTTCTTTTTGCCCAACTTTTAAGAACATGCGTACCATTAAACGGCGGTCACCTTCCATCTGGCTCACTACCATTTCACGCATATTAACCAGTGACTCAACGTTCATGGTCAGCTCAGTCACTAATTCTCTTAATACACCTGGTAATTGTTTATGCGCCTGAGCATAAATACGGCGTTTAATTGAATAAGGTAAATTTTCCCAAAGTACGGCATTACGATCGATCATGACTTCATCAATCAGATGTTCAAGTTCAAATCCAACCTGCTCACCAATAATGCGTGCCATATCTTCAGGGTCCATTGCTTCTAAAAATTCACGCAATGAACCTAACTTAGATAATGTATTGTCGGTAATAATACCCGAGATACGTCCAGCTTTACGTGGCACAATACCTTGCCAACCTACTGGTAATGGACCTAAATGGAATCCCCAAAATTTAATTGGGTAAAACACCATTTTTAAAGCCATCCAAACGTGTGCCCATGTAACAAAGGCAGTGACTGGAATGATACTTAAAACGGCCCAAAAATCAGGTCTGTGTAAAAAGGTCTGCCACAATCCGCTGACGTACTCTAACATGTAAGACTCTCGTATTTATTTGTGCTCTGCTTATAGCGAGTTAACGATAAACTGCTTTGTTTTATAAACCAAAACTTAGAGAATAAGAAAATTGAATCTGTGGTTTAGTATCCGCAGCAACTGCCCCATTCTGGTCAGTTAGTTTTTCCGCCGCGCCAATACCTACACTAAAAGTACTAATTCTTTCTGAATTCAACAATACATAGGCCAAATCGACGCCAGCGCCTAAACGGGATTTATAATCACCATCGACCTCTTTACTATCGAGATGCCCAGCATAAAAACCAATATAGTAACCATTTTTATCTGTGCCGGTAAGATAGTAAGGATATCGAAACCCGACTTGGCCACCAGCAGTTTTGTCACCATTCAAAAATGCGCCAACTTTGGCATAGGCGATACCATAAGGGTTTACCCATTCGCCGTTTAAATGTAATAGTTTTTGTGTAAAACCAGCACCCACATTCAACGTAGATGCAGTATGTCCTGCTAATTTTGCTTCTGGAAGGAACGAATAATCTTGAGCATGAGCCCAACTACTTACCATCAGAACTGCAAGTAAGGGATAAATTTTTCTCATTATTTTCTCCATTTTCCCTAATCGTATGGTGAGAACAACCCTATTCTATTGAATGAGAGACTTTAACAGAATTATTTTGCTTCTTATATACAAGTATCTACAATTTTGTTGTCTGCAAAGTCAAAACGTATCTTATCGAAATGCACGGAAACTTTGAAAATTATGCAATATTTTAAGCGCTCTTGCGTTAGAATAAGCAGCTATTTTTCTACCCTATGTCACTAAGTCGATCCTTATGAAGCAGCACTTTCCTTTAAAAGATATCCAGCAAGAAAAGCGCATTTATCGAGGACGAATCTTTTTTGCCGTAGGTCTTGTTATCGTTTGCTTATTAGTGCTGATTAGCCGATACGCTTATCTGCAAATTTTTCACTATGACGAATTTTCTACAGCATCTGATAAAAACCGAATTCGCTTGCAACCACTTCCACCTGCTCGTGGTTATATCTATGATCGAAATGGCGTATTACTGGCAGATAATTATCCTGTTTTTACAGCAACTTTAAGTAAAACAGATGTAGAAGATGTGGATGGTGTTGTTGAGCAGCTACAACCTATTTTAGATCTAACACAAGAAGATATTGACCGTTTCAAAAGTCGTATAAAAACTGCTCGAAAAACTGAACGTGTCGCAATCAAACTTAATCTAACTGAAGCCAATATTGCCAAGTTCAGTGAAGCTAAATATAAATTTCCCGGCGTAAGAATCGAAACACAAATGACTCGTTACTATCCACACGGTGAGTTATTTGCTCATGTGATTGGTTATGTAGGGCGTATTAACGATAAAGAATTAAAAAGTATTGATAAAGATTTATATGCTGGAACCAATTTAATTGGAAAGATTGGCGTTGAGAAAAGCTATGAAGATTTGCTGCACGGAACACCAGGTTATGAATCTGTTGAAGCAGATGCTCACAGTAACATATTGCGCCATTTAGGTCGTAAAGATCCTACTCGTGGCAATGACCTCTATTTATCTTTAGATTATGGTTTACAGGTTGTTGCATCTCAACAGCTCGCAGGCCGTCGTGGTGCCATTGTTGCTATCGACCCTCGTACGGGTGAAATTCTGGCTTTAGTATCTAGTCCAAGCTTCAACCCTAATTTATTTGTGACTGGTATTAACCATAAAGATTATAGTTCTTTACGTGATAATTTAGATCAACCGCTTTATAACCGTGCGGTACAAGGTGCATACCCTCCAGGTTCTACCATTAAACCAATGGAAGCGATGGGCGGCTTACACTACGGTATTGTAAACTGGTCAACAGCCATTTCTGACCCAGGCTATTTCCACTTACCTGGCGATTCGCATAAGTTCCGCGACTGGAAAAAAACCGGTCATGGTATCGTAAACATGCATAAAGCCATCATTATGTCATGTGACACCTATTTTTATATTCTTGCCCATCAAATGGGGATTGATCAAATGAACCAATGGATGCGTCAATTTGGGTTCGGTCAGAAAACAGGTGTCGATCTACCAAGTGAAAGCGAAGGACTTTACCCAAATCCTGAATGGAAAATGCGTACTCGCAAAGCCAAGTGGATGAAAGGTGAAACGATTTCTGTGAGTATTGGTCAAGGTGCATTTACAGCTACACCTTTACAACTTGCTATGGCGACTGCAATTACAGCCAATCATGGTTCTCATGTCACCCCTCATGTTTTACGTGCAACGCATGGTGCAAAACCATTTACTGTACGTAATGCACCTGATGGCAAAATCAACTTCAACGGAACAGATGAAGACTGGATTCAAATGCGCGACGCTATGATTGATGTAATTCAATCAGGTACTGGTCGAGGCATTCGTACACCTCTCTATCAAATTGCAGGAAAGACAGGAACTGCGCAGGTTAAAAGTATTGCACAGGGTAAACGCTACAATGAAGCAGCCCTGAGCGAACGCCAACTTGACCATGGTTTATTCGTTGGATTCGCACCTGCTGATAAGCCAGAAATTGCAATTGCCGTAATTTGGGAAAATGGTCGTCATGGTGGTTCTGCTGCTCAACTTGCAAGACCTATTTTTGATTACTGGTTATTAACTCGTAAGAAAAACCCAGTCCGACCAGCAAACCACCAAGTCAATGGTGGACTAATGACCGCTGGAATTAAGCCAGGTGAGCTATCAAGCGGCGGCGAAGTTGCGAGCTCTACTCCAGCAGCATCAGCTACTTCAACTGCACCCGCAGCCTCAACACCACAGGCTACACCAGCTCGCCCTGCAACCAATGAGGTCGATGAATAATGAAGAATCAATTACGCATTATTGGTGGCGAATGGAAAAGACGAGTACTTCCCTTCGCTAGCATTGAGGGCTTACGCCCAACGCCAGACAGAGTGCGTGAAACTCTATTTAACTGGCTCATGTGGGATATTCAAAATGCGCATGTCCTCGATGTTTGCACAGGCTCTGGCGCATTAGGTTTTGAAGCGTTGTCACGTGGTGCTGCGTCAGTTTATATGATTGAACCAGACAAAACTCAGGCACGTTTCTTAAAAGATAATGTTGAGCTATTAAAAGCCAAAAACTGTCATTTAATCAATGCGACTGCTCAGCAAGCTTTACCCCGTTTAAAAGAACAGTTTGATGTTGTGTTTTTAGATCCACCTTATAGTCTAGACTTATGGCAAGAACTTTCGAACTTGGCAGAACCCCATATTAAAAAGAATGGGTATATTTATGTTGAAGCTGATCGAGATTTATCTCAACTTCTCCTCCCTTCAACATGGCAACAAGTTAAAACAACGAAAGCTGGAACTGTTCACGCAGGGCTTTATCAGAAGATATAATCATGTAGTTTTTTATCAAAAATTAATTTACCTGATCTATTTATTTGAATTAGATTATTTTAATTTTGTATTTTCAGAATAAATAGATCGTAAAAAATCGTATGAGTTGACCTCGATCATAAGGAAAACTCGAAATATATTCATAACCAATTTTCAGTCTTGGATTAACACTATAATTAAATCCATACCCAACTGAAATGGATAAATCTTGAATATTAATATGATTCGTTAAGCCATTAATGTTTTTATTCTGAAGTTGCCCTGTATCATAGGCTGTATAATTATAAATCACCCAACGTTGATTGGAATAAAACTCATTTTTGAGCACATTATAGTTATTAACTTCATCATCATGCTCAATGGCTAACCGCCTTTGTTCCAAGTTTAAATCTGATTGATCCAACAACTGGTCTGTATTTAGTAAAGTAGAATCACTTTCTGATTGAAAAAAATCATAGGCCTGAACATATCCACTATAAAAGATAATCAGAGCTGTAAAAATAGTATAAATATTCTTATGCACACACATTTTATTTTGCAAATCCAAAAAGGTAGCCTAAAGCTACCTTTTTTTGCAAGGTTTTAATTAACTTAAACCAATTACTGCAACAACAGCTGCACAGGCGCCAACAATTTTTTTGCCATATGGCACATATCGTGTAAGCGCAGCACCCAATGCTAATCCACCACAATAAATTAAAGCCATAGCTGAAACCATACCCATTACTAATGCAACAACATGACCTGAGTGTGCTAATTCAACACCATGCGCTATGCCATGAAAGCTTGCAAGTAATGCTGCAGCGATAGGTAAAATCCGATTTGATTTTGTCCACAAGGCAATTGCTGTAACGACTAAAGAAACAACAATTCCATATTCAGCAACATTTACAGGCACTAAGCCTTGAGCACCGATTAAAAAGCCAATAATAAGGGTAACACTCAAAGTCATGACACCTGCAATTTTCCATTGCTTAGCTGCCGACCAGAGTAGAACACCAAAAGCCAAAGCCATGACTAAATGATCTAAACCAGTAAATGGATGAATAAAGCCTGCCATGAATCCTGAATGTTCATGGTTATGTCCTGGGTGTGCCATTGTAAGTGCTGGCAATAATGCAAGGAGCCCTATGCCCCATTTTTTAATGAAGTCCATAATCTCTCCTTAGGCTTTAAATAGCCCTTGTTTCTCAATAAATTGAATGATTTCTTCAAGACCATCTTGCGTTTTCATATTTGAAAATAAGAATGGCTTTTCTCCGCGCATGCGTTTCGCATCTTGGTCCATAACATCAAGATTTGCACCAACCATTGGTGCAAGGTCAGTTTTATTAATAATGAGTAAATCTGACTTGGTAATGCCAGGCCCGCCTTTACGAGGAATTTTTTCTCCACCTGCCACGTCAATCACATATAGAGTTAAATCAGAAAGCTCTGGACTAAATGTTGCAGCTAAATTATCGCCACCGCTTTCAATGATAATAAGCTCCAAGCCTTCAAACTTTTCACACAAATCATCAATTGCTGCCAAGTTAATTGAAGCATCTTCACGAATTGCTGTATGAGGGCAACCACCTGTTTCTACACCCACAATACGATCTGGCGACATCGCTTCGTTACGGGTTAAAAAGTTTGAATCTTCTTTGGTGTAAATATCATTTGTCACCACAGCCATGTTGTATTTATTACGCAAAGCTAAACATAAATTAAGTGTAAGCGCAGTTTTACCCGAACCTACTGGTCCGCCAATTCCAACTCGTAATGGACTACGTTCTGTCATGATTTTTATCCTTCTTTCCTAAACTTAAGATCTGAATAACCGTGAATATTGTGTTTCATGTTTCATACTCAGCATTGCATAACGGGGTAAAGCACTACTCAATTGCTCATCACCAAGTTGCAAGGCTTTTTCCACAGCTTGGGGCACTAAACCATGTAAGTGCCATAAAATTCTTTGTCCAGCCATTTGCCCTAAAGGTACAGTTTTTACCGCAGCCAAAACCTGATTTTCTAAAACGGTAAAAGTATAAGCTGTGAGCACATCAACATCGTTAAGCCCAAGTCGACCACAGAGCTGTGCATAGACAGGCACAAAACCAAACTGCTTTTTAACCTCAACTGTTTTCTTTAAAACATCTTTAATCCATGCATTTAAAGAAAATGCCAATTGCTGAGATTCAGCGAGCAGTTCTTTACTTTCTCGACTGGCCTTATACAAATTTGCCCAAACCAAGAACTCTTCTGAGTTATCCTGATGCTGCATGAGACGCTTTAATACTGGCAACTCAAATCGCACTAACAGCATCTCAAGTACTTCTTCAAAGTAAGCAATCGCCGAAGTTTCATCATGTATTAAGCCAATATCAATGGCTGTTTCTACACCTTGTGAATAGCAATATGCTCCAACTGGCAATGCCGTAGAAGACAGTGTCAGTAATTGAAGTAATTGCGCGGCACTATGAATGGACATGATGCAAAGCTTTGATTGGGCTTAAACGGTGGTCATGACTATGCTGTGCATAGGCACCACTTTCAGGTTCAAACGGATGATCAGTTTCTGAGACTGCAAGCCCCAACCCTTCTACCATTTCTGCAAGCACATGATCAGGTTCAAAATATAAAGCTGTAGGCGTCAACATTAATGGCACATGTCGGTTACCAAGGTGATAAGCTGCTTTAAGCAAATCAAAGTCGGCTTGAGCAATGACTTGCATTAATCGCTCAGGCTTAGCATCGACACGTAGTACATCGCCCTGTTGCGTTGCAATGTATGAACCACTACGCAAAATTCCGGTACGCGGCAAATCAGCACCAATATCTATACCGCTAGATAAAGTTGCCCGAAATCGTGATTTCTGGCGGGTATCAAAAGTCAGCTCAACCGTTTCAAATGTCTGATCAGGAGAAATATCTTCAAGACGTTGTGTATAGATTTTCATTTAGCTTCTCTCTCCTTATTTATTTCATATCTACAAATACAGCAATGAGGCAAATCATCTCTATAAAATCATCAAAACAAAAAATAACGCTGTGCCATTGGCAATACTTCAGCAGGTTCACAGGTTAATAACTCACCATCTGCCCTCACCTCATAAGTCTCAGGATGAACCTGCATGACAGGACAATATGTATTGTGTTTCATATCAGCTTTGCTAATGGCGCGGGTGTTTTTACATGGACTAATTAACTTTTTAAGGTTTAGTTTTTCAGCAACATTTGCATCAATCGCTGCTTGAGATAAAAAGGTAATGCATGTGTTGTGTACACCACGTGGATAAGCACCAAACATTGGACGGTAATGCACTGGTTGAGGTGTCGGAATTGAGGCATTAATGTCGCCCATCGGTGCTGCTGCAATCATGCCGCCTTTAATAATCATGGATGGTTTCACACCAAAAAAGGCGGGCTTCCATAACACTAAGTCAGCAAGCTTCCCTACTTCAATTGAACCAATTTCATGACTTAAACCGTGTGTAATTGCTGGGTTAATTGTATATTTGGCAATGTAGCGTTTAACGCGATTATTATCATGGAACTCGTTGTCACCCTCTAAAGGACCACGTTGAATTTTCATTTTATGGGCAGTTTGCCAAGTACGTAAAATCACTTCACCTACACGCCCCATCGCCTGAGAGTCCGAAGACATCATGGCAATCGCGCCTAAATCTTGCAGGATATCTTCAGCGGCAATAGTTTCACGGCGAATACGACTTTCTGCAAAAGCAATATCTTCAGCAATTGCCGGGTCTAAATGGTGGCAAACCATGAGCATATCTAAATGCTCATCGATGGTATTAATCGTATAGGGCCGCGTTGGATTGGTCGAAGACGGTAATACATTACTTTGCCCGATTGCCTTTAAAATATCGGGTGCATGCCCACCACCCGCACCTTCGGTATGGTATGTATGAATCGTACGATTTTTAAATGCAGCTAGAGTTTCTTCTAAAAAACCGCTTTCATTTAAAGTATCTGTATGAATCGCTACCTGCACATCAAACTCGTCCGCAACACTCAAGCAGTTATCAATAGCGGCTGGGGTTGAACCCCAATCCTCATGCAGCTTCAAGCCAATTACTCCAGCTTTAATTTGCTCACGAATTGGGTCAGGTAAACTCAAATTCCCTTTGCCTAATAGACCAATATTCATAGGCAAATCATCAATCGCCTGCAACATGGTAGCAATATGCCAAGGACCTGGAGTCACTGTCGTTGCCGAAGTTCCTGCTGCTGGTCCTGTACCGCCGCCCACCATTGTTGTTGTACCCGACATTAGTGCCGTTTCAACTTGCTGCGGGCAAATCCAGTGAATATGAGTATCAATACCACCCGCCGTTAAAATTTGCCCTTCACCTGCAATCACTTCTGTTGCTGCGCCTAAAGGAATGGTAATATCTGGTTGAATATCTGGATTTCCAGCTTTTCCTATTTTCCAAATTCGGCCATTTTTTAAGCCCACGTCAGCTTTAACAATTCCCCACCAATCCACAATCAAGGCATTGGTGATGACCGTGTCAGCAACTTCATCAGCTAAAAGCTGTGATTGCCCCATCCCGTCACGAATAACTTTTCCACCACCAAATTTAACTTCTTCACCATAAGTCGTTAAGTCTTGCTCAACTTCAATAAAGAGCTCTGTATCCGCTAAACGAATACGATCACCAACCGTTGGACCAAACATCTCAGCATATGCACGACGTGACATTTTCATAACTTATTACTCATCTCTTTCATTATCGTTGTTATGTTTAATCCAACTTGCCCATGACTCGGCCTGCGAAACCATAAACCTCTCGTTTACCGACCAAAGCAACAAGCTCCACTTCTCGAGTTTGCCCTGGTTCAAAACGAATTGCTGTACCAGCTGCAATATTCAGTCGAAAACCCTTCGCCATTTCGCGATCAAACTGTAATGCATCATTTGCTTCATAAAAATGAAAATGAGAACCCACCTGAATAGGTCGATCACCAATGTTGGCAACTACAACTTTTAAAGTTTGTCGCCCAACATTCAGTTCAATATCAGCATCTGGAGTAATGATTTCACCGGGGATCATAAGCGTTCCTTTTATACGATTGGCTGATGGACTGTGACTAATTTCGAGCCATCTGGAAAAGTTGCCTCGACCTGAACCTCAGCAATCATTTCTGGCACACCATCCATCACATCTTCGCGCTTTAATAAAGTTGTTCCGTAATGCATTAAGTCGCTCACCGTCATGCCATCTCGCGCGCCTTCCAACAAAGCAGCAGAAATAAAAGCTATCGCTTCCGGATAATTCAGTTTCAAGCCACGAGCTTTACGACGCTCAGCAACTAAACCAGCGGTAAAAATAAGTAATTTATCTTTTTCTGTTGGATTGAGTTCCATATCTCTTTCCTAAATTGCATTTATATTGTTTAAGCAAAATGCATGCTCAAAAGCAGCATACGTGTTTTAACTGTTTTTAAAATACGCAATTTAACGTAACTTAGGTTTTCCAAATTCTTGGAAATTCTTCATCTAAATCAAACCAATAAAGTCTTAATCTCGCTCTTATAGCTGCAAAAGCATCATGACAATGTCGAACATCATTTCCCAAGAAACGCGCACAAACTACATCTTCTAATAATGTTAAAGTTACAGGCGCTTGCATACGCATCATTAATTCACGAATGAGCTCTAGCTGTTGTTCTAAATAAAATGAAGACCGATATTTCTCTGGTGGCACAGCCCAAAAGCTTCCCATCACGGCTTGATTATTCATACCTAAACATGAACGAAGCCAGCGATCTTCGCCTTCAAAAAACAGTGTGTCTGCGACCAATAATTTTTGCTCTCGCCACAACTTAAATTGGTTGTGGTAGCTTCCCTGCACAAAACGCTCAGCACGTGCCTGCCGCCCCAGTACCAACATATCCCATCCAATAAAACTCGCAGCATTATCAAGATGAATATGAGTTTCTGAATGTGCTAAAGCTCCATTAAACAGCATCGTTTCTTGTGGAACCCACTCTAAAATGGACTGATCTTTCACGTGCAAATGAATATGTTGAAAAGCTTGCTTACCATTGGTTTTGTACCATTTCCCTGCGCCCGGAGTAGTTACTACCGCATGAGCTTGATCTTTGGTTTCAATTTCAAAAGTAAGATGATCTCCCCCTGCAATTCCTGCTGGAGGATGAACAATAATGGCATGACATACACCCGTTCTTTCAGGCCAGAGCATTTTTTGCACCCTAACAGGGCCATGATGCTTTCTATGACTCATTATGGTGCGTGAATTTTCAAAACAAAATCCGAGCTCTAATCGTGCATACCAAAATGGTGCTAAAGAGTTTTTTGAAAACGTTTGTACCTGATTCATTCTGGTTCATATGTTCAAAATAAGTGCTTAAAGTTATAAGCAAAATACGCACCAAATATGAAAATAAGCCAACCGATAAAATTAGATACAATTTTTCGATTTTAATGAGTTAAAAAATCATCAATGTCTAACATAAAACCACAGTAACTTATGGAATTGTTTATACAATAGCGCCCACTGTTGCTTCCATACTTGCTCTCCATGAAACTTTTTTTCGTGTTAACCCCACTTGTCTTTTTAACTGGGTGTATTTTTGGCCAATCTAATGAGGTCAAACGTGCAGAAAAAATCCTGCACAATTTCGAATGTAAAAATGTTGAGACAAGCCAGCTTGCAACAAGCTCGATTAATTCTTATTACCAGCAATCTTTAGCGGTAAGCAAAGAAAAAGCAACTTCATACGTAGAAAGCTACAAAAATGGTGAAGAGTTATTCGACATGCCGCTAGATGAAGTTTTAAAGCAACAATACCAACTCTATAAATCAGCATGTGACTCTCTAGGTGGAGTTTCAGCGCAACCGTAATTTATAAGGTATTCATTAAATCGTTTTAGTGAATGCCTCCTTTTTATTTTTGTTTTAATAATTATTCAAAATTTACTCACTTTACCTTTTGTTAAAATTAAATTACATACTTAAACTTTTATTAAGCTCTCATATTTCATAGCCTGTTATTTGCTTTTTTATTTATTTTCCGAGGTTTAGATCATCATGAAAAAAACATTATTATCAGTTGCACTTGTAAGTGCCCTTCTTGTTGCTTGTAGCAAAAACGAAAATAAAGCCGATACAACCACACAAGCCTCTGCTCCAGCTCAAACCACTGAAGCGAATAACAATGCAGTAGATACTGCTCATACAGCTGAAAACTCACTAGATTGGAATGGCACATATAAAGGCACTCTTCCATGTGCAGACTGTGAAGGCATCAAAACTGATTTAGAGTTAAAAGATGATAAAACTTATGAATTGACCGAAACTTATCTCGGCAAAGGTGATAAGAAACCATTTGAAACCCATGGTACATTTACTTTTGACAAAGATAATACTTCAGTCATTACGTTAGATGATAAAGGACAAAACCGTAAATTCTTTATTGGTGAAAATACGGCAACTGCTTTAGATATGGAAGGTAAGAAAATTGAAGGCTCTTTAGCTGAGCATTATGTTTTGAAAAAATAATTATTTTTAATATAAAAAAACCCGCTCATGTGAGCGGGTTTTCTTTTGAAATCAATTCTTAGTGAGCTGCGAATTGGTTCATTGTGTTCTTAGCATCATCATGTGCTTTAAGAGCGTTGTCACCAGAGAAGATTTCTTTGTGATCATCACCGATGTCAGAACCAGCCATTGCCTGGTGTTTAACACAAGCGATACCACCACGGATTTCTTTACGTTGTACGCCAGCAACATAAGCCAACATACCTTCAGAACCGAAGTAACCTTGTGCAAGCTCATGTGTAGAAAGAGCAGCAGTATGGTAAGTCGGAAGTGTGATCAAGTGATGGAACACACCCGCTTCACGAGAAGCATCTGCTTGGAATGTACGGATCTTAGCATCTGCATCAGCAGCTAATTCAGTATTATCATATTCAGCGCTCATTAATTTAGCACGGTCATATGCAGAAACGTCTTTACCTTCAGCAACCCAACGGTCGTAAGCTTGTTGACGGAAGTTTAAAGTCCAGTTGAATGATGGGCTGTTGTTATAAACAAGCTTAGCATTTGGAACAACTTCTTTAACACGGTTAACCATGTGTGCGATTTCTTCTACGTTTGGAGTCGCAGTTTCGATCCAAAGAAGGTCAGCACCATTTTGAAGGCTAGTCACACAGTCAAGTACAACGCGGTCAATTTGTGTGTCAGCACGGAACTGATATAAACCAGAAGGTAAACGCTTAGGACGGTGTAATTTACCATCACGTTTGATCAAGATTTCATCTTCTTGAGCATCAGCAATGTCAATTTCAACAGTGTCTAAGAAACCGATATATTGAGAAGCAATATCACCTGGCTCTTTAACTACTGGAATTTTTTGAGTCAAGTCAGCGCCTTCAGAGTCAGTACGCGCAACGATGATACCGTCATCAAGACCCATTTCTAAGAATGCATAACGTAATGCATGGATTTTAGAGATGAAATCTTCATGTGGAACAGTTACTTTACCAGCTTGGTGACCACATTGTTTAGCATCAGATACTTGGTTTTCGATTTGAAGCGCACAAGCACCAGCTTCAATCATTTTACGAGCAAGTAAGTAAGTCGCTTCTTCGTTACCGAAACCAGCATCGATGTCAGCAATAATTGGCACGATGTGAGTTTGGAAGCCGTCGATTTGAGCAGTGATTTCAGCAGCTTTAGCAGTATCACCCGCTTCTTGCGCTTTTTTAAGCGCACGGAATAAATCGTTTAATTCTTTTGCGTCAGCTTGACGTAAGAAAGTGTAGATTTCTTCGATTAATGCAGGTACTGAAGTTTTTTCGTGCATAGATTGGTCAGGAAGTGGACCAAATTCTGAACGAAGAGCAGCAACCATCCAACCAG
This sequence comes from Acinetobacter sp. Li1LvA2, assembly GCF_056156705.1. Classification (NCBI taxonomy): domain Bacteria; kingdom Pseudomonadati; phylum Pseudomonadota; class Gammaproteobacteria; order Moraxellales; family Moraxellaceae; genus Acinetobacter; species Acinetobacter sp. Li1LvA2. The sequence goes on from NZ_JBSICF010000007.1 coordinate 84,879, forward strand.
AAAGGTAGATATAGCGACGTTCAGTAGTACCGAAGTATTTTTTGTTCGCAATCATTTTTTGTTGTGCGATAAAACCGTGCCAGCAACCTAATGATTGAGTGTATTTGCTAGAGTCAGCATCATAAGCAGCCATATCACGACGCATAATCGCAGCTGTATATTTAGCAATATCTAAACCAGTTTTGAATTGGTTTTGCATTTGCATACGTGCAGCATCTTCTGGGCTAATATCGCGCCAAGTGCTACCGAATTTTGCTTTTAGTTCGCGGATTGCATCAATCGCTGTTTGATATGTAGTCATGATATTGTCCTGTATTCATTTTAGGATTTCATCGATTGAAGCGTAGAGTCATGTACTTAAATTTCTTATGACACCAGCTGCTTCGTCATGAACACAGCTTAGACTTAGCCAATCAATTAATCCAATATCCTTTATTAATCTTCAGTATTTATTTAAAAAATATACTGATAAATCGATATTATAGATAAAACCAAAAACATTAACACTTTGTTTATAAAAATAAAATTATTCCAAAGGAGTATAGAATTTTATTCTAAAAACCGAGTAAGTCTTATTTTTATACATTTTTTGAAGTTTTTCTAGCCATTTTTAATTTAAAAAGTCAATTGTAAATTAGGCTATTTTCGCCAATGTAAAAAGTCAACTTACATGCTAGAAAGTAATGAGTTATATATAAATATATTCTATTTATCACCTTCATACTTAAAAACGTAGCAAAGACAATAAAATCGAGCCTTTAAAGCACCTCTCACTCCTACTTAATTCCTACAAAAAATGTCGTTTTTCTCATCATTTTTTCACACAATAGTTATTAGATATGGCATAATTTGAAACAATTTCAGGGTTTTATTTTCGGTATTTTTTTTATGAATCTGGAGCGAGTAGATCTTAATCTATTAATATATCTTGATGTACTTCTTCGTGAAAAAAATGTTACACGCGCAGCCGAACAGCTTGGGGTAACTCAGCCTGCAATGAGTAATATTTTACGTCGTTTGCGTAATTTATTTAATGACCCTCTTCTTATCCGTTCATCTGAAGGGATGACACCAACAGAACGTGCACTTGAATTACAGCCTCGTATTCGTGATGCCCTTTCTGATCTCTCCATGATTTTGGAACCCCGTACTGAATTCCGCCCTTATACAAGTAATCGCGTTTTCCGCATTATGACATCTGACTATGCTGAGGCAACTTTAGTTCCTCGTCTTGTCAAAGCGCTCCGCTCTGAAGCTCCAAACGTTGTTCTTGATTTTCTTACACCGAGTGATGTGTCTTATAGAGATATGGAACAAGGTAAAGTTGATCTTGCAATTAATAGATTTAATGAAATACCGCAAAGTTTCCATCAGGTTTTAGTTTGGCGTGATAGTTTCAGTTGTATTCTGAACGACAAACATCCTGCTGTGACGCATTTAAATTTAAAAAGCTATTTAGATGCACAACACATCTGGGTTTCTAAAACAGGTATGGGTGTAGGTTTTGGGGTAAACCCAGATAAACAAGGTGGTTTAGGTTGGATTGATCAGGCATTAGAACGTATTGGTCAACGTCGTAAAATTTCTGTATTTACTCGCCACTACCAAATGCCTGCATTACTTGCTCAAAATGTAGATCTTATTGCTACATTACCAACCCGCATGGCACGCCTACAAACACAGAACCCTAAACTGGTTATAAAGGATCCTCCTTTTTATATTCCAGAGTTCGAACTTAAAATGGCTTGGTGTCCGTTGTTACATCATCACCCTGCTCATCGCTGGCTGCGCCAACTTATCTTATTTGTTGCTCGTCAAATGATTGAAGAAGAAAACCGTGAATTTCTAACCAACAATTCACAATTTTCTCACTATTAAATAAATTTTAATTTAATTGTCCTATCTTCAAGCGCTGAGCAATCAATCTGATTACCTCAGCGCTTTTTTATGTTAAAACATAGTCATAATAATGATGAACCTCAGGTGATTTGTGAGTCTCTTTCAAAATATCATTATCATCGTACTGCTTATCATCGGAGCAGGCTTTTTATCTTTAACCGAAATTGCACTAGCAGGTGCCAGAAAAGTTAAGCTAAAAATTCTAGCCGAAGCGGGTGAAGAACGCGCCCAACAAGTACTAGATTTACAAGAACAATCTGCTGACTTTTTTGCAGCCTCTCAAATTGGTCTAAATGCAGTTGCAATTTTAGGCGGTATTTTGGGTGAAGCTGCTTTTCGTCCTTATTTCGTCACTTTAGTAGACCGCTTTTACACAGGCCCTTGGACACAAACGATCGGTTTTGCCCTTTCCTTCACCCTAGTGACCTCACTCTTTATTTTATTTGCCGATCTAATGCCAAAACGTTTGGCTATGATTGCACCTGAAAAAATTGCAATTAGTGTTATTAACCCAATTCAGGTTTTTATTAAAATTTGCAAACCTTTAGCTTGGGGAATTAACGCAATTGCCAACTTGCTATTCCGTTTGTTTAAAGTGAATACAACGCGAGAAGATAACATTACTTTTGATGATATTTCAGCAGTCATGGATGCAGGTGCTCAAGCAGGCGTGCTTCAGAAACAAGAACATCACTTTATCGAGAATGTTTTTGAATTAGAAGAACGTAACGTACCTTCGAGCATGACTACACGTGAAAATGTTGTTTATTTCACTTTAAATGAACATGAAGATAGTATTCGTCAAAAATTAGCAGAGTATCCATATTCAAAATTTTTGGTATGTAATGAAAATATTGATCAAGTCATTGGTTACGTCGATGCCAAAGACTTTCTTGTTCGCATTTTAAATAACCAATCCCCAACTCAATTGAATGAATCAACCATTCGCACTGTCTTGATGATTCCTGACACCCTAACCCTTTCGGAATTACTTGATCGCTTCCGCTCTACAAAAGAAAAGTTTGCGGTTGTGATAAACGAATATGCGCTTGTCGTAGGTGTTATTACTTTAAGCGATATTATGATTACGGTTATGGGCGACTGGGTAACACCAATTGATGAAGAACAACAAATCATTAAACGTGACAATAACTCATGGTTAATTGATGGCAGCACACCGATTGATGACTTAAGACACGCACTTGAAATTGATGAAATGCCTGATGAAGAAAATTATGAAACTTTAGCAGGCTTCATGATGTACCGCCTACGCAAAATTCCACGTCCAGCAGATTTTGTAGAATTCGGTGGATACAAGTTTGAAGTAGTCGATGTCGATCATTTTAAAATTGACCAACTTCTTGTAACTCGAATTTTAGAACAAACAGAAGTACATTCATCAATTGATGACAACTAATTTATATTAATTTAAATACCTCACAATTTTATGCGGGGTATTTTTTTAATCTAAATAAATTTTTCAAATATGTGTAATAATTATTTTAGATTCATAAATTCAAGTTGCTCTTTTAATCTAAAAGCAATATTATTTAAATCATCAATTATATTAAATCTTAAATACTGAAAAATAATAGAATAATCTATATATCTCAATTACCACTAAGCAGTTAAGTCCCGATTTAAATTACCTCAAAACTTATGTAACTTAGCTCAAAGCAAGTATTTAAATGGTTCTCCTTCTCATCCACCCCATCAAACCATATATAATTTAAAAAAATATCATATAATTTTTATTTTTATAAAACCTTTATAATCTAATATAATCAATAATATTTATTATATGCTTACTATAATCTTAATATATATGTTCAGTATTTCGTCTAAATATACCCCTCCAACTGAATATATATTAACCAAATAAACTAAATATATTATTTGTCTTTTTAATAAAAATTAATAAGAATAACCAAGGTCAGAGTTTTGAATAAACTTGTTCAGTAAAACTATAGGCAAAGGATTGATTGTATGCTGACATTACTTGGTGTTGGCATGATTTTGTGCTTCATGTACTTAATCATGTCCAAACGTTTAAGCCCTATTATTGCTTTAATTCTCATCCCATTTATTTTTTCACTTGTTGCCTGGGGCCTAGGTCACTACTTTGAAAGTTTAAGTCACATTGAACTCAAAGGTCTCAGCGAGATGATGCTGGATGGCATCAAAAAATTAGCGCCAACTGGCGTAATGCTTTTATTCGCAATTTTATATTTTGCCTTAATGATCGATGCAGGTCTTTTCGATCCACCGGTTAAATGGATTTTAAAAAAGGTTAAAGGTGATCCTCTAAAAATCACACTAGGAACTGTGTTCTTAACCACAATGGTTTCTTTAGATGGCGATGGTTCAACAACCTATATGATCTGTGTAGCTGCAATGCTGCCACTTTATCAACGCTTAGGAATGAATACTCTCATCATGACTGCACTTATGCTGTTATGTAGTGGTGTAATGAATCTAACACCATGGGGCGGCCCTACAGCTCGTGCTGCAAGCGCCCTGCAAGTTGACCCAAGCCACATTTTCGTACCAATGATTATCCCGATGGTCATTAGTATTGGTTGGTTATTCTTCTTGGCGTACCTATATGGTCGTTACGAGCAAAAACGTTTAGGCGTTATTGAACTTGAAACTCACCATGGTGACAACATTACCGTATCAAAAGATCCTGAAGCGACTCGCCCACATTTACGCAAAGTAAATATGGTGCTCACAATCCTTCTTATGATTGCTTTGATCAAAGGCATTTTGCCTATGTCTGTGTTGTTCATGATAGCGTTCTGTATCGCAATGCTTATTAACTACCCAGATGTTGATATGCAGAAAAAACGCATTGCAATGCATGCAGACAGTGTCTTAGCTGTTGTGGGCTTAATTTTCGCAGCGGGTATTTTCACAGGTATTTTATCTGGCACAGGTATGGTTGAGGCGATGTCTAAAGAATTCGTCGCAATGATTCCTCCAAGCATGGGTCCATACCTTGCACCGATCACAGCTTTAGTGAGTATGCCTTTGACATTCTTTATGTCAAATGATGCATTCTTCTATGGTGTTTTACCTATTCTTGCTGAAGCTGCTTCACATTATGGTATTAGTGCAGAAGCGATTGCTCGCGCTTCAATTGTAGGTCAACCCGTACACTTACTATCACCTCTTGTTCCATCAACCTATTTGTTATGTGGTCTTGCTAAAGTCGATTTTGCCGACCATCAAAAGTTCACTTTAAAGTGGGCATTCATAACTTGTATGGTATTAATGGGTACTGCTTTAGTGATTGGTGTTTTCCCACTCTTTAGCACGCTTTAATTATTCATATGCAATAAAAAAGCCCCAATCGGGGCTTTTTTTTATTTCTGTACATATTCAATTAAGTGATCTAACACAATCTGAAAATGCAATGTAATGTCTTCTTCTAAAATTTTATAGGCATTATCAAACTGAACCATTGGCCAACCTTCTTTCCAAAATGGAAAAATATTGTGTAGACCTTCAGTCACGATCGCATCTTCACGACTAATCGCTTGAGCAACTTGAGCTAAAACCTGAGCGGTTTCTGCACCATCAATAGCTAAATAATCAATACCACGTGCTTTAAAAATACGGATACGGTCTTTTTTATAACGAATCTTTTTCGCCTGACCTGAATTCAAGCCTAATGCCAGCGTAGCAGCTTCTACAAACTTTTCTTCAAAGTTTGCATTCAACGCAACTAAAGCCTGTTTATGTGCTTCTTGACGCCCAGCTTTCCCCCCATTACGGATAATCTCATTTGCTTCCGTATCCAGCTTATCTTTTTTCATAGACTGTAAAATGTCTAAAATTTCGATATCGCTTAAAGATTCAGGAGATTGCTCAATCATGGGAGTCCTAATACACAAAAATAAAAAAACATTGTCTCATAAAAGCACTATTAAAGCCGAATAAAATTTTAAATAGCCTATTATCTTGACTATTTTTATAGTCCTAACTTCATAGACTACCCTCATAAAATCAAATAATTCTTTAGTTATAAAATTAATTATTTGCCAAATTAATTTTACCCTGATAATATTATTTTACCCAGATAAAAATATACGGCTAAAATGAATACTAAAATCACCTATACTGCTTTCACTGGAAGCACGCTTATTGCTAGTGACTCCCTAATTGAACTTGCAAAAAAACTTAAAGATCTTCCGAAAACAACGGAAAATATTCTGATTTTTAATGATCAAACAGGTCAACAAATTGATCTTGATCTTTCTGGTTCGGAGCAAGAATTTCAACAACGTTATACTGAACCGGAAGAAATTAAAAAAGTTGGACGGCCTAAACTCGGAGTAATTTCGCGTGAAATCACTTTACAGAAAAAACATTGGGAATGGTTAGATCAACAAAGTGCGAGTGCGTCAGCAGTAATTCGTAAGTTAATTGATAAAGAGTTAAATAATCCAAATTCTGAAGGCAATATTATGCTCGCCAAACAAGCCATCGACCGTTTTATGTCTGCCATGTTGGGCAATATGCCAAATTACGAAGAAGCAACACGCGCCTTATATCAAGGCGATCGAGATATATTTTTAAAAATGATTCAGAGCTATCCTAAAGACTTAAGAGAATATTTAACTTTAAAAACCCAAAGTGTTTTCTGAACCCAATAAAAAAACCCGCTTACGCGGGTTTTTTCAAAATCAATTCAGCCTATTAAATACGGACTAATTCCACAACTTTTTCAACTGCTTCTTCAACGGTTTCAGCAGTAACTTCTGTATCTGTGCCATCCACAGCCGTAGTGATAACCACAACACCTGTCTCACGCAATAAAGTAATTTGCTCAGCAGTTAAGTTGGCTTTTGCAATCGCAACTACACCTTGTTGGATCAATAAGCTTTCTAAAACTTGAGCTTTCTCGATTAACTGTGCAGAAATTCCAATCACCGCAGGTTTTTGACCTAAACGTGCAGCACGATCTTCAGCAGTAACAGGATTGCTATGTGCAGTCCACTCTACCGCAGACTCAACCATACCTGCACCAACCGTTACATTGCTTAAACGATCAATGAAAATAAATGAACCTGTGTATCGTGAATCTTGATATTGATCAAATACGACTGGCGCATCAAATTCAACAACAACGTCTGCAATTGCATTTAACTCAAGCTCTTCAACCTGAGTATGCTCAAGCGTATTCACATTCACACGATAGTGAATGTTCGTTACTTTAGCAGGAACAGTCTGTGTACCAATTTTAACGTTGTACAGCTTACCTTTCACCAATGGATGTTCATTCATCCATACTACTGAAGCACGAACACTGCGAGAAATTAATGGTTGCTCGCCAGCACGTACTAATACGTTTCCACGGCTAATATCAATTTCATCATTCAACGTTAATGTAACCGCTTGACCTGCAACAGCTTGGTCTAGATTTCCGTCAAATGTTACGATTTCTTTAACTGTTGAGCGCTTACCTGATGGTAATGCAACAATCTCATCGCCAACGTTGATTTCGCCTAGAGCCACAGTACCAGCGAAACCACGGAAATCGAGGTTTGGACGGTTCACATATTGAACAGGGAAACGGAATTCGTGTTTGTTTGATTCACGACTAATTTCCACAGATTCAAGAATGCTCATCAAGGTTTGACCCTTGTACCAAGCTGTATGCTCAGAAACATTTACTACGTTATCGCCATTTAAAGCAGAAATCGGTACAAACTGAATATTGGCTGGACGACGATCACCTAACTGACTTACGAAAGCATCATATTCAATCTGAATTTCAGTGAAGCGTTCAGGAGAGTACTCAACCAAGTCCATTTTATTGATAGCAACAACGATATTTTTAATACCAAGTAAACTAGCAATAAACGTATGGCGACGAGTTTGAGTTTGCACACCATAACGCGCATCAATCAAGATAATTGCAAGATCAGCAGTTGATGCACCAGTTGCCATGTTACGCGTATATTGCTCATGTCCTGGAGTATCAGCAATAATAAACTTACGCTTTTCAGTTGAAAAATAGCGGTAAGCCACATCAATGGTAATACCTTGCTCACGCTCAGCTTGTAAACCATCTACAAGTAATGCCAAGTCTGGTGCATCGCCTGTAGTTCCTACTTTTTTACTATCGCGCGTTACAGCTTGCAATTGATCTTCATAAATCAATTTTGAATCGTAGAGTAAACGTCCAATAAGTGTACTTTTACCATCATCTACGTTACCGCAAGTCAAAAAACGCAGAAGGTCTTTTTGTTCATGTTGCTTCAAATAGGCCAAGATATCTTGACTGATTAATTCTGATTGATGAGACATTGCTCAAACTCCACAAATTTAGAAATTGTCTTAGAAATAGCCTTCTTGCTTTTTCTTTTCCATTGAGCCCGCTTCATCATGGTCAATCATACGACCTTGACGCTCAGAACTCGTGGCTAAAAGCATCTCTTGGATAATTTCAGGTAACGTATCTGCTTCAGACTCAACTGCACCAGTTAATGGATAACAGCCAAGCGTACGGAAACGTACAGACTTCATCTGTGGAACTTCACCTTCTTTTAAACGCATACGTTCATCATCAACCATGATTAATGTACCGCTACGCTCTACTACTGGACGAACAGCAGAGAAATAAAGAGGAACGATTTGAATATTTTCTAAATAGATATATTGCCAGATATCCAACTCAGTCCAGTTAGATAAAGGGAATACACGAATACTTTCACCTTTGTTCACTTTACCATTGTAAAGATTCCAAAGTTCAGGACGCTGGTTTTTAGGATCCCAACGGTGTTTACTATCACGGAATGAGTAAACACGTTCTTTCGCACGTGATTTTTCTTCATCACGACGTGCACCACCAAAAGCAGCATCAAATTGATATTTATCCAAAGCCTGTTTCAGAGCTTGGGTTTTCATAATATCTGTATATTTTGAACTACCATGATCAAATGGATTAATTCCAGCTTCACGACCTTCTTTGTTCTGATGAACGATTAAATCAAAGCCATGAGTTTTTGCCATGTTATCGCGAAACGCGATCATGTCTTTAAACTTCCAACCTGTATCTACATGTAATAAAGGAAATGGAAGTTTCGCTGGATAAAATGCTTTTAACGCAAGGTGGAGCATTACCGCAGAGTCTTTACCAATTGAGTAAAGCATGACTGGGTTTTCAAATTCAGCAGCAACTTCACGGATAATATGAATACTTTCAGCTTCAAGTTGCTTGAGATGTGTGAGTCTTGATTCAGTCATGAACACGTCCTTCTCTATCCATTTTGCCCATAAAATCTAGAAGTAGTATTAAACCACCACCTAGAAGACCATGTGGAGGAACGAGTGCCATAACAACTCCAATTTTTCGTGATAGATAATCCAACCATAAACCTATATATGGCTTATAGCATTAGTTATGCATTATAGTGATTTAAAACCGATTTCTTTTGCTTGTTTTTTCATATTGATATTCGATTTCATCATATACATATAATATGCTGATTCACTTGCACAACTTTGCAATCGTAGCTTGTGTAGCGAACTTAAGCAAATTATGTTCTAGCCTTTAGATTTCTCTAAAAACCATAAAAAAAAGAGAAGCTTTGATCGCTTCTCTTTTCTAAAACATGATCTATTCTTAGAAACCGAACATTTTACGTTCTAATGGAATTTCAATCCCAATAGATGCACCTGCGTCATTACCTTCTAGATCAGAATCACTTACCCAACCATTAATTTTTAGCGGAAGATCAGGTTTGATGAAATGTGTCCAAGTTAAATCAAGCGCTTTAATTTCATCGTCTTTAGGGAATGCTTTATTGATTGTCTGGTTAGATTGATTAACCTTAACTACCATTGCACGACCGCTTAAACGGTTCATGACATCAAAGCGGATATCACCACCCACTGAGTACATTTGTCCATCACCACCAATCGCGTGACCTAAAGGAAAACCATGTTGGTAATAGCCATCTTTATAAACCGAATGCGTATAAGAGATACTCTTCACATCCCCATTAGTACGCGTATCCGCCCATTCTGCATAAAGTTGATAAGGCAAATTATTGTAGCTAGATGAATAGTCCACACCAGCTAAATACATTTTTTTAGACGGCAAATAACCAGCCTCATCCTCACCCACATATTGTCCATATATGCTAACTGGAACTTGGAATAGCGGTTGCAATAATAAGCGTCCATCAAATCCAGCCAATTGGTTTGACGGATTTTCAGTATCGCCATAGACATTATCATTGCCCTTAATAGCATCCCATAAAGAGCTAAAACTTTCCGAACGTCCGTCTCCACCCCACTGAATTGTACGTGAGGCGCCTAACTCTAAATATGGTAAAGGTTGTGCAGTTACACGCAATCCAATTAACTTTGCGTCTGGGACTGCTTTATAGTCATCTAATTGACCAGCAAAAGCTTGGTATTGCCAAGGCCCAATCCAAGATAACCATTTTGTATCAAACGCATTTTGCACCGCACGTTGTGCCGTTACGCCATAAACTGGGCGACTCGCATCACCACGAATTAAACTACCATCATGACCAGGACCCCACCATGTTGGAATTTGACCCGCCACTACCCACTGATTCCAAAGTTTACCAGCAACATATGAACCTTCAACATTCACATCGTGCCCATTATCAATTTGTGGATCTTTTTCTGCATTTACTCGGATTTTTGCATCCCAGTTTTCACCACCAGCATTAAACTCTAAAGAACCTTGATATTGAGCTTTTTGATTATCACCGAATGCTTGTGGAATATTTTTGCTATCGGTCTCAGCAAAAGCGCCCACTTTAACCGTATTGTTATCTGCTTTTAATGCATCAAGAACTGAATTAATAACTTTTTGTTGAGCTGGATGCGTCACTTGTGCTTGAGTGAGTGCTCTCTGGATTTCATCACCACTTAACGGCCAAGTTGAGGTGCTAATCTTGATAACACCTTGTTGATTTAACCAATTTAAGTCTGTACGTAAGTCCTCATTATTTAGCACTAAACCTTGTGCAAAAATAGCGGATGAAGCAGTTGCCAATATTGCAATCGAAAGTGTTTTTCTTAGAAACATGCCAGCCAATTCTCAAAGTTATTTATGAGCAACACCTTAAATTTTTTATCACAACTTTGCAATTGTTAAACTGTGCAATTACATTTTTTAACGCTATTTTAAGATTAGTGTAGATAGGTAAGTTTTTGAGATATAAAAGTAATAAAAAAAGGCAGTATAAATACTGCCTTTTTTGCCTTTAGAAGATTAACCTTCTTTACGGCGCATATGAGGGAATAAAATTACATCACGAATACTTGGAGCATCTGCAAATAACATAACCAAACGGTCAATACCAATACCTTCACCTGCGGTAGGTGGTAAACCATACTCAAGCGCTTCAACAAATTCTGCATCGTAATGCATTGCTTCATCATCACCAGCGTCTTTTTCAGCAACCTGAGCTTGGAAACGTTCAGCTTGATCAATTGGATCATTTAACTCGCTGAAACCATTTGCCAATTCACGACCACCAATGAAAAACTCAAAACGATCAGTAATATGTGCATTGTCATCATTACGGCGAGCGAGTGGAGAAGTTTCAGCTGGATATTCAGTAATAAATGTAGGCTGACGAAGTTTAGTTTCAACAGTTTCTTCAAATACAATCGTTTGAAGCTTACCTAAACCAAAACCTGGCTTAACTTGTTCTTTTAATTCTTCACGAATAAATTGAGCAAGGAACTCACGATCACCAACATTTTCAGGCGTAAATTGTGGGTTATTCTCTAAAATCGCATCAAACATAGAGATTTTTTTGAATGGCCCTTTGAAGCTAAACACTTCACCTTGGTAAGGGACATCAGTTGTACCCAAAATATCCAAAGCCAACTTTTCAAGCATGTTTTCAGTTAATTGCATCAAGTCTTTATAATCAGCATAAGCTTGATAAAACTCGATCATTGTAAATTCAGGGTTGTGACGCGTTGATACCCCTTCATTACGGAAGTTACGGTTAATTTCAAACACACGTTCGAAACCACCAACAACCAAACGTTTTAAATAAAGCTCAGGTGCAATACGTAAGAATAAAGGCATATCCAAAGCATTGTGATGTGTTTCAAACGGACGCGCAGACGCACCACCCGGAATCACATGCATCATTGGCGTTTCAACTTCCATGAAACGTTCATTGTTTAAGAATGCTCGAATACCTGCAACAACTTTGGCACGGATTTCAAAAGTTTTACGTGTTTCTTCATTCACAATTAAGTCAAGGTAACGTTTACGGTACTTAACTTCTGTGTCATTTAAGCCATGGAATTTATCTGGTAACGGACGAAGAGATTTTGTAAGAAGTTCAAAACCTTCAAGGTGAACATATAAGTCACCTTTTCCTGAGCGTCCGATATAACCTTCGGCAGCAATAATGTCACCAAGGTCTAAACCTTTAATAGTCTCAAGAATATCTTTTGGTAAACCTTTACGGTCAACATATAGCTGAATACGACCTGTCATATCTTGAATAACCATGAAAGAACCACGGTTTAACATGACACGGCCAGCCACTTTTACATAGACATGCTCAGCGCTTTCAATTTGTTCTTTCGACTGATCTTTAAATTGTTCTTGTAGATCAGCTGCGTAGTGTTCACGCTTAAACGTATTCGGCCAAGGACTCTTTCCAGTTTCCTTCGCAACATCTTGGATTTGCTTTAATTTGGCATGACGCTGTGCAATTAAATCGTTTTCGGAAATAGTTGGTTCAGAAGTCGATTGAGCGTTTTGTTGCGTCATCTCTGCCTCGATTAAGTAAAAATTAAGTGCTATATCCTAACAGATTGCGGGAGTTTTTCGAATGATTTCAATCAAACAAAAATGAAAAAAGACAATTTTATAGAACAAAACACCACTTTTTAAAGGCAAAGTGACTTAGACCAATCGCTAAGATCATTTTTTAAAGCATTTAGTAAAATATAAAAAAATCCAAATAACCTCGATATTCAAAAGGCCCGATTTGCCTTTTATTTTATCAATGAGATTGTGTCGTAAATAATGAAAATTCTATTTTTACATGGCTTGGATTCTTCCCGGGAATCGACAAAGTTCCATGCCATTTTACATCCTGAAAAATTTTGTATTGACGTCGATTATCGTAACTTAAGTTATGCATCTGTTGAGTATTTTTACCATCAGGCTATTCAGACGATCAAACCCGATTTATTGGTAGGTCATAGCATTGGAGGCTATTGGGCCCTAAAAACTGCTGCTCAACATAAATTAGCGGTGATAGTGGCAAATCCAAGTCTCACCCCTAATTTTCGGGCAGACTACCCTCAGCTTTCTGAAGATGAACTCATGCTCTCTAATCCTAAAATGGCCTATTTAGAATTAGGAGATGAGCAACTTGATATGTATCAGGTTCAAGAAAAACTTGCACCCTACATGAATATTGAAACGTTTGAAGGTGGACATCATCGCTTGGCCTATCCTTCTCGAATTAATGATCTGATTATAAAAATTTATAAAAAATATTTGGCCTAGATTTATATCGCTTGATTATAAAAAACTGGTTTATATCTGATGTAAAGAAGCTTTATTTTGCTTCTGCCATTTTTTTAACCACATCAAAACCTTGAACGAAGCCACTTTTCAACATACCCATATATTCGGGCAAGGTGGCCAATTCAACTTTCAAAGTGGTTATATTATCTTTTTGGTTTAGAAAATATTTTTCTTGAGAACCACTCCAACCTTTAACTTCTTCACTTTCTAAATCTTCTTTACCCTCCTTAATCATGCCTAAATGTTTAAAAATCAATATTTCCGGTTTTTGCATTTGTTCAATGGTAGAAACCATCCCATTTCCTTCACCATCAAGAAAATAAGTTTTTCCACCTACTTGCCAGTCGGTACGCATAGAAGAATCTGGCGCAAAGAATTTCGTCCAAGCGTTATATGTCTCACTATTCCAAAGTATGTTCCACACTTTTTCTATAGGAGCATCAATTTCCACTTCATATACTAAATTTTCCATATTTCACTTCCCTGATTTATACCGTCTTAATGCCAGCAAATTTTAATTTTCGGTTTTAATAATGACATTCTGTAGCAACGTAGTTTGTTGTTATTTAGCTTTCGTATGAAGTGAATCTTTTAACTGATGAGGTAATCTTTATTTCATGATATTTTCACAAATAAAATTAATTGTAAGAATGCATTAGTTATTATTAATTTATGGCGAAGTTTTGCCTAAATAACCACTTATTTGTCCTAACCTGCCATTCATCTTTGCTTATGAATGATTAAACTCCGTTATTTACTTTACTTTGAATGTAGAACTGCGTAAAAATTTGATATCCGATCAAAGGCACATTGGTTATTATTGACCGGATCGTAGTTACATTATTAATAGATGGAATAGTTTTACTGAAAGGCAGCTTTGAGCAAACTTATCAGTGCGGAGAGTCTCATGAAAAAATATCAATGTATCGTTTGTGGATGGATTTATGACGAAGCGGAAGGTTGGCCACAAGACGGCATTGCAGCTGGAACAAAATGGGAAGATATTCCTGATGACTGGACTTGCCCTGATTGCGGCGTTTCAAAAGCTGACTTCGAAATGATCGAAATCTAAGAATGCAAAGTAAAAGGCCATGATCGACATGGTCTTTTTTACGAATATTACCAATCACTGTATTAAATAAATAATTCTAACTCTGGAGAAAAAAATGCATCCTATCGTCATTATCGGATCAGGCATGGCGGGTTATACCTTGGCACGTGAGTTCCGTAAGCTTAGCCCAGAGCAAGAACTTGTGATGATTTGTGCGGATGATGCAGTGAACTATGCAAAGCCAACATTATCAAATGCATTTGCAGGTAAAAAAGCACCAGAACAAATTCCTTTAGGGGATGCTGCTAAAATGGGTACTCAACTCAATATGCGTATTGAGCCTTTTACTTTTGTAAAAGAGATTTTAGCTGAACGCCATGAACTTGTTTTAGAAAAGGATGGTGTAACTTCCCAGCAACCCTATTCAAAACTGATTTTAGCCGTAGGTGCTAACCCAATTCGCCTTGCAATTGCAGGTGATGGTAGCGATGACATTCATGTCGTGAACTCATTGATTGATTACCGCGCTTTTCGTGAAAATCTAGCTCAGCGTAAAGATAAACGTGTTGTTATTTTAGGTGCTGGTTTAATTGGTTGTGAATTTGCCAATGACTTACTGCATAGTGAATATGACATTACTGTGATTGATTTGGCTCCTCAACCATTAGGCCGTTTACTTCCAGGACATATTGCCTCTGCTTTCCAGCAAAATCTTGAAGAAGCTGGAGTAAAATTTGCACTTGGAACCACGGTTGAAAAAGTAAGCAAGATTAATAATGGCGAAGACTATGCGATAACACTCGCAAATGGACAAACATTGGTTGCGGACCTTGTTCTTTCTGCAATTGGTTTACAGCCAAATATTTCACTTGCTAAAAGTGCAGATATTCAAACCAGCCGTGGAATTATTACCAATGCCTTATTGGAAACAAATCAAGCAGACATCTACGCAATTGGGGATTGTGCAGAGGTAAACGGTACTTTACTTCCATATGTAATGCCGATTATGCAACAGGCTCGTGCTCTCGCAAAAACACTCAGTGGACAACAAACTGCTGTGCACTACCCTGCCATGCCAGTTGCAGTAAAAACACCAGCTGCTCCACTTACAGTTTTGCCAGCGCCGGTTGATGTAGAGGTGAACTGGGAAACAGAAGAGTTCGACGATGGTATGCTTGCCAAAGCAATTGACAATGAAGGAACATTGCGTGGTTTTGTATTGTTAGGTGCAACCGCAGGTAAACAACGCTTAACTTTAACAAAGCTTGTTCCAGATCTTATTCCAGCCCAAGCATAAGGTTTGTATCAGGAATACTCAGTTAGAGAGTATTCCTTTAAGGAATGAATAACATGAATAGCGCCTTACAGTTTAACATTTCACCGTACACATCTTTCATGCAAGAAACCAAAGTCAACTTAGGCAATGGAATTGAGTTGCATGTAGAAGTCGGTGGAAAGCCAGAGCATCCAACCATTTTGCTGATTATGGGCCTTGGCGCCCAGATGCTTTTTTGGCCAGATTTTTTCTGTAAATCGCTGATTGATCAAGGATTTCGTGTTATTCGTTTTGATAACCGTGATATTGGCCTTTCTTCAAAAGTACGCCACGAAGGTAAACGCTTAAATACGGTTAAGTTAATGGGCCGCTTTGCACTTGGACTAGCTAATCAGGGTGCGCCTTATACGCTGCATGATATGGCAGATGATGTATCTATGCTGATTGATCGTTTAGGCGTGAACAAAGCGCATGTAATTGGTGCCTCAATGGGTGGGATGATTGCTCAAATTCTTGCAGCAAAATATCCAGAAAAGGTTGAGAAGTTAGGGCTTATGTTTACAAGCAATAACCAGCCTTTTTTACCGCCACCTTTTCCGAAACAACTTTTGAGTTTAATTGGTAAACCCGAGTCACGTGACGAAGAAGGTATTGTTAATCATAGTTTAAAACTATTTCAATTGATTGGTTCACCTGGTTATATCAACCAAATTGAAGCAATACAAACAGCGCGTAAGCTTTATCAACGTAGCTACTATCCTGCTGGTGTACTTCAACAGTTTTTAGCAATATTATGTACAGGCTCTTTACTACAACTCGACCGTGAAATTAAGCAACCCGCTTTAGTCCTACATGGCTCTCGCGATCGCTTACTTCCGCCTAGCCACGGTAAGGCTGTAGCAAAAGCAATTTCCGGTGCTAAGTTTGAATTAATTGATGGAATGGGGCATGATATCCCTGCACATTTTATTCCACAGCTTAGCGGTTTATTTGCGCATCATTTTAAATCATCAGACTAGGACACTATGGCTGCATTACCCTCATTAAGACAGCTATCATATTTAGTTACGTTGTCGGAAACTTTGCATTTTACTGAAGCAGCACGCCGCTCTTTTGTCACTCAATCGACTTTATCAGGCGGCATCATGGAGCTTGAACGGTTATTAGGTGGCGTTTTGGTAGAACGTGATCGCCAGAATGTGCGTTTAACACCTTTAGGTGAACAAGTCGTTGCTCGCGCCCGTGTACTACTAGCAGATGCTCAAGATTTAATGCGTTTGAGCCGTGAAATGAGTGAGCCGTTAACAGGTGATTTGCATTTGGGTGTTATTCCAACAATTGCACCTTTTATCCTGACACGGTTACTTGATGAAGTGCATCAGCAGTTGCCTAAAATTCAGCTGCATTTGCATGAAGCACAAAGTGAAAAAATTGTAGAGCGTTTAGAACACGGTAATCTAGACATGATCGTTCTTGCTCTACCGTTTGACACTAGAGGCCTAAAAGTCGCTGAAATTTCGAAAGAAAACTTGTACCTTGTATGTAGTAAGCAAGATACAAATGCTCTTCAAGCAAACTCTCTAGATGATCTTGATTTATCAAGATTAATTTTGCTTGAAGAAGGTCACTGTTTACGTGACCACGTTTTAAGTGCATGCCCTATCGGTGAGCGTAAAAACGACAACCGTTTAAAAGCAAGTTCTTTACCAACGTTAGTTGAAATGGTTTCTTCTGATTTAGGCTTTACGCTTTTACCAGAAATTGCAATTGAAAATAGTATGATCAAGTTTAATGATCAGATTACTGCAAAACCAATTGAAGATGCACCGAGCCGTACTTTAGCTTTAGTGACTCGTAAAAGTACACCATTGCAAAGTGAGTTCGATGTATTACTGCAAATTATGCAGAAAATTACCACAAGAATACATGAATAAAAAAAGGAGTCTTCGGACTCCTTTTTATTTTATTGCGGTGTTAAGGATGCCCACTTAAACACCCAAGCAGATGGCATATTCAAACTATTATCAGCAATAATTTTTTCTCTAATAATTTGTGCAATGGCATAGTCATTTGCAGGGTCTACCATGACCCGTATGCCTTTAGTCGTTGCACTGGTTACAACCTTGTACCCTTTTGCTTCTAACTGCGACTGAACCGTATTTGCTTTATTTTGATTAGATGCTAGCGCAACTTGTACCATCCATTTCTTTTCACCATTTTCCAAGATTTCTTTAGCGACAGCTGCATCAAGTTGCTTTTTACTGTCAAAATTTTTCTTTTCTTCTATTTTCTTGGTGTGGACATCTTCAACTTTCTTTTGCGCTAAAAACTCATCTTGTTTTGGTTTTCTTTTTTGGATGATTATTTTTTTATTTTTCTCTCCACTTTTGTTAGCTTTATCATTAGAAGGATTTACAAAATAAGGATATATCGCTTGATCATTAAATCTTTGAAATACGATTATATCTCCATAACACTTCTGATCTGCGTAAGCGGTCACTGGTATTATCCCCAAAAGTATTTTAATAAGTAAACTTCTAATAAAGCATTGCATCTTATTCATTTACCAAAGTTAAGTATATTTAATGCGGCGTATTAAAGTAGATTTCTCGTGATTTGTATATTTTTAAAATTCAATGTTTTATGTAAAAAATCACATATTTTCGAAACATATTGCCGTACTTCAAATTATTATCGTTTATCCAGCAACCATTTAGAAAAACTAACTAAATTACTTGGAATTTCAGTCAATTAAAAAAGCCGACAAAATGTCGGCTTTTATTTAGTCTTGAAAGTTCATTATTTAATGATTTCCAATAATGCTCTTTGAGCATTATGCAATTTTTCACCCTCTGCTGGCTCAGCACGAATCCACGTACCATCACCTTGAAGCAGCCAAGCCTGTTGATTATCTTGTAAGTAGTTCACTAAACCTTGTTGATAAATTCGTTTTTTCAATGCAGGGTCTTCAACAGGGAAACACGCTTCTACACGATTAAATAAATTGCGGTCCATCCAGTCTGCACTTGAACAGTAAATACGTGCATCACCATTATTACTGAAGTAATAAACACGAGTATGCTCAAGGAAACGTCCTACAATTGAACGCACTCGAATATTCTCCGACAGGTTCGGCAAACCTGGACGTAAGCAGCAAATCGAACGGATAATCAGATCAATTTGAACACCCGCCTGAGAAGCTTCATACAATTTATTGATTAACTGGACTTCGGTTAATGCATTTACTTTAACAATGATTTGAGCTTTACGGCCTGCTTT
The DNA here is from genome assembly GCF_056156705.1 of Acinetobacter sp. Li1LvA2. Taxonomy (NCBI): domain Bacteria; kingdom Pseudomonadati; phylum Pseudomonadota; class Gammaproteobacteria; order Moraxellales; family Moraxellaceae; genus Acinetobacter; species Acinetobacter sp. Li1LvA2. Next base: position 103,944 of record NZ_JBSICF010000007.1, read on the forward strand.
AGCATTGGCAATTTCTTCATCAATAAAGTTAATGAGCTGAGCATGTAGGGTAAACGGTGCATGTAATAGCTTTTTCAATTTCGCCATTTTGCCCATGCCGGTCAACTCTTGGAATATACGATGTACATCTTCGCACAGATCTTTATCTGTGGTCATGAGACCATAATCGGTATAAATTCGGGCATTCATCGCATGGTAGTTACCCGTTCCTAAATGAACATAACGCACCAATTTATTATTTTCACGGCGCACCACCATAATCATTTTGGCGTGAGTTTTATAACCTACAATACCGTAAACAACGACTGCCCCCGCTTCTTGTAAAACGTTTGCTACTTCAATATTTGATTCTTCATCAAAGCGAGCACGTAATTCAATAACGGCAATAACTTCTTTTCCATTACGCGCCGCTTCTGCCAAAATTTGTACAATCTCAGAATCAGCACCACTACGATATAACGTCTGCTTAATTGCTAATACTTGCGGATCGCGAGCAGCTTCACGAAGTAGCTGAATTACAGGAGCAAAAGATTCAAACGGATGATGCAGTAAAATATCTTGCTTCTGCATTGCCGAGAAAATACTCTCGGTCTTTTTAAATACTTTAGGCACAACTGGCGTATGCGAGTCATAACGCAAATGAGGACGTTTAAAGTTTGAAACCAGACGAGCTAGATTTACTGGGCCATCAACTTTGTATAATTGCTCATCAGTTAAATCGAACTCTTCAAGTAAGTACTCATAAATATGCTGTGGGCAGTTATGGGTTACTTCCAAGCGAACTGCACGACCAAAACGTCGAGAACTTAATTCACCTTTTAATGCTTTAGCTAAGTCTTCAACATCTTCATTCAGTGCCAAATCTGCATTACGTGTAACACGGAATTGATAACATCCAGTTGCTGTCATTCCTGGGAATAAATCAGACACATGTTCATGAATAATTGCCGACAACATCACATGATGTTCTTTTCCACCTGTTAATTCGTCTGGTAGACGTACAACGCGAGGTAATGAACGTGGTGCAGGTACAACAGCTAAATCAATTTGACGACCAAAAGCATCTTTACCTTCAAGTGTAATAATGAAGTTCAAGCTTTTATTAACAAGTCGAGGAAACGGATGTGCTGGATCTAGACTAATTGGGGTTAATACAGGTGCAACTTGTTCCTGAAAATATTTTTTTACCCAAGCAGATTGAGCTGGAGTTAACTCACCACGACGTAGGAAGCAAATATCTTCTTCACGTAACTTAGGTAAGATTTCTTCATTTAAAATTCGATATTGACGCTCAATCGCAGCATGAGCAGTTTCAGAGATTTTTTGTAAAACCTGTCTTGGGGTAAGACCATCTGGGCTACGACTTTCGTTGCCCAGAGAAAATTGTTCCATTACCCCAGCAACACGAATTTCAAAGAACTCATCGAGATTACGCGAGAAAATGAGCAAGAAATTCATTCGCTCAAGCAATGGATGTAAAGGGTCTACCGCTTGCTCCAATACACGCAAATGGAAGTCAAGAATAGACAATTCACGATTTATATAACGGTCATTATAACTATATTCTATTGGGGTCGTTGTTGCTGTAATCGCTGTATTCATGTCTAACTCTATTCTCTATCCAGCCAAAATCTCTATAAACCAGTATGCTGCAAAAATATGACAATTTGGTAAAAACTAAAAAATTTACACATCTTTAAAACAGCTTTATTCAGGAATCTGGGTGCTATTCATATAACGTAAAATAACGCGTTTTCTATATTGTAGTTTATGATCGTTACGATGATCTTGATAATATTTCGGATCAGGCAATAACGCAGCTAAGAAAGCGGCTTGTTCACGCGTTAAGCTTTTAGCACTTTTACCATAATAATGATGAGCGGCTGCTTCAACACCATACAAATTTTTGCCAAATTCAACTGAGTTCATATACACCTCAAGAATTCGGCGTTTTGACCACATCCGCTCCATCATCCAAGTCGCGACCGTTTCTTGGCCTTTACGAATAAATGAACGTTTGTTGTATAAAAACAAGTTCTTTGCAAGCTGTTGAGACACCGTAGAACCACCCGCAACCACTTCACCCTCTTCATTATTTCGCTCAAGGGCAAAACGGATACCTTGCCAGTCAAAGCCATGATGATGGATAAATTTTGCGTCTTCGCCCGCTAAAATTGCATGTTTAAAATTGTCGCTGATATCATCATAGTCCAGCCACTGATGGACAATTGGCTCAGATGTATCAGACCAATAATCAATTCGCATGAACATGGTGGTATCCACTTCATGTGTCCGCCACCAGACCAAACTCGAAAAAATCCAAAGTTGTATAAGGAGAATCGCCCCAATAAAAATTAACAACACGCGAACAATAAAAGCTTTCATGTTCGTCCTGATCTCCTGTATTCAACTTTTTTCATGTTAAGCTGTAAAGCATGTTCATATATAACAAAAGCATAGCATGACTCAATATCAGCCTCCGCACATTAATCGTAAACTCAATGTACAAACTTGGTGGCTGACTGCCCTGCTCATCGCAATCAATGTAGGTTTGTTTGTCTGGCAAATTCTATCTGGCGTCGATATTAGCGATCCAGCCATGAAAGATGCTATTCATTGGGGTGCTGATTTTACACCACTTACTTTTTCTGGGCAGCCTGAACGTCTATTTACCAGCATGTTTTTTCATTTTGGTTTAGTCCATCTCATGCTCAACATGTGGGCCCTCTATATTTTCGGTAATGTTGCCGAGTCCCTATTTGGTCGCTTCTATTTTATAGGCATGTATTTACTTGCTGGTTTATTTGGGAGTCTTTTAAGTAGCTATATGACCATTCAAAATGGACATGAATTACTGCAACATTTTGACCAGAGCTTACTTCCTCATGTCAGTGCAGGTGCTTCAGGCGCTGTAATGGGATTAGGTGCTGCGTTAACAGTCCTTTCCTTATTTCCACCACTTCCGCATCAAGCCTACATACTCGATAAAAAAGCATTATTAATGATTATGGCAATCAACCTTATTTTTGGTTTTGTCGCAACTGGTATTAATAATGCCGCACATATTGGCGGCATGGTTATTGGAGCATTCCTCGCACTGATGTGGTACTTAAGCTACGTCAGTAAGTTTAAAAGTGTGCTCAAGATTTTAGGCTTATTAGGCGCAGTAATCATTACGGGTGGTTTTTATATGTACTGTGTACAACTCAACTCACCTTTACTTCCGCTATGGCATGAAATCATCATCCAAAATCCTGGCATTATTCCTTAAGTTACAGCTGATTTAATTCTCTTAAGCTTTGTAAAGGTGGTAAGTTGCAAAGATAACCGAGTCGATAACGACCTATCAACGCACAAATCAGCATCATGCCAAGAGGTAAAATCAGCCATATTTCAAAATGCCACTGTATTGCCATATTCATTTTATGACTAGCAATCGCACTAATCACCTCCGCAAAACAGCAGGCAACTATGCCTGCTAACAGACCAAGAAACCCAATCTCAAAACTGAGCATTTGCTTCATTTTATTTTTAGATAGACCAAATGAGCGTAGTAAAGCAACCTCACGGCGCCTTTCATCCATTAATAGGTTTAAACATGCAATCAGTACTAATACGCCTGAAAAACCAACTAACGCTGCCAGTACAGTCACTATTTTGACCAAGACATTCATTAAGCGTTTTACTTCATCTAAAATTCGATCAACATCAATAAATACTGTATTTGAGAACTGCTGAATAATATTGATCATTTTAGGTTGATCTTGCTTAGGTACATAGAAACTACCTAAATAACTTCCAGCATTTTCATCTAAGGTTTTAGGGGAAAAAATAAAGAAAAAGTTAGGGCTAAAGCTTTCCCACTCTACACTCCGGAAATTCACAACTTTGGCTTGTAATGTACCTTCAGGCAGGCTAAAGGTCAGCTTGTCTCCAATTTGGATTCCCAAACTTTCGGCAGTTTTACTTTCGACTGAAACTTGCCCCACGCCATTAAACTGGATTTGTCCTTTTGTAATTGCATTGTCATTCGGTAATTGATTCGATTGCGTCAGATTTAACTCACGGCGCAAAGAGTTATTTTGTTTTATGGCTTCTTCAGAAAAAGGCACATCATTCTTTGCTACCAGTCGCCCTCGGATATTTGGATATAACGGCGTGCTTTGCCAACCATGTTGCTTTAATTGTTGCTCAAAAGGTTTTAAATCGAATGGAAGTAAACCATAAACAAATTGATTCGGGGTTCCTTCAGGAAGTTGTTGCTGCCAACGCTGTAATAAATCTGTTCTTAATACGCTTAACACTGTAATGAGGCTTAAGCCTAAAGCCAGTGCAGTAATTTGTAAGGCACTTTGCGAGGGTGAGCGAATATAAAAAGATAAACGATTTTTCATCTTTTTTAGACTACGAAGCAAGAGCCAAACAAGGGTATACAGCAAAATACAAAGCACGATAATTGCAGCCAAAACCATAATGCTGAGCATCAAGTTTTCACTCAACACCAAACTAAAAACAATCAGACTGCTAATGCCAGCAAAAAACATAAAGAATAATGATTTTCGAGATTTGGCTTCTTCCCGAATCACCCGAATTGGAGGTGTATTTAAAAGCTCCCAAATGCTTGGCAAAATAAAACCGAGCAGCACAATCACACTCGTAAAAATAGCGATTGGTAAAGGCCCAAGTAAAAGTGGTATGAGCGAAAAACTTAACGCTAATTGAGGAATCAATTGCAGCATAAGTTGCAGCAGGCCATAACCCATTATCAACCCTAAAAGACTGCCCATCACAATTGAAATCGCACTGACAATACAAAGCAATCCAATATAGGCCCATAAAATTTGGAACTTACTGGCTCCTAAGCATCTAAGAAGTGCAATATGATCTTGGTTTTGCTGAACATATCTTTGACTCGTTAAAGCAATGGCAATCCCACACAACAAAATCGTTAAAATATTAGCCAGTTGCAAAAAGGTATCTAGGTTTTCAAGCGGGCGTAATAACCGACTATTTGATTCGCTCGCATCACGTAAACGCAAACCTGCCGTTTCATCTAATTCTTTATTCGTCGTTTGATGTTGCTGTTTAAACTGCTTAGAAAAAGTCTGAACCTGTTCAGGTTGACCAGACATTAATAAACGATAGTCAATTCTGCTTCCAGTCTGAATTGCATGTGTTTTAGCAATATCGGCTTGATGAATAATAACTGTTGGAGAAAAGCCTGAAAACCCGAGTTCCTGATTTGAATCACGCACAATCACGCCGCTAAAACGGAAGGTGCCATCTGCTATAGAAACGATATCTCCTAATTTTACTTTCAGCAAATCGGCTGCTCTCTGACTTAGCCAAACTTCTCCAGATTGAATCGCTTGAGTTTTGGGAGCAATTTCAAGCTGTCCTCTGAGTGGAAACGCAGGTTCTATTGCTTTTACATTGACCATGACAAACTGATCTTGGGTATGCGCCATAGAACTAAATAGAGTGACATTGGTTTGCTTTAAACCAAGCTGCTCTGCTCTTTGTTTCCATGGCTGCTCAATAGGTTCGTTATTCGACAAAACTAAATCAGCACCTAGCATTTGCGAAGCTTGCAGACTGACTGCCTGTTTAACTTGGTCGTTACTAAATTTCAGGGCTGTGGTTGCACTAATCGCAAGCGATAGAGCAATAATGAGTAGATATAATCCACCTGTACGAAAACTTTGTAGGAAGAGCGGTTTTAAAAGATTACGCATAATTTAACCACCCTGTACTGTCTTTAGTCGGCCATCATCTAACTCAACATGACGCTGACAAAGGGCTGCTAAATTACGATCATGAGTCACTAAAATCAGAGTCGTACCTAATTCTCTGTTTAAATCAAAGAGCAAACTTTCAATTTCTTGTGCTGTCTGACCATCTAAGTTTCCGGTCGGTTCATCCGCAAAAATAATTTGTGGTTCTGCAATAAGAGCTCGTGCAATCGCCACACGTTGTTGCTCCCCTCCAGATAAGACTTTAGGCGTTTGTTCAACCTGACGACTAAGACCTACTCGATGCAACCAATCTAAAGCTTTTTTCTCGGCGGTTTTATAGTCAAAATCCTTACGTAACCGTAAAGGCAACATCACATTTTCAAGCGCACTCAACTGAGGTAAAAGTTGAAAAGACTGAAATACGAAACCAATATGCTGCATCCTGATTTGGGCACGTTGTTCCTCTGTTAACTGATGAACAGCTTGACCACACAACCAAACTTCACCTTCAGAGGGTTGATCTAAAGTTGCCAAAATTCCCAATAATGTTGATTTACCTGAGCCAGAACGTCCAGTAATTGCTACCTGCTCGCCTTCAAAAATCTCTAAATCGATATCTTTTAAAATCGTAAACTGATTTTGGTTAATCTGAATAGTTTGTGTAACTTGATGGGCAGCAATGATGGGTTGTGGCATGATGTAAAAAGTCCTATGTATTCAGAATCAGGGTCGAAGTACAAATGTATAAATCTTTTTTGATTGGTTCTAAAAGCATCATGCTCATCTCATTAAGTATGCTGCCTATGCTTGTATCGGCGAAAACTATTTTAATTTTAGGAGATAGTATTAGTGCCGGTTACGGAATTGATCCCAAACAAGGTTGGGTACAATTACTGCAAAAACGCTTAGACCAACAGTATCCCAAACAACACAAAGTGGTCAATGCAAGTGTTAGTGGAGAAACAACCAGCGGCGCTTTAGCCCGACTACCTAAGCTATTACAAACTTATAAGCCAAATGTGGTCGTGATTGAATTAGGTGGAAATGATGGCTTACGTGGTCAACCACCTCAAATGATTCAAAAAAATCTGGATCAGCTCATTCAGTTAAGTCAGAAACAAAAAGCCCAAGTTATTCTTTTTGGCATGAAAATTCCGCCAAATTATGGGGCTGCATATAGCAAAGCTTTTGAAAATAACTATAAAGTTGCAAGCCAAAAATATCAGGTGAAATTACTACCGTTTTTTCTTGATGGAGTCGCAGGTCAAAAACAGCTTATGCAAAATGACTTGATTCATCCAAATGCTCAAGCACAGTCAAAATTACTTAATTTAGCTTATCCATATATAAAAGGTGCCCTGTAGGCACCTTTTATCTTTAAGCATTATTTTTAATATAATCAGAAATCAAAAAAGGTTACTTCACCAGTTTCTAGCGAATATTCTGCACCTACAACAATCAACTCACCTTTTGCAATCAGGCTCTCTAATACAGCCGAACCATGACGTAATTGATTGACCGAAGCAAAAACGTTTGAACGTACCGCATGACATGAAAGTTTTTTCAAATCATTTTTTAAATCAGTCTGCATCAAAATTTCAACTGACGGACGAACACGGTTCACAATCGACATTAAGTTAGATGATGGCGGGTGATCAGGATTCATTAACGTATCAATTGTGGCTTGAATAGCGCCACAATGACTATGTCCCAATACAACAACAACTGGACAGTCATAGCGTTCTGCCGCGAACTCAACACTACCGACTTGTGAAGGAGCAACCACATTACCAGCAACACGAATTACGAATAAGTCACCAAGACCTTGATCAAATACCATTTCTGCTGGAACACGTGAATCTGAACAACCTAATACAATCGCAAACGGATTTTGATCCTTTGCCATTTCAGCGCGTTCATGATGCGATAAGGTTTTTGCAAGGGAACTATTTCCATTTACAAATCGTTGATTACCAGCTTTCAGACGATCTAAAACTTCTTGCGCAGTAGGCATTTTATATTTCCATTGTTTTTTCAAGGTTGGAAATCATTTTAATGTGTCAAAATTTGAATGTCACTGACAAAAAATTAAATCCTTTTCCATGAAAGATTTTAAAAATACGTTCTCTATTTGAATGGAATGTTTATCGCAAATTCCTTACTGTTTAGCGAAAAAATAGACATACTTTGGTTCTCGGATTGACTATAATTTTTCTCCTTTTGATCATTTGGCAAATGACTCATTGGCAAAGTTTTTCAATAATTTTCAAACTCGCTTATGCCTCAAGGATGAAATCTTATGACGACGCTGTTTGTATCAACCAAAACGACCATAAAGAAAACAGCTATGGCACTTGCCTTGGCTTGTAGCCTTACAACAATAACAGGTGTTTTTCAGACGCAAGCAGCTGATACTATAGATATAAACTTTCAGAATATTTTACAGCAAGAGCGTAGCTGGGCAGGTTTACAAAGTAAAAGTTTAAAAGTCGGTGAGGTGACATGGTCATATAGTGAAGGTGGTTCTACCGCTAAACCGACGTTGCTCCTTATTCATGGATTAGGAGGGAGTCGTGATAACTGGAACCGAGTTGCGCGTTATCTCACAGCAAATTACCACGTTATTATTCCAGACTTACCAGGAAGTGGGGAAACCTTAGTTGCACAGGATTTCGACTACTCAGTACCCAATCTTGCCGAAAAGTTACGTCGATTTGTTGAAGCTGCAAATTTAAAAGGCCCAATTCACATTGCTGGCCACTCACTTGGTGGCTCAATTGCCCTACTCTATGCTGGACAATATCCATTTGAAACCAAAAGTCTATTCTTGGTGGATAGTGGCGGTATTTTCCGCTCTGCAAATACAATTTACCTAAAAGATCCAGCCTACTTAAAACAACTTTTAGTATCTAAAAAAGGTGATTTCAACTATTTGTTAAAGCAAACCATGTTTAATCCTCCATTTATTCCTAAAGAGTTCCTTCAAGCTCAAGAAAAGCTGATGATTAATCAGGCGCCTCAAACGCAGAAACTGGTTGATCAACTGATTGCACTCAATAAAGTCTATACGCCAGATTCATTTGCAGTGCTCACCAAGACAATCGATGCACCGACACTGATTTTATGGGGTAAGCAAGATAAAATTATTAACGTAGAAGTAGCAAGTGAACTAAAACGACTTTTAAAAAATGCCCAACCTCCGGTTATTTTAGAGAATGTCGGCCATATGCCAATATTGGAAGCCGAGCAGCTGGTTATTCAACAATATGTACCGTTTTTACTTAAAGTAGAAACAAATCAGTCTTCTAAAACGACTACACCTTAAATAAAACTTCGGACTTGTGAGACCTTATGTCTACCCAACCGCTTATAGAAAAACTCATTGAAGCTCATCTTGATTTTTTAGATGAGGAATTTGCTCAGCCCCAAATTATTCAACAAGAATTTGAGCAATTTTATCATTGGTTGGGTAGTCGGCAACTACAGCACCTCTGGACCTTTGAACAAATCCAGCAACTGATTCAAAAGCAGATTTTAGAAACTCCTGCTTCTGATTTTCTGCTTGAACAAATTGCAGAACATATTCGCTTTGCACTTATTCATCCAGCCAATGAAAATACAACAATTGAAGATGTTATTCCTGTTTTAACAATTGATGGAATTGCGCAATACGTTGCAAGTAAAGAACAGCATCGTAAAAAAATCATTAAAACGATTGTGAATAATCCTGCATTTTCAGCACTCTTGACTCAATTGATTCAACAAACAATGCATGATTACTTAGATGAATCTATGTCAAAACGTGTGCCGGGTGTAGGCCGTTTTATGAAAATGGGGAAATCTGTTCTAGAAACAGTGACTGATTCAAATCTAGACGACACGATTAATCATTATTTGCAAAAGAATATTTTAAAATTGAGTCAAATGAGTGAGCGCGTTTTAAACCAACATTTTGACAATGATAAGCTCTATCATTTTCAGGCAAATATTTGGCATAAAGTTAAATCTATGCCACTTTCTGTTTTAAAAAACTATATAGAAGTTCAAGATTTATCAAAAACTGTTGGTTTAGGACACGAGATTTGGGATCACATTCGCCAAACTTCTTACCTGAAACAACAAGTCCATGATGGTATTTACACGTGGTATGTTCGAAATCAGGAACGTAATTTTGACTTGCTACTTCGTGATCTCAATATTAATGAAAGTTTAATTCAACATGAACTGACTCAGTTGCTTGTTCCTATATTACAGCAATTAGTTACAACGGGGCATTTAAGACGCCGTGCTCGTGTTTACCTAGAGAAATTTTATTATTCTGAAAAAGCATTAAATATTATAAATAACAAAGGCGCTTAAAGCGCCTTTGTTATTTAACTAATTAAAATTTATAAATAATTCCTAAATTATAACGACGTCCGTCTAAAACATAATTATAAGTTGCCACATCAATGTCTTTATCAAATAAGTTATAAATCCCTGCCGCAACTTGGATTTTGTCAGTCGGTTTATAGTTCATACCAACATCAATCAGTCCATAAGCAGGCTTTCCTTCAGCCATTGATGTTCGACTTAAATATTCAGAGGTTTTGCTACGGAAATTCAAACGGCTCCACATATTTACTAAGTCATTAACTTGCCAATCAAAAGTGGTATTAAACATATGTTCTGGCATTTCGTTTAAAGGTTGGCCTTTAAATTGACCACTTTTTTGCTCAGTATCGGTATAAGTATAATTAGCATTCATTTTTAAATCTGGCGAAAGCAACCATCCAAACGTCGCTTCAACACCTCTCATAGACGCCTTATCCACATTTGTGCGTTGACTGACAAAATCAAATTTTGTACCTAACCAATCACAATTATAGCTACCTGCATCTCCTGAGCACGTTCTGACTTCTGTAATTTTATCTTTAAATTCACTATTAAAGATTGTTAAGCCAGCATTTAAGTTGTCTAAGTTATCCCAAGAGAATGAGAGCTCATAGTTTGTACTTTTTTCAGGCTTTAAATCTGGATTACCAACAATTACACCTGCGGAACTGCTCCCCCCTGTAGCTTGCCCCCATTCTGCTACAGTCGCTCTTAAGGCAGGTGTTTTATAGCCTGTTGATACACCGCCTTTAATGATCCAGTTATCATTTAAAGTCCATACCCCGTATAGTTTAGGACTGAAATGATCTCCAAATTTTTCGTCCTGATCCATACGTAAAGACATTGTTAAAGTAAAGGGATCAATAATATTCCATGCATCTTCTGCAAATAGCGCCCAGCTATAGCGGTCTAAATTAGAAACAGGTTGTGATCCACCAACCTTCAACTGGTTACCTAAATCGTCTAACTCTTCTTTTAAATAGCTCCCGCCAACACTAAGCGCATGATTTGCTAGTGTGATCTGGTTAAGCGTGTTGAATGTAGTATTTACAGCTTCCATATTTCTAGAAGGGTTCTTATTTTCTTCACGTTGAATATAAGAATGGGTCTTCACAGGACCAATATCACCACGGTGCGTTAAACTATATTCTGTACGGTAATAGTCTGTTAATGAATCTGCTGGTGGATTACGACCAGTTTGGACAGGTGAAACTGTTTTTCCAATTGTTGCATTACGATTCTGGATAGAACGCTGATATTCCAGTTCAATGGTATGTTGATCATTTGGTGTAAGACTTAAAGTTGCTCCTCCTGCACGAATTTTTTGTTTGTTATACCCCCCGATAATTTCGTCTTCATCTCTTTGTGAAAAAGTGCCATTTGCTTTTAATCCAAGTAGATTCTTAATTAATGGTCCTGACACATAAGTATTGGCTTGGTAAAGATTCCCAGATTTATTATTTTCTTGAATTGTTGTGTCTAACTTAACTGAACTGCTCCATACATCGGCGACTTTTTTAGTAATAATATTAATCACACCGCCCATGGCATCTGAACCGTATAGGCCAGACATTGGACCACGAATAACTTCAATGCGTTCGATACTTTCAATTCCTGGCAACCAACCTTGCTCAATACCTGAGTTATCACTGTTAGGTCGTACAGAACGTGTATTCACTTTCTTACCATCAACCATAATAAGAGTGTAAGCACTTCCCATTCCACGAATACTAATATCACTTGAACTTCCCCCTCCTGTAACGACTACACCAGGCACGTCTTTAAGGGCATCAGTCACATCACGATATGCTTTTTTATTAATTTCATCTTGAGTTAAAACTGAAATAGAAGCAGCTGCTTTTTTTACATCTTGTTCAAAACCACTTGCTGTAACAACTATTTTTTCTAATTGCGCGACCTCAATACCTTTTTTATTTTCGCTGGAAGAATCAACTAAAATATTTTCTTTTTCAGCGGCATAAGCCGCAGGAAACATTACTGTAAGTACTGAAATTGATAGTACAGACTGGAAAATACGGTTAGTCATATCCTGCTCCAACAGATTAAATTATGAATAAATATTAAGTTTTGCTTAAACAAATGTAACAAATTTAAATATAAAAATAAATAATAGTGATAATTATTTTCAATTACAAACAATAAAAAAACCTCATTGCGAGGCTTTTTTATTTTACTTTTCAAATAATTTAATTATTTGAAATAAGCACCTTCAGCTTGTGTATGGTCTGTTTGGTCGACCACACGTTGAAGCTCAGGAATCTGCTCTCTTAAAGTAGTTTCAACGCCCTGTTTCAAGGTAACGTCAATTGCCGAACAGCCTTGGCAACCACCACCAAATTTTAATACAGCAGTTAAACCGTGTTCTGGGTCATCTTGTACTTCTACCAAACTACAATTTCCGCCATGCCCTGCAAGACCTGGGTTAATTTCTGCTTGAAGAATGTAAGTAATACGTTCTTCAATCGAAGCATCTGGACCAACACGTGGAACCTTAGAATTTGGTGCACGGAAAGTGAGCTGACCACCAAAACGGTCCTTGTTGTAATCGATTACAGCATCTAAAAGATAAGGAATAGATGGCGCATCAATATACGCAGGAAAATCAGGATAGTCCTGTTTATAATCCGTTGGGATCACTTCTTCTGGTGCACTATATGCCATACAACATTCTGCACGTGGCGTACCCGGATGTTCAACAAAAACTCGAACGCCAATTCCCGGAGTATTTTGCTTCGTTAATAAATCGTGCAAATACTCTTGTGCAGATGGTGTAATCAAAAGGTTTGGAATTTCTTCTGCAACAGCAGTGTTGGTGTTCTCAGTCGACATAACAATATTCCTCAAGCTGATGCCTTTATATTAACCGAAGATGAGGTGGATTTAAAAAAAATCAACTAAATTTGTCGGATTTATACACAACAGGGTTTCAACTTAAGTTTTTAATGGCATTATTGAGCCAGTATTGATCATTTTTTAAATATTTCTTATGTTGCATTTGCCATTTAACCATACAGTTACTCTTATTATTATTACGGTCATTATCTCTTTAATTGCTTTTAGCAACCAAAACGTGATGAACCGGCTGATTTTTTGGCCACCTGCAATGCAACGTGGACAGATTGATCGCTTCATTACTCATGGCTTTATCCATGCCGATGGAACACATCTACTTTTCAACATGATTACCCTGTTTTTCTTTGGCAGTATTATTGAAAGTTTTTATCGCCAATATTTCTATGACATGGGTTTTGTGTTGTTCTATTTAGGTGGCTTAATCTTCGCGATTTTACCGAGCTATTTACAGCATAAAAATGATGCGAATTGGGCTAGCCTAGGAGCCTCAGGTGCTGTTTCGGCAGTGTTATTTGCTTATATCCTATTCCAGCCGTGGAAGCTCATTTTCGTATTTTTCATTCCTGTACCCGCTATTATTTTTGCAATTTTATATGTGGCATACAGTATTTGGGCTGGTAAGCGTGGTAATACTCATATTAACCATAGTGCTCATTTATGGGGTGCGGCTTACGGAATCATCGTAACAATTTTACTTGAACCAAAAGTTATTCCGCATTTCTTAGACCAACTTACACGCCTTCCTTTCTAAGGAATATAAATCAAAGGAAAGTCCTTAGTGGGCTTTTCTTTTTTTCTCATTAATTTATCACTATAAATTCTCAGTCTTTTTTCTGATTATCTTTGATCTTTTCTTTGTTTTGATTGCAAAAACCATCTGATTAAACTCGTCCCAATTCTTTTAATAATTCAGATGATACAATGAAGTACAAAGCAATTTTATCTAGCCTTTCCATTGCTTTATTTAGCTTATCTTTAGCTGGATGTAATGACAACGATAATCAAGAAAATGTAGCAACCACACCTAAGCAACCGAATATCTTATTTATTATGGCTGATGACTTAGGCTATTCAGATTTAGGGGCTTTCGGTGGTGAAATTCATACCCCTAATATTGATAGTTTGGCTCAAGAAGGCCGCCTTTTAACGGATTATCATACTGCCCCGACCTGTTCTCCAACACGCTCTCAACTCATTTCTGGTACTGATCACCATTTAGCTGGTATTGGGGCAATGGCTGAACTCACACCAGAACATTTGAAAGGACAACCAGGCTACGAGGGATATTTAAATGAACGCTCTTTATCTATCGCTCAAGTACTTAAAGATAATGGTTACCGCACGTACATCAGCGGTAAATGGCACTTAGGGCTAACTCCGGAAACAAATGCACATGCAAAAGGTTTTGATCATTCATTTACTTTATTACAAGGTCTAGATCACCACTTTAAGCAAGCGCCAAGTGCATTTAAACGAAATTCAACTTATACAGAAGATGGTCAAGTTATTCCTGTTTCCGCTTTGCCAGATGACTTTTTCTCGACAAATTATTTTACCGATAAATTACTAAGCTACTTAGACTCAGGCAAAAATAGTGGCAAACCGTTCTTTGCTTATGCTGCCTATACGGCGCCTCACTGGCCAATTCAAGCACCTGCTGAATACCGTGAAAAATATCGCGGAGTTTATGATGTCGGTTACGATGCTATACGTAACGCACGTATTGCTAAGCAAAAACAGCTTGGTATTATCCCTACAAACTTTGAGGCAGCAGAACCAATTGCAACTCAAAATGCCCCACAAAAATATGGAAAATGGGATGAGTTAACAGCCGAACAAAAGGCTCTAGAAGCCCGTAAAATGGAAATCTACGCAGGCATGGTAGAAAACCTCGATGCTAATGTAGGCCGTATTATTCAATATCTCAAACAAAATAATCTTTATGACAATACTTTAATTTTCTTTGTTTCTGACAATGGCGCAGAAGGTTTTGTACGTGGCGGATATGGTAGTGAATCTGGTTTTGATAACTCTGTAGCAAATGTGGGAACACCAACTTCATATCACTATATTGGACCACGTTGGGCCGAGGTCAGTGCGGCGCCTTTCCACTTATGGAAAGATACAGCTGGTGAAGGTGCAACGACTGCCCCTGCTATTGTGAAATTACCGAACCAGAAAAAAGCAGAAGAAACCAATCATAGCTTTGCATCTGTACTCGATGTTTTCCCAACCCTATTAGAATATGCTCATATTCCAGTACCTCAAGGCCAATACAATGGTCGAACCATTAATACGCCATCAGGGATTTCATGGAAGCCTTTACTTGAAAATAAAACCACTACCATTCGCCCTGCTAATTTCAGCTTTGCTGATGAATTACATGGCAGTAAATATGCAAAACAAGGCGAATGGAAAATTGCCCTTCAAGGACGCCCTGAGTTAGGTACAGAAACTTGGGAGCTATATAACATTGCCACTGATCGTGGAGAAAAGCACAATGTTGCGCAGCTTTACCCAGCAAAAGTTCAAGAACTCTTATCGGTCTATGAAAAGTATACTGAGAAAAATGGTGTGCAGGAATATAACACCAAATGAGATTAAAACCATTTTTAGCGATCACAATCAGCCTGTCTTTTATGACGGGCTGTAGCCAATCTTCAAAAACTTCTGAGTCTTCCTCTTCGACTCAAAAGCCAAATTCTTTAGCCGACTTGGGCTCTATTGAAAAGTGTCAACACTACACAGGACTACCTCAAGGTTGGCTTAAACAGCCAACAGCTGGGATGGTTTTAATTGCCGATGGGCATTTTAATTTTGGTTCTGAAAAAGCCTATCCAGATGAACTGAATTTTGGAAAAAAACAACGAGAAGTCAAAGGATTCTGGATTGATCAGACTGAAGTTACCGTTGCTCAATTTGCAAGTTTCGTAGAAGCAACGGACTATATTACCGATGCCGAAAAACAAAAGCAGGCTGCTGTTTTCTCACCAGATCCTCATCATCCACAGCAATGGTGGCAGCTAAAATCAGGGTATACTTGGAAAACCCCCAATGGCAGTAATGGTGCAGTAGCTACTCCGAATGAACCTGTGCGATATGTAAGTAAAAACGATGCTGAACATTATGCAGTCTGGCTCGGACATGATTTACCAACGGAACTAGAATGGGAATATGCAGCTAAAGCCGATTCAAAAACTGATACACCCTTACATCAAGCGCCTACCGATAAACACCAACATCCACAAGCAAATTACTGGCAAGGTGAATTCCCTTTTCAAAACCTAAATCAAGATCACTTTAAAGATGTGGCACCCGTTGGATGTTTTGCGCCAAACGATTTCAAACTATTTGATACGATTGGAAATGTATGGGAATGGACATCTTCACCGTATCAAGGTGCCCATGACCAACATATGGGAAATTATTCTGATTTAAGACAACAGCAAATTGCGAGTACACAATATGTAATTAAAGGCGGATCTTTTCTATGTGCTCAAAATTATTGTTCGCGTTATCGAAACAGCAGTCGCTACCCTCAGGATTTTGATTTAGCTGCAACGCATGTTGGATTTCGAACTATTTTACGGTCTCCTTAATTTCTTCTTAATTAGACTTATTAAAGATGTTTTTTAACCAAAATTAGATCGAAAAATAATCAAAATGTTTTTATAGTACAAGTGAGAATGATAAAAAAGTGAGAACAAGATGAAAACTTTACTTCTTTGTGCAGCAGCAATTTTCACAATGTCACTATCAGCCTGTGCAGTCCATACACCTGAAGGTAGTATTGTGATTGATCCAGATTCACCTTATCACAATCATCCGGGAGACTTTTGCCCACCAGGACAAGCTAAAAAAGGACGCTGTTAGAACCACTCCATTCTTAAAGTAATTTTGAAGTTACGTTAAAGAAATAGAGTTTGATTAAATGATAAACTGAGTACAAAAATAGTGGGTTCCAACCCAAAAATAGATGGGATGAAACTAGAAAATTATGGTGTAAAAAAATCACCATATCCCCAAGATTTTTAAAAGACAATCTTACGTTGTCTTCTATCTAGTTTCACCCCAATTCTTTCTTATTCCGTCTGACTTCTCTTATCCTTTAAGAAAAAAGTCTAGTTTTTAATCATTTCTGCATCTGTATTATTGATACATTTTGAACATTTTACCTTCAGGTTAAAACTGATGTATTTGCTTAATACAAAATAATCATTTATGTAACGTAAGTCTATAAAAATGTTCTAAAAATGTGAAAAAAATTAAGGCCAAAATGAGATGGATTTATCATAATAAATCACTCTTTCATGTTTCATCACATAAATAATCAATATTATTTTGTCAGTTATTGCCACTCGTTTCCTTTCATTGGCATAGATAATGTATACATCTGTATATTAACCCAGTCGTATAACGAGATATTTTATGTCCAGCACAAGTCAAGTCGAAGGTCTACAATTTCCAGTACACGCCTCAACCAAAAAACAAAGCACGTCTCTTACAGGCCAAGAGATTTTATCAGAGGCTTTATCTGTTGTAGATAATAAAACCGCGCAACAAGTGTTGAATGAAAAAAACTGGCGAAAAAACTACCCTATTTATTTTAAAGCGCTTGTTAAGCAAGGAATTTCAAATAGTAGCAACCCAATTACTATTGCTAAGCAAGGTTTGCATAAAGCTCACCATATTTTTGACTATTACCGTGATAGTAAACATTATCTTTTAAAAGATGCAGTTCATATTGCTTCATCCACACCCCTTCATACAGTAAAACTTAAAGGTGAAAGTGATGCAGCTCCAGAATGGTATGTTCCTTACAAAGGGCAAAAGCTCAGTGGACAAAGCTTACTAGACCAAATTCAAAGTTGGGAAGAGGCCGGTATTATTGAACCAAGTCATGCAAAAGCTTTGCGTGAAGCTACTGCACACCCAGAATGGTTTGATTTATCTGACCGTACCATGGTGTTGTTTGGTGCGGCTTCAGAAGCTGGTCCTCTACCTTGGTTAGCGAAGTGGAAAGCAAATATTATTGCTGTCGACTTACCAAACCCACGTGTCTGGGGCAAAATTTTACATACGATTCAAAAAGGAAACGCAACTCTGATTGCTCCAAGCGTTGAACAAGTTGATTCATCAGCAAAAGTTTCTGAATTAAGAGATAAATTGGGTGCAAATTTATTGACTCAATTACCAGAAATTGCACAGTGGCTAGTTCAGTTTCCACAAAAGTTAGATTTGGCCGCAATCGCCTATTTAGATGGTGAAAAGCATGTTCGTGTATCCATGGCAATGGATAGCATTATGCAATATGTGAGCGAGCATAAGTCTGATACGAGCCTTATGTTTATGTGTACGCCAACCGATGTTTATGCAGTTCCTAAAGAAGTAGCAAAAGCTGCACAACAAAAATTTAAATCACGCACAAAACTACAAAAAATGGCGGTGAAAGGTGTTTCTACACTTTCCTTAAATCGTTTTTTCCAAGCGCCATATCAAGACCTGATTGATTGTGAAAATGGAAAAACTTATGGTATTGCCGACTGTCTAGTGGTTGAACAAGGCCCAAACTATGCTTTGGCAAAACGCATTCAACAATGGCGTGCTATTTTGGCCCGTCATCAAGGGCAACACGTAAGTATTAATATTGCTCCATCTACAACGACTCACTCTGTGACTAAAAATCCATTATTGAAAGCAGCTTTTAATGGTGCAGAGCTTTTTGATGTAGAAGCATTTAGCCCTGAAACGACCAATGCCATTATGGCGGCACTCTGGATTCATGACTTAAGAAATGAGTCTTCTGTGGCAAATCCTGAAACTGAACTAGACCATCCGCTTGAACTCATGATGGAAGGTGCTAATCACGGCGGCTTATGGCGTGTTGCTTATTTAGCAAGAACTGCCCTGCCTTTTGCTGCGATCTATGGCTTTGCAACCGAAAAACTACCTTTTGGAAAATCATCTAGAAAATAATTTGATTAAAGCCCAATTCTAGAATTGGGCTTTTTTCTGAGTTTTTCTATTTATTTTGAAAGTGTGATAGATATTTTTGCATTTCATCAGGTGGCACCATACCGCCTCCTGTCGCCCATACCACATGATTTGCCTGTTTTAATTTATCAGCTGATAGTT
The DNA here is from genome assembly GCF_056156705.1 of Acinetobacter sp. Li1LvA2. Taxonomy (NCBI): domain Bacteria; kingdom Pseudomonadati; phylum Pseudomonadota; class Gammaproteobacteria; order Moraxellales; family Moraxellaceae; genus Acinetobacter; species Acinetobacter sp. Li1LvA2. Next base: position 123,062 of record NZ_JBSICF010000007.1, read on the forward strand.
GATGTAAAGCCAAATAATCAGGACTCGTCTGAACATAATATGGCCCCATCATTCCTGCCACTGCTGAAGGCTCAAGCTGAATATTTTCAGTTTGATTTAGAAGTGCTATGAGTTCATACAAACGTTCATCGTGAATGGTGTAATAGCCATCAATTAACTGTTGCATAGCACGCCCAACAAAACCTGAAGCACGCCCTACTGCAAGTCCATCTGCGGCGGTTACGTTATCGAGGCCAATGTCATTTACTGAAATCTGATCATGCAAGCCTGTGTGGACACCAAGTAACATGCAAGGCGAATGTGTGGGTTCAGCAAAAATACAATGTACGTGCTCACCAAAAGCCAGTTTTAACCCAAAACTCACCCCACCTGGGCCACCACCGACGCCACACGGCAAATAAACAAATAAGGGATGCTCAGCATCAACTTTAATCTGTTTTTGCTTAAATTGCTGTTTTAGGCGTATTCCTGCAACTGCATAGCCTAAAAATAATGTTTTTGAGTTTTCATCATCAATGAAAAAACAGTGTGGGTCTTGCTCTGCGGCTTTTCTTCCCTCTTCAACCGCTACGCCATAGTCACTGGCATATTCCACAACATTGACGCCTAGTGAACGTAGTTTGTCTTTCTTCCACTGTCTCGCATCAGCCGACATGTGGACTGTGACTCTAAAACCCAGTTTGGCGCTCATAATGCCAATAGAAAGCCCTAAGTTACCTGTAGAACCTACTGCAATTTGATACTTAGAAAAAAACGTTCGAAATGCGTCTTGGTCGAGTTTAGTGTAATCGTCTTCAAACTTGAGAAGCCCTGCCTCAATAGCCAATTTTTCAGCGTGAGCCAAGACTTCATAAATACCACCACGCGCTTTAATTGAACCAGAAATAGGTAAATGACTATCTTTTTTTAGCCAGAATGCTCCACTCAGTTGCACTTTTTGTGTTGAAGAAAGTGCTTGCTGCATTTTCGGAATTTCAACGATATCTGATTCAATTTTTCCATGTTGTGCTTGAGTTTCAGGAAACACTTTTGCTAAATAAGGCGCAAAACGCGCTAGCCTTGCTTCCGCGTCACTTACATCGTCTGCTGTGAGTCCAACTTTTTCTAAAGCTTCTATTAAAGGATAGCGATGAGGTGTAAACCAAAATATCTCTTGATAGGCTTGCAGTGTCTCAATAAGTGGAAATTGCTGTTTTAGCTGATCTATTTGAACCGCATCCATAATCTATCCTGATATCAAAGTTTTAAGCCCAGCTTTTAAAGCTGCTTGATGCTATATAACGACTTGTTAATTTATAATTGAATGTACATGAAAATAGACTGAACTTAAAAAAGAAACAAATAAAAAAGCCACTGTGTACAGTGGCTTTAATGTTTTAAATGCTTTTATACAAACTGTAAGAATAACCAGTACAAACCGCCTGATAAACAGATTGTTGCAGGAAGTGTAAATACCCATGCAGATAAAATTGTTTTAACTGTATTGAAGTTTAAGCCTGATCTATTCGCGACCATGGTACCTGCAACAGCACTATTTAAAACATGTGTTGTTGAAACAGGCATACCTAAACCATCAGCAGCAGCAATTGTACTCATTGCTACAAGCTCAGCAGACATCCCCTGACCATAAGTCATATGATGCTTACCAATACGCTCACCTACAGTCACAACAATACGTTTCCAACCTACCATGGTGCCTAAGCCAAGTGCCAAAGCAACTGCTACTTTCACCCAAGTTGGAATGTATTGTAAGAATGAATCTAAGCTACTACGGTATTCTTTCACAAGTTTTTCTTGTGACTGATCCATTTTTGGTAATGCATTCGCTTTATCCAAACGCTTAAACGAGGTTGTACTTAAATACATGTCATTACGAATTTCGCTAATTGCAGCTTCTGGAATGTCTTTTAAGTTGTTATAGCTAGAAACTCGCTCACCCAAGTGGTCAGTCATGCTTGCCAATGCAGGCACTACTTCTGGAGTTTGCTCTTTAGTTTGAATATATTTAGTCAGAATAACACGCGCTTTTTCATCGGTTAATTCTGGCTGATTTTGATTCAAAAATACGGCAGTTTGAGAAGAAAGCTGATGGAATGATTGAACTTGTTGTGTATCAAGGTTTTTATTTAATGAATAAGCCAACGGCACCAGACCAACCAAAATCAGCATGATGAGACCCATACCTTTTTGACCGTCATTAGAACCATGTGCAAAACTTACACCTGTACAGGTAAAGATTAAAATTGCACGAATGATTGCTGGTGGTGGTTTATTACCTTCTGGCGGTTGGAATAATTCTAATTGGCGTTTAAAAACAGTTTTAACCAACAAGAAAACAATCGCTGCAAAAGCAAAACCAATTAAAGGCGAAAATAATAATGCCTTACCGACTTTAATCACCTGATCCATATCAACACCACTGGTGGTTACGCCAGTCGATGCACTCAACAGATGGTTCATAATGCCCACACCCAAGATTGAACCAATCAAGGTATGAGAACTAGAAGCAGGAATACCCAAGAACCAAGTACCTAAGTTCCAGAGAATTGCAGCAATAAGGAGCGCAAAAACCATTGCGAAGCCTGCACCGCTACCCATGTTCATAATCAGTTCAACAGGCAACAATGCAATAATGCCGTAAGCGACTGCGCCGCTTGCAACCATTACCCCAAGAAAATTACAAAAACCTGCCCACATGACTGCAACTGGTGCAGGTAAAGCATTGGTGTAAATCACTGTTGCCACTGCATTTGCAGTATCGTGGAAGCCATTTACAAACTCAAAGCCTAAAGCAATCAAGAGTGCAGTAGATAAAAGGATAACCGAATAAAGACTCAAAGGTGGTACATGTGCTAAATCAGCACTCACCTGAAATCCAATATAAATAAGTGTTGCAACAATAATCGTCAGAAACACCGGCATAAAAAACTTAGGTGTCGGGACATGCACATTCGTCGATTTGACTTGCAGGTTTGCCGCAAGTTTTGAATCCGAAACAGGGGGTAGATTAGAATTCATGCAGACGGTAAGAGGATAAAAAAATCCTCTGTATTCTTAAATTAAATTATGACAATTATATGACAAAGCAGCGCCTGATGAAGTCAATTTTTCATATTTTGACCTCATTTGATGCACCTTTCCTCTATAAAATTTATTTTTTTATTAAAATACAATAATTTAAATCACTTTACATCTTCCTTATTTATGACTATTTTTAAAGCAAAAATATATAAAAAATCACTCGAATGCTTGTTTTTTAAACAGCACAATTGTCATAAAACGGAATATTGGAGATGAAATATTTCAATATCATGATCATTTTATGAATATTTGATGAAAAAACAGTCTTCATTTGTCATAAAAGCCGTTTTTCTAATGAATCTATTACAAGTGAATGATGGGTCGTTATAGCTCATCAAATGCGCAACTATTCTGTTACAATAGCGCCGCATTTTTAAATTTGTACAATATCGGGGTTTTCTATGTCCACGCTTGCCACCCTAAAAGCGCTTCTTGCCAAACGCATTCTGATTATTGATGGTGCGATGGGTACCATGATTCAACGCCATAAACTAGAAGAAGCCGACTACCGTGGTGAGCGTTTTGCCGATTGGGCACATGACTTAAAAGGTAACAATGACCTTCTTGTGCTAACTCAACCCGAAATCATTCAAGGTATTCATGAAGCTTATCTTGATGCAGGCGCAGACATTATTGAAACCAACAGCTTTAACGGCACGCGTGTTTCAATGTCTGACTACCACATGGAAGATCTTGTTTCAGAGATTAACCGTGAAGCAGCACGTTTAGCTAAAGCAGCTTGTGAAAAATATTCAACTCCAGATAAACCGCGTTTTGTGGCAGGTGTACTCGGTCCAACATCGCGTACCTGTTCAATTTCACCGAATGTAAATGACCCTGCTTTTCGTAACATTACTTTTGATGAACTAAAAGAAAACTATATTGAGGCAACTCATGCGCTGATTGAAGGCGGTGCAGATATCATTCTGATTGAAACCGTTTTTGATACATTAAACTGTAAAGCTGCAATTTTTGCGGTGAAAGAAGTCTTTAAGCAAATTGGTCATGAATTACCACTCATGATTTCAGGGACCATTACCGATGCCTCAGGTCGTACCTTAACAGGTCAAACTGCCGAAGCGTTCTGGAACTCTGTACGTCATGGTGACTTACTTTCAATTGGTTTCAACTGTGCCCTTGGTGCAGATGCGATGCGCCCTCACGTTAAAACCGTATCTGATGTTGCTGATACGTTCATTTCTGCTCATCCAAATGCTGGTTTACCAAACGCTTTTGGTGAATATGATGAAACACCAGAACAAACTGCTGCCTTCTTAAAAGAATTTGCAGAAAGTGGTTTAATCAATATTACCGGCGGTTGCTGTGGTACGACACCAGACCATATTCGTGCTATTGCAAATGCTGTAAAAGACATTGCACCACGTCAAATTCCTGAAACTAAGCCAGCTTGCCGCTTAAGTGGTTTAGAACCATTTAATATTTATGATGACTCATTGTTCGTTAACGTGGGTGAACGTACTAACGTTACTGGTTCAAAAAAATTCTTACGCTTAATTCGTGAAGAAAACTTTGCCGAAGCTTTAGAAGTTGCACAGCAACAAGTGGAAGCTGGTGCTCAGATTATCGACATTAATATGGATGAAGGGATGCTCGATTCGCAAAATGCGATGGTACATTTCCTAAACCTTGTGGCATCTGAGCCAGATATTTCACGTGTGCCAATCATGATTGACTCATCAAAATGGGAAATCATTGAAGCAGGCTTAAAATGTGTACAAGGTAAACCTGTTGTTAACTCGATTTCGTTAAAAGAAGGTTATGACGAGTTTGTCGAAAAAGCTCGCCTGTGTCGACAATATGGTGCTGCAATTATTGTGATGGCCTTTGATGAAACTGGTCAGGCCGACACTGCTGAGCGTAAACGCGAAATCTGTAAACGTTCTTATGACGTTTTGGTTAACGATGTAGGCTTCCCTGCTGAAGATATTATTTTTGACCCGAACGTGTTTGCGGTGGCAACTGGTATTGAAGAACACAATAACTATGGCGTCGATTTTATTGAAGCCACAGGTTGGATTAAACAGAACTTACCTCATGCCATGATTTCTGGCGGTGTATCGAACGTTTCGTTCTCGTTCCGTGGAAATGAGCCTGTTCGTGAAGCGATTCACTCTGTGTTCTTGTACCATGCCATTAAACAAGGCATGACTATGGGTATTGTAAATGCTGGTCAAATGGCCATTTATGACGATATTCCAAAAGAACTCAAAGATGCAGTTGAAGATGTTGTTTTAAACCAGAACCAAGGTGAATCTGGTCAACTTGCGACCGAAAAACTACTTGAAGTGGCTGAAAAGTTCCGTGGACATAGTGGTGCTCAACGCGAAGCAGAAAACCTTGAATGGCGTAACGAACCTGTAGAAAAACGTCTTGAATACGCATTAGTCAAAGGTATTACCACATACATCGATGAAGATACCGAAGAAGCCCGTCTAAAAGCCAAACGTCCTTTAGATGTAATCGAAGGCGCTTTAATGGATGGTATGAACGTTGTTGGTGACTTGTTCGGTTCAGGCAAAATGTTCTTACCACAGGTTGTGAAATCTGCACGTGTTATGAAGCAAGCTGTGGCTTGGCTCAACCCGTACATTGAAGCTGAAAAAACAGGTAGCCAATCTAAAGGTAAAGTCCTGATGGCAACGGTTAAGGGCGACGTGCACGATATTGGTAAAAATATTGTGGGTGTTGTACTGGGCTGTAATGGTTACGACATTGTTGACCTTGGCGTGATGGTGCCTTGCGAGAAAATCCTGCAAACTGCAATTGATGAGAAATGTGACATCATCGGTTTGTCAGGTCTGATCACACCGTCTTTAGATGAGATGGTATTCGTTGCGAAAGAAATGCAACGTAAAGGCTTTAACATTCCTTTATTAATTGGTGGCGCAACAACTTCAAAAGCACACACAGCAGTAAAAATTGATCCTCAGTATCAAAACGATGCGGTGATTTATGTTGCCGATGCTTCGCGTGCTGTAGGTGTTGCAACGACCCTCCTTTCGAAAGAAATGCGTGGAAACTTTATTGCAGAGCACCGTGCTGAATATGTCAAAATTCGTGAGCGCTTAGCCAACAAACAGCCGAAAGCTGCCAAATTGACTTATAGCGAGTCAGTTGAAAACGGTTTTAAAATTGACGAAAGCTATGTACCACCAAAACCAAATCTTTTGGGAACACAAGTTTTAACGAACTACCCACTTGCTACACTCGTAGAATATTTTGACTGGACACCATTCTTTATTTCTTGGAGCTTGGCGGGTAAATTCCCGAAAATTTTAGAAGATGAAGTGGTTGGTGAAGCTGCAACAGATTTGTACAACCAAGCTCAAGCAATGTTGAAAGATATTATCGACAACAACCTTTTTGATGCACGTGCTGTATTTGGTATGTTCCCCGCTCAGCGCACTGATGCGGACACCGTCAGCGTATTTGATGAAGCGGGTCAAAATGTTACGCATACTTTTGAACACTTACGTCAACAATCTGACAAAGTGACGGGTAAACCAAACTTGTCTTTGGCAGATTACATTCGCGCTGACCGTGAACAACAGGACTACTTAGGCGGATTCACTGTATCGATTTTTGGTGCAGAAGAATTGGCAAATGAATACAAAGCCAAAGGTGATGACTACTCTGCAATTTTAGTTCAATCACTAGCTGACCGTTTTGCCGAAGCTTTTGCAGAACATTTACATGAACGTATTCGTAAAGAGTTCTGGGGCTATAAAGCGGATGAACAGCTCAGCAATGAAGAACTGATTAAAGAGAAATATGTCGGTATTCGCCCTGCACCAGGTTACCCTGCTTGCCCAGAGCACTCTGAAAAAGCAGTGTTGTTCGACTGGTTAGACTCTACCAACAAAATTGGTACTAAACTGACTGAACACTTTGCAATGATGCCACCATCTTCTGTAAGTGGTTTCTATTATTCTCATCCACAAAGTGAATACTTTAACGTAGGTAAAATCTCTCAAGACCAACTTGAAGATTATGCAAAACGTAAAGGTTGGACACTGGATGAAGCGAAGCGTTGGTTAGGACCGAATTTAGATGATTCGATTGCTTAAGTTATTAAATAACCCTGTTTAAAAAAGAGGGCGTGAAGGAAATTCCATCACGCCCTTTTCAATTTGAAAATTTAATCTTTTTACTTCAAATGTACCTTAATCTTCTCTTTAACTGTCTCAGTTGAGATGCCATATCGATCATGCAAAGTGGGTAATGCCCCTGCATCTAAAAATGCATCTGGCAAACCAATCATATCGAAACGAGGATGTTGACCATTTCTTAGAAGTAATGAGCCGACAGCTTCACCTAAACCACCAATGACTGAGTGATTTTCGGCAGTTAAAACAGGTCGGCCACCTTTGGCGACTTCATCCAAAATGGTTTGTTCATCTAAAGGTTTAATGGTCGGTACATGCAACACTGAAACCTCAATGCCCTCTTTTTCAAGCTCTTCGGCTGCCTCAAGTGCACGCATGGTCAATAAGCCAGTCGAAATAATGAGTAAGTCCTTACCCTGTTTAATCACCTGTGCCTTACCCAATTTAAACTGGTAATTGTATTTATCGAGTACTAATGGAACCTGCCCACGCAATAGACGCATATATACAGGGCCATTATGAGCAGCAATTTGAGGAATCGCTTGTTCGATTTCCAAGGCATCACAAGGGTCAATGATCATGAGGTTCGGCATTGCACGAAAAATCGCAATATCATCCGTTGCCTGATGACTTGGGCCGTAGCCTGTGGTTAATCCCGGAAGAGCTGCTACAATTTTGACATTCAGGTTATCTTCCGCAATTGCCATACAAATAAAATCGTAGGCACGGCGTGATGCAAATACGGCATAAGTTGTTGCAAAAGGAACAAATCCTTCACGAGCAAGTCCTGCTGCTGCACTCATCAAAAGTTGTTCTGCCATACCCATTTGGAAAAATTTGTCTGGATTTTCTTTAGCAAAAATATGTAGGTCAGTGTATTTGGATAAATCTGCTGACAACCCCACAATATCGTCACGCTCGTTTGCCAAGGCATTCAGTGCATGTCCGAATGGTGCAGGTTTGGTCGGTTGTCCCTCGGCAGCAATAGAAGCAATCATTGCCGAAGTGGTTAGTTTTTTCTTAGGAGGATTGGCTAACTGGCTCATGGTGTATTCCTTACTGTCCGTAGTGGGTCAAAATATTTAAAGCGTCATCCCATTCATGTTCATCAACACGAATGAAGTGAGTTTTTTCGCGGCTTTCCAAGAACGACACGCCCTTACCCATCTTGGTGTCACAAATAATGACACGTGGGCATGTTCCCTCATGGTTTCGTGCTTGGTCGAATGCCTTAAGTAAAGCTTCCACGTCATTGCCATCTACGCGTTGGGTGTACCAACCAAATGACTGCCAACGGTCTACAATGGGCTCAAACGCTAAAATTTCGCTGGAGTGCCCATCTGCCTGCTGATTATTCACATCAATAATCGCAATCAAGTTATCTAGTTTCCAATGAGAAGCAGACATTACGGCTTCCCATGTTGAGCCTTCATTTAACTCACCATCGGACAATAAGTTATAGACAAAAGCATCCGACTTTTTCTGTTTCAGTCCTAGACATGCACCGACTGCTATTCCAAGGCCGTGCCCCAATGAGCCACCTGTAATTTCCATACCTGGTGTATATGAAGCCATGCCCGACATTGGTAGACGACTGTCATCAGCTCCATAAGTTTCAAGTTCTTCAAGCGGGATAATTTTTGCTTCAATTAAGGCTGCATAAAGTGCAATCGCATAGTGCCCAATAGAAAGATAAAAACGGTCACGGCCTTCCCACTCAGGGTTTTCTGGCTGATATTTCATTGCATGGAAATAAGATACGGCCAGTAGATCTGCGGCACCTAAAGCTTGTCCGACATAACCTTGACCTTGTACTTGCCCCATACGTAAAGCATGTTGGCGAATGTGGTAGGCACGTTGTTGCAACTCGGCAATTTGGCCTGCTTTATCAACATTTAACATTGTCATTTACTATTTCCTTATTAACGATTGACCAGTTTTGCTGGAACACGCAGAACCAGACTGGCACCGAAAATTAATACTGCTGTGATTAAGAACATGCCGATTGCATTTGAACCAGTGTTGGTGGTGATCCAACCAATTAAATAAGGCGAGCAGAAGCCTGCGAGGTTGGCGAAGCTATTAACTGCGGCAATACCTGCCGCTGCGGAAACACCACCTAAAAAGTTGGTCGGTAACATCCAGAATAAAGAAGATGCCGTCAGCACACCTGAAGCTGCGATGCAAAGGCAAATTAAAGAGAGCGTTAGATTTGAAGCGAATAAGGTCGCAAATGTGAGTGCTATAGCGCCTGCACACATCGGGATAATTAAGTGCCAGCGGCGTTCTTGAAAATGATCACCGCTACGCCCTGCCAAAATCATTACCACAATGGCACACATATAAGGCAGGCTGGTGAGCAAACCGATATGCCAGTTGTCACTAATGCCTGAGTTGCGAATAAGAGTTGGTAGCCAAAAGGTAATAGCGTATTGGCCCATCACTACACAAAAATAGATGCCCGCCAGTAACCATAAGCGTTTATCTGCGACAAACTCTTTAACGCTCGCATGACCTTCTTTGTGCTGGTTATCTTGAGCAAGCTCTTGCTTCACCAAGTTTTTTTCATCTTGGGTTAACCAGTTGGCGTCTTGAACTGAATCTTTTAAAACAGCGAGTACCAATAGGCCAACAAGTACAGTAGGAATGGCTTCAATAAGAAACATCCACTGCCAGCCAAACCAACCATGTACACCGCTCATTCGGTCCATGATTAAGCCTGAAAGTGGCCCACCAATCATTCCCGAAATTGGAATCGCGATAAACCAAAGAACTGTCATACGTGCACGGCGGTAAGACGGGAACCAATAAGTGAGGTAAAGCAACAAGCCCGGAGCCAAACCAGCTTCAGCAACACCGAGCAGAAAACGTAAGGTGTAAAATTGCCATTCGGTTTGAACAAAGGCAAAACAACCTGACAAAATGCCCCAAGTAATCATGATACGGGCAATCCAACGTCTTGCCCCTACCTTATGGAGTACGATGTTGCTTGGTACTTCACAAAGAAAATAACCAATAAAGAAAATCCCTGCGCCTAACCCATATACAGCTTCACTAAACTGTAAATCGCTCATCATCTGGAGCTTGGCAAAACCCACATTTACTCGATCTAAATAGGCACAAAAATAACAAAGCATTAAAAATGGCATGAGCCGAAATGCAATTTTTCGATAGGCAGATTTACGAACCACCGTATCTACTTCAGATGAAAATACTGTATCCATCATGCGAATCCCTTTACATTTGGCCACAGTATCCTCTTGTGACCATCATTCTATTTTTAGTTTTTAAATGACAAGCCTTAATGAATCAGCATGCCACCATTTACATCGAGTGTTACGCCAGTTAAGTAAGCTGACAGATCACTTGCCAAAAATAATGCTGCATTTGCAACGTCTTGCGCTTTGCCTAAACGCCCTAGTGGAATACCAGCAAGAATGTCGTGACGGCGGTCATCATTCATTAAACCGCCAGTAATATCAGTATGGATTAGACCCGGAGTAAGTGAATTTACACGAATTTGGTCGGGACCAAACTCACGAGCCATCGCTTTTGCCAGACCTAATACCCCTGCTTTGGCAGCGCTATAATGTGGCCCGCCAAAAATACCACCGCCGCGTTGCGCTGAAACTGAAGATAAGCACACAATGCTTCCACCACCATTTGCTTTCATGGATGGAATAACAGCTTGAGACATAATCAGTGTTCCGCGCAGGCTAACATCTAAAATACGGTCATAGTCATTGCGCTGAATATCGAGTGTTTTAACTGGCTGAGTAATCCCTGCATTGTTAATTAAAATATCAATCTTGCCGTAGTGCTGTAGTGCTTGTTCAACAGCTGCTTTGACCTGTTCTTCATTTGCAACATTTGCAGCAAGACCTAAATGTCCTTCACCAATTGCCTTTGCCGCGTTTTGGCTTTGAGTAAGATCTAAATCAACAATAATGACTTTAGCACCTTGTTGTGCAAAGATTTCTGCAGTTGCTCGCCCAATTCCACGTTCTGATGCTGCACCGGTAATTAATGCCACTTTTCCTTGTAGTAACATGTTCAATCCTCTTTTACGCTTTATATCCTGAGTTCTGACTTAGAATCTCTTTTTTTACCAAGACCAGCAATCAGCTCGAATTCAACAAGGCATGAAAAAAATTCATGCCTATGCTATTTTTAAATAACTTTTAGGGATAAAAACGGATCATTTCATGGATAGCAGTGAAAACAATTTCAATCAGATGCCTTCAATTAAAACATTACAGGCTTTTGAACAAACCGCCCGTTTCGGCAATGTTGCCAAGGCAGCCGAGAATTTAAATCTCACGCCATCAGCAGTGAGTCACCAAATTGCTAAGCTTGAAGAAATGATTGGGCAGAGTTTATTTATTCGTGGTGCCCGTGGTGTGACGCTGACTCCTTCTGGCGAACGCTATTTTCAAGATGTCACGACCATTTTGCATAACCTGATGTTAGCCACTGAAAAAGCTGCCGATAAAAGCCCGAAAGACAGTTTATACATTCATTCATCTCCAAGTTTTGGTTTGCTTTGGTTATTGCCACGCCTTGAATCATTTAAAGAAAAGTTCCCAATGATTCAGGTCAACTTGTCATGTTCATATGAAAATTTGCACTTTACCCGTGACAAGATTGACATTGATATCCGTCATGGTTTGCCCAACTGGACAGGCGTAGAAATCAGAACGATTCGTAATGAAAAGCTAGAAGTACTTGCATCCCCCAAACTACTTGAACGTAGTCCAGTAAATAAACCTCAAGATTTATTAAAAAAAGAACTGATTTTATCGCGCTCAACCTTGGTTACTTGGCCACAATGGTTTGCCCATCAGGGTCTAAGTATTCCTGAGTTTCCCTACACTTTGAGTTTTGACCGCTCTTATATGTCACTTGAGGCAGCCACACACGGACTAGGATTTGTTTTGGAAAGTAATTTACTCACTCAAAATTACTTAGAATCTGGAAAGTTGGTTAGAGTTTTCGCAGATGAGCTATCAATTCCTATTTCTGCTCATCATTTGGTGTATCCGCGAACACATCAATTTATTCCTAAAATTGAGCTATTTTTAAACTGGATTCATGATGAGTTGGCAGATTGAGAAAGTCATTTCTTAAACGATTTGAATTTCCTCAACTCTTAAGTGATGCATCATCTCTCGAACAAATACAAAGTAGGTAAAAACATAAAGCTGATCTGGAGCTACTTGGCTTGTGTAGTAGCTTAAACGCTCAATAAAATCATTGAATCCATGCTCAAGCTCGATACGGCTGATTTGCTTTCTAGTACTAAAAAATAAATCACTGAGTTGTGTCATAGCAGCATCAGACGTAACAGCTACACTACTTATATTTAAATTTCTAAGTGGCTGAGACTCGATGATTTCCTCAATAAGATAAATCATCTTTTCGATAGCAAGCTCATCAACAATGCCATGACGAATACTTTTTGAATTAACAAAACCTAAGCCCTGCTCAAGGTGAATGTGTTGGCTGTCTACATCAAACGAGAGACTATTTAGACCAAGTGAAAATTTTAAAACCGAGTCGGGATGATTCATAAAAATAACTTACCGTCGAATTTTGCTCATAAGATTAATTTCTTTATAAGCGTAAATTGAACCAGTTTTTTCAATATTTAGCATTAACAGCTCCATTGTTATTAACACTATCTATAATAAAAACTTCTTTAAAAAGATGAAAAATCAATCTTATATTCATCCAGTCCAACTATTACAAGATAGAGTATAAGCATGAAAAAATTAGCAATTTTAGGTGTTACGATTTATAGCTTTGCACAACTTGCAAATGCAGCAACATTAAATGTAAAGCCATATGGTACAACTCAAGACGGTCAAAAAGTTGATCTATACACCATGAGTAATAACAATGGTATCTCCGTATCATTTATCAGTTTCGGTGGTGTAATTACACAGATTTTGACTCCCGATGCACAAGGTAAAAAAAACAATATCGTTTTGGGCTTTGATGATCTAAAAGGCTATGAAGTCACTGATACCAAGGAAGGGATTCATTTTGGCGGATTAATTGGTCGTTATGCTAACCGTATTGGTAATGCTAAATTTAGCTTAGATGGAAAAACGTATAATCTTGAAAAGAATAATGGACCGAATTCATTGCATAGCGGTAATCCGGGTTTTGATAAACGTATTTGGCAAGTTAAGCCCCTCGTTTCTAAAGGTGAAACCGTTAAAGCTTCTCTGAAGTTAACTAGTCCAAATGGAGATCAAGGTTTTCCCGGAAAATTAGATGTAGAAGTGATCTACAGTCTTTCAGATCGAAATGAATTCCAAATTGAATATAAGGCCAAAACTGATCAGCCTACAGTCGTCAATCTAACCAACCACAGTTATTTCAATTTGTCAGGCGCTGGCAATAACCCTTATGGTGTACTAGATCATGTGGTACAACTCAATGCAGACCGTATATTGGTAACCGATCAAAACTCTTTACCAACAGGTGAAATAGCTTCGGTTGCAGGTACACCTTTTGATTTTCGGACGCCTAAGGCGATTGTGAAAGATATTCGAGCGAATAATCAGCAATTGGCCTATGGATATGGCTATGACCAAACTTGGGTAATTAATCAAAAGACTCAAGGGAAATTAAATCTTGCAGCTCATGTTTTTGACCCAAAATCTAAACGGACATTGCAAGTCTTAACCACTGAACCAAGTATTCAAATGTATACAGCGAATCATTTATTAGGAAATATTGTTGGCGCAAATGGGGTGCTTTATCGACAGGCAGACGCGCTGGCATTAGAAACGCAGCACTTTCCAGATAGCCCGAATCAACCAACTTTCCCTTCTACACGTTTGAACCCAAATCAAACTTATAACAGTGTCACCGTATTTAAGTTTGGTATTCAGAAATAGTCTTTTTAATTAGAACTAACGTTATTTAAAAAGACTCTCAGCCGAATATGACTGAGAGTCTTTTCATTTATTTAACTTTTGTGTTTGGTAAAAATGCGGTGGCAAACCCAAGTAATGGCAAGAATGAACATAAACCAAATACCCATTCAATGCCGTTAATATCGGCTAAATGTCCTAAGCCTGCTGCGGCAATACCACTTACCCCGAACATGAGTCCAAACATTAAACCGGCAATCATACCCACACGGCCTGGAACAGCTTCTTGTGCATACACTACCATCGCTGCAAAGGCCGATGACAACACCAAGCCTGCAATAATTGAGAAAACTGTGGTCCAGAATAAGTTTGCATACGGCATCATTAATGCGAACGGCGCCATACCAATAAATGAAACCCAAATAACTGCTTTACGGCCAATTTTGTCACCAATTGGGCCACCCGCAAATGTACCTAAAGCAACAGCAGCCAAGAATGCAAACAAATGCAATTGAGCGGTCTGGATGCTGATATGGAACTTTTGAATAAGATAAAAAGTAAAGTAGTTACTAATGCTGGCAATGTAGGTAAATTTAGCAAACATCAATAAACTAATTGTGCTCAAGGCAATAATCAGCTTACGGCCATGCAATTTACTTTGTGCTTGGTTTGCACGCGCAGCCACCTGATTTTTAGCATGACTCACTGTCCAGCGGCTTACGCCAAATAAAACCCAAATCGCTAAAAGTGCAAATATCACTAAGCCCGCAACTGCATGCTGCCCAAACGGTACAATCAGTAATGCCGCTAATAAAGGGCCAATGGCAGTACCTGTATTTCCGCCTACCTGAAAAGTCGACTGTGCTGTACCGAAGCGCCCACCCGATGCCATTCGTGCCACCCGTGAAGCTTCAGGGTGAAAAGTTGCAGAGCCTACTCCAATAAGTGCAGATGCACATAACAACACTGTAAAGCTTGGTGAAAATGCTAACAAGATAATCCCGCAGAACGTGACCATCATTCCAAGCGGTAGAAGATACGGTTTTGGATGTTTATCGGTATAAAGTCCAATCCAAGGCTGAAGCAGTGAACCTGTAATTTGATATACAAATGAAATCAGGCCAACTTGAGCAAAACTCAGCGAAAAGTTTGCTTTTAGCATTGGATAAATAGCAGGTAGCACTGCTTGAATCAAATCATTCAGTAAATGTGCGACCGCCACGGCGCCTACAATTTTAATAATCATTCCTTGAGGCTGATCATTTGCAACGGTATTGGCAATACCATCTTTCAATTGTATTGAAGACGTCATACCTGAAAAACTCCAATATTCTAAGTAAGATGCTTATTGTAAATTGTCGCTTATAAAGTTATCTTCCAATAATCATCGTATAAGTGACAATTTTTAGGATAGTTTATGTCTGATTCTCTTATTCAGTCTGATTTGTCTGAACTTGTGATTGGGCTATCTTCTGAGCATTCTTACCGAGAAATCACGCCTACACACACACATACACGTGCGCAGTTTCTGTATGCATCAACAGGGAACATTCAGGTGTTTACGCCCAATCATGTGTGGATTGTGCCGCCGATGTGTGCGTTATGGATTCCAGCAAATGTAGAGCACAGCGTGATTTCACTGAGTCACGTAAAGTTAAATACGGCATTGGTTGAAGTAAATGCAGCCGCTCTAATGGGTCAGCATTGCTTTATTATTCGAGTAAGCAACTTGTTGCATGAGCTTTTGATTCGTTTAAATGAAATTGAGCGAGAAGACACGCCAAATACAGCGACATCTCAAGAACTTTCCCGTTCTTTACAAATTTTGATTTTTGAAGAAATTCATCGTGCCAATTTATTGCCTATCCAGATTCCTTGGCCGAAAGACAAACGGTTATTAAAAATTTGCCAAGAGTTATTACATACTCCTGACCATTCAAAAGACTTAACAGATTGGGCTGACGAGATTGGTGCGAGTTCTAGAACCCTAATGCGCATGTTCCAAAAAGAAACAGGGCTATCGTATCGGGCATGGGTCCAGCAAATGCATATTGCACTTGCGTTAAGTAAAATTGCGAATGGTGAATCTATTGCTCAAGTTTCAGAGTCGCTGGGGTACACAAACCCCAGCGCGTTCAGTGCGATGTTTAAGCGACACCTAGGAAAAACACCTCAGCAATTTAGAAGTGCCGCGATGTCGCTATAAGTCTTTTTTTTAGTGCGAATCTCATGCTTTTCGAGCAAATCATCAAAATCGTGGTAGACATGCAACTCACGATCTTTCGCTGTTCTGGCATGATCTAATCGTTGTTCAGGGTCCACTAAAACAAGGGTATGGCCATCATCAATCAGACGATCTACACCTTCTAAGAACATACGTTTACCCACATCGTGGATCAGTGAAATCTGAGTTAAATCAATAACGATTGTGCTTTGATCAGTTGTCTCATCTTGTAAAATGCGCAACAACATTTCAGCTTCGGTAAATTTCAATACACCTCGAAGTACATACACACTTAATGATGCGTCTTTTCCTGTGCGGTAATGACTTTGTACAATAGTTTGTGCAGAAGGTGTACCTTCCATGAGATGTAATCCCATGTCACGAGATAATCGCTCTAAAATATCGATACCGCGTATGCTATGACCGTGCTCATCCAAACGAGGAGAGAAAGCAGCAATACTGACCTGACCCGGCAGCACACCCAAAATACCACCTGCTACACCACTCTTAGCAGGAATACCTACAGTCGACAGCCAGTCACCCGCGGCATCATACATGCCACAGCTCATCATGACACTGAGTACTTGTCTAACCACAGATCGGTTTAACAAACGCTTTCCAGTTTTAGGGTCGACCCCGCCATTGGCAAGTACACTGCCCATACGGACTAGATCTTTAACCGTAACCATGATCGCACATTGACGAATGTAACCATTCACGATATCTACAGGGTCAGTTTCTAAAATTCCGACAGTCCGCAACATATAACCGATCGAAAGATTACGGTAGGCTGTTTTGACTTCCGAATCATAAACAGACTCATCAAAACTTAATTCGCGGCCTGCAAGCTCGCTCATAAAACGGCGTAGAATTTCTGCACTATGTAAACCATGCTTGACCTGAATCAAGGAATGTACAGTAATTGCGCCAGAGTTAATCATCGGGTTTTTCGGACGACCATCTTTACCCAATGAAATTTCATTGAAGGCTTCCCCCGAAGGCTCTACCCCTACTTTCGCAAGTACTGCATCAATGCCAAGCTGTTGTAAAACATAGGCGTATACGAATGGTTTAGAAATCGACTGGATGGTGAATTCAACATTATCATCTCCAATCGAATAAATTTCACCATCTACTGTAGACATGGCTAAAGCTAATCGATCTGGATTTGCATTTGCTAACTCTGGAATATAGTCAGCTAGATGTCCGCTATTATCTACCTCACAGGCTTCTATCACATTTGCCAAATAATCTGGGAGAGGGGTTTTCATGGTCAGTAACCTTAAATGAGGAGATTTACACTTTCGATCATTTTTTCAGCACAACCTGCTGATAATATTAAAATTATAATTTTTTAGTGAAATAAAAATCACGATATAAGTATTGTAATTGCTATGTCTTATTCATTTCAAGCTCATTATAGGTTTTTCAAAACTTTAAACTGAAGATTAGCTTATTCTTTCTACAAACAAGATTCCATTTAAATGATCGACCTCATGTTGAACAATACGAGCAGGAAAACCATGAAAAATCGTTTCAACAACTTCACCCCGAAGTGTTGAATATTTAACCTTCACCATTTCTGCACGTTCAACTTGTCCGCGCTCATCAGGCACACTTAAACAACCTTCTTCCCCTAAACACACTTCGTTTGAGAACTCTAAGATTTCAGGATTTACCATCACCACAGCATCCATTTCAGGTGCATCGGGATAGCGTGGGTTCGGCCTAGAAGCCACAATAATGACGCGTTTAGAGATATAAACTTGCGGTGCGGCAATCCCTACTCCATTACGTTCGAGCATCGTTGCTTGCATGGCAGCAGCAAGCTGATAAAGCCAATCACTGTTTAACTCATTTGCCGAGACAGGAGCCGCAATCAGTTTTAAAATATCTTCACCACGCTTCGCGACAGGTAAAACTACGCTCATCCTTTGAATCTCTTATTAAACTCGATATGACAAGTTTTATTGTGTCGCTGAACAGCTCAAAAGAAAAGTCATTCCTACATCTGTTTTTGTTTCATCTAATGCGTTTTTTGTTTTAAAGCTTTTTTATTTAAGTGATGAAAATCTACACCTCTTCATAGAACAAATTTCCTCCATTTACTTTTACTTCACTTTTCCATTAATATCCAAACTTCAATTACAACAATTAAGTAAAAAAATGGATCAGGACTTAACTTTGCAGGATGCGAACTATCTTAATAAAGAAGATAAACGAACCCTTGCCCTTTCTTCATTGGGTGGAGCTTTAGAATTTTACGATTTTGTGATTTATGTATTTTACGCCAAAATCATTTCAGACCTGTTTTTCCCCAGCACGCTTAGTCCGTTTTGGGCCATGCTTAATACTTACGGTATTTTTGCAGCAGGATACTTTTTTAGGCCTTTGGGCGGGGTTGTCATGGCCCATTTTGGTGATCTGGTTGGCCGTAAAAAACTATTTTCACTTTCTATTTTACTGATGGCACTGCCTACTCTGTTTATCGGGATATTGCCGACCTTTGAAAATATCGGATATTTGGCACCGCTACTTCTATTACTCATGCGTGTGGTGCAAGGGATTGCGATTGGGGGTGAAATTCCAGCTGCTTGGACCTTTGTGTCTGAACATGTACCCGAAAGAAAAATTGGACTGGCAAATGGTTTATTGACTGCCGGACTGTCTTTAGGAATTTTATTGGGTGCGCTGATGTCTTTATGGATTTCACTGAATTTTAGTGAAGGACAAATCCATGATTGGGCATGGCGTATACCTTTCATTGCAGGTGGTATTTTTGGTCTGGTTGCACTTTATTTACGGACCTATTTAAAAGAAACACCGGTGTTTAAAGCTATGCAGGCTCGTAAAGAAATTTCAAAAGAAATGCCTGTAAAACAAGTATTAAAAACGCATAAAACAGCCGTTGCGATTGGCATGTTATTTACATGGTTTTTAACAGGCTGTGTGGTGGTGGTGATTTTAGCCATGCCCAACCTACTGATTGGTTCATTTGGTTTTGAACGCGCAGAGACTTTTGAAATGCAAAGCGCAGCTATTGTCATGCAAATGGTCGGCTGTATTTTGGCAGGTTATTTTGCTGACCGTTTCGGTTGTGGCAAAGTCATGATGGTCGGTGCACTTGCCGTCGCACTCACAGCAGCAGTTTTTTATAACAGTTTGGGGCACGCGGCACATTCAACCATTTTTGGTTTATATATGTTGTTGGGTCTATGCTCAGGTACTGTCGGCATGGTATCGAGCAGTATGGTAAAAATGTTCCCCGCGCCTGTACGTTTCTCTGGCATTTCATTTTCTTATAATTTGTCTTATGCAATTGTTGGCGGTATGACGCTGCCTTTAGTGCATTGGCTCAGTCAATATAGTGACATTGGTGCGATGTATTATATTTTCGCGCTGACCATTTTGGCCTTTGTGACTGCTTTTGTATTTTGGAATAAGTTTGAAAAAAACAGATATTAAACGCTTTAACTTATTAAATAAAAAACCACGCCGATTGCGTGGTTTTTTATTGCTGCTTACTTTAGAAAGTAAAGCCAATATTAAAGTTAATACGATATAACCATTTATCGCTGTTTGGCGAGCTTGCAGAGGTATAACCCGTTGAGTTTGTAGAACCACCAATAATGTTGGAGTTTTTACCCCACGTATAATCTGCCCAAACCATAAAGGGTGAAGCAATAAACATCATACCTGTAGTGTTCATTTGCGAGTCGGACCAATCATCACGTTTTTTATCGAGATAACTATAGTCATTATAAAATTTAATGGCTTTTAGCTTGCCCATATTGGTCACAGGCAGAGTATAGGCAAGATTTAAACTGGCAATGGTTCCTTCTGAAGCGATGAAATAGGCAGGTGTAAGACCATTCGCCCCCATCAAAGTCATATCACTATTTACACCATCCGGATTTTTAGCATCGTACTGGTAGTGGATGACCGAACTTTGTAAGTTAAAGCGTTTGTAGTTATTTTCAGTGTGCAAACCGACTGCATAATATTTGCCGTCTTTGTCAGTAATATCATTATGCAACTGAGCAATTGCCCCTGATACACCAAACTCTTGCTTCCCAAAATCAGTTTCTAACTTGCGAACAATGCGGGTATTCACCTGATTGCGCTTTTCATTCTGATAAGCTTTTTGAGATGGAAATGCATTTCCGGCTAAGTCATCATAAGTTGCACTTTCAGGTGAATAACGCAAATTCGTCTCTAGCATTTGCGGGTAATAACCGAGTTTTACATCCCAATCTTTGTCGTGATAATTCCAGTTGATCCCTGGCGCAATATTATTGCCATAACCTAAAAAGAATGGAATGTGATAGGTCCAGCCATTTTGAGGATAGGGATAAATCGTAAAAGGTTTATAAACCAGACCTGCTTCAATGCTGTTATTGGCATTTAAGTTATAGCCGACATATGCTTTTTCAATGGACGTTTTCTGTTGGTCTTGAACCATATAACTGGCATTGATGTAAGTATCATCAAACTTACCTTTTAAGTCCACCTTAAAAATATCAAAATGAAGCTTACCAAAACCACGGTTTGGCCCTTCCCAATCTTCATAGCGTTGATTTAACCGAACCACCCCACCTAACTTTAATGAGTCGGTGCCATCATCACTTTTCCATTCGAGCAATGAATCTTTTGCAAAAGCATTGACGCTTACCCCCAGCGTAAGCGGTGCAATGAATGCCATGATCAATGAAGTCTTTTTCATCTCTACATCCTTGATTGAGTTCCAGCGTCCTGCTGGAACTTTATTTGTTTTACCTGTAAAACTTAGTTTTTATTGTTTTTTAGACAAAAAATTTTATCTAAAAAAAGGATGGCTTAGCAGCTCCCATCGCATATGTACTAAACCATCCAAACTGGTTAATACAGTTTCTTTTGCGGTGGACCCGCAAAGTTTAATGGCCCAATCGAGTTCATATCGAGCTCAATCACAGTTGGTCCTTCAAAAGCGACAGCCTCTTGAATAACCGTTTTAAACTCATCTGCACTACCCACTTTCCAGCTCTTCACACCCATTGATTCGCCAAGAAGTTTGTAGTCTGGTGTATGTAATTCATTGAAATACTGGCGACCACCAAAGTAATTATTTTGAATGCCACGCATTACACCATAACCACCGTCATTCATAATCATAAGAACCATGTTGGTGTTTTCTTGCACCATGGTTGCAATCTCACCAATGCCAAGCATTAAGCCGCCATCGCCGACCAAACCAATTACTTTTTTGTCAGGGTTAGCAACTGAGGCACCGATTGCTGTTGCAAGACCTAAACCAATTGCACCCGCAAGTGAATGGATATTTTGGTTTGGTGCTTGTACAGGGAATAAACGGCTCCCCCATGTGCTTCCCGACATGGTGATGTCTCGTACAAAAATGCCGTCTTGAGGTAAAGCTGCACGTAAGTGATCACAAATCAAAGCGTATTGGTCGATTTGTTTACGCAGTGCATCAATTGCAGCTTGTTTAGCAGCCACTACAGCAGCATCGTAGTCAGCATCAACTTTTGAAGTTCCTTGAAGCTGTTCTAACACACGTGTTAAGACATCTTTAGCATCGCCACAAATGAAGTTGCGGATTTTGTAATTACGTTGCTGAGCCACAGGGTTAGCATCAACCTGAATAATATTTTCAGGAAACTCAACCGAATAGGTTTTAGTTTCATTACTACGTAAACGGGAACCCACCACAACCATTAAGTCAGCATCTTTTAATAGTTGCTCAACACCTGCCGAGTTATGGAATGCACCTAAACTACGTGGATGATCATCTGCCAACACACCGCGGCCGTGCGTAGATGAAACAACCGGAATACCTAAATCTGCAATTGCTTTAACTTCGGCAACACTATTTAAAGTTCCACCGCCAATCCAGAAAATTGGGTGTTTTGCTTTTTTAATTTCACTCACAAGAAGGTCAATTTCAGCTTGCTCCGCCTGAGGTAATTCAAGCGCTTTCACTGGCCCAAGATTAAGTGGCAAATCAATTTCTGCTGCTTGTACATCAATTGGTAACTCAACACTAACCGGACCCATTGGAACAGTCGTTGCCACACGGATGGCTTCACGAATCACACCAACAGCATTGTCTGGACTAGTAATGCGAAATGCCGCTTTGCTTGATGCACGTAAAAACGTAAGTTGGTCTTTAGTTTCATGAATGAAACTAGCATCACGGTCGAGATATTCACGCTCAACCTGACCAGTTAAATGCAATACAGGGCTACCCGCATTCATTGCTTCAATGAGTGAACCCACCGCATTACCAGCCCCAGCACCTGTACTGGTCAACGCCACACCTAGGCCTTTAAAGCGTGAGTGTGCATCTGCCATGGTGACCGCACCCGCTTCACCACGGGCTGCGACAAAGCGCATTTTTTCACGGCGTCCTACTGCATCGGCAATAGGTAAATTGTGGATGGAAATAACACCATAAATACTATCAACTTGGTGCGCTTCTAAAACTCTTGCGATTGCTTCGCCTACATTTACACGTTCAGTCATGTCTGTTCCTCAAAATTTGTTTTCAGTCCTTGAATTTATTAATCGCACCAAGGGTTAGGCTGTTCATTCAGCCCCATATAAATACTCTTTTGTTGCATGTACGATAAAATGCCCAAACGGCCTTTTTCGCGCCCGATACCACTGTCTTTAAAGCCACCAAACGGCGCACTAATCGAGAACTTTTTGTAGGTATTAATCCATACCGTCCCTACTTCTAATGCACGTGCGATGCGCCAAGCTTTACGATAGCTTTCAGTCCAGATACCTGCGGCAAGACCAAAACAACTGTCATTGGCTTGGGTAATTAAATCTTGCTCATTGTCATATTTCATAACGACTAAAACAGGGCCAAAAATTTCTTCCTGACAGGTTTGAGCACTGTTATTTAAGCCCGTGATAATGGTCGGTAAGTAATAACTTCCTTTGGCATAGTCACCAGTCGTAAGTGCCTCACCACCAATCAGAACTTGACCACCTTCGCTTTTGGCAAGCTGTACATAGCGGTCAACTGACTGCAAATGTTTGTCATTCACTAGTGGCCCTAAATGCACACCCGCTTGTTCCGGATGGCCCACACGTAAGCCTTTGGTAATTTCAACCAAACGCGTTAAAAACTGATCGTAAAGACTGCTATGAATAAACAAGCGAGAACCTGCGATACACGCTTGGCCTGCCGAGCTAAAAATACCGTACGCGACACCTTTAGCTGCCAGTTCAACGTCTGCATCTGGCAAAACGATTGTTGGTGACTTTCCACCTAGCTCAAGCGAAGTAGTAATCAGTTTATCTGCAGCAATATGTGCCAAATGACGACCCGTGGTTGTTCCACCCGTAAAAGAGATTTTACGAACCAATGGGTGCTGGGCAATTGCATCACCAATTACAGAACCACGACCCACTAGCACGCTGAGTAAGCCTTTTGGTAAACCTGCTTCTTCAAAAATTTTGGCAAGCTCTAAAGCAATCAGTGAAGTCGCTTCTGCTGGTTTTAACACCACGGCATTTCCTGCTGCTAAAGCTGGAGCAAGCTTTTGAACTTCACTTGCAATTGGAGAGTTCCAAGGTGTGATTGCTGCCACAACACCCACTGGTTCATGCACACTCATGGTCATGAAGTCTGGAGCACGTTGAGTGGTGAGCTCATCATTCATTGTTTCACATGCCGCTGCAACATAGCGTGCAGTCGCCGCAGCGCTCATGACCAAGCCACGAGTTTCGGTTAAAGGCTTACCATTATCGCGTGTTTGTAATTTTGCTAATTCATCGACACGCGCTTCAATAATGTCTGCAACTTTGTAGAGAATCCGTGCGCGCTCATGCGGCAAGCTGTTTCTCCAGCTCGGTTGACGCCAAGCCTGGTCCGCTTTTTCAATTGCTTCATTTACATCTTCAAGCGTTGCTGTTGAAAGCTCAGCGTTTACCGACTGATCTGCCGGAAACAGGCTTTGAATGACTGCACCACGGCCTACTCGCCATTCACCTGCAATATAAATTTCCTTTGCCATGATCAAATCCTTCTTAAATCTGTATTGCTTCTACACTGTTGCGACAAGCACGAATCACGCTAAGCGCAGCCAAAGTTGATGTTTTCGGGTTACTTGGCAACGGCACACCCACCAGTTCAATGGTCATTTGTCCAAAGCCACCTTCTGCCACAATGGTGTGTTTGTTTTTGTTGATGGTTGGGTCAACAGTTAACTCGACCATGGTTTCATCCATTCCAAGCCCTGCAAGTGCAATGGTTGCTGCAACGTTGGCATTGGCTGGAAATTTGGTCGCAGCTTCACGGGCAGTTCCTGTGAAAAAGACCATAGCTTCAGAAACATGATCTAAATCCACCAATTGCTCTGCATAACTACCCTTCCAGCTTTTTGGACTTTTACAGCCTTTGTAAGTGACTTTTTGCAAGCCACCTTCTTTAGCTGCAGAAATACCGTCAATACCTGCGATAGCGCCTGCCAGTAAATGCAGATGGGCATCATTTTTTTCGGCAGTTTGCTTAAGCTGAACCAAAAACTCGTTATCAGCTAAAGTACCCACCGAGATCAAACCAATGGTCCAGCCTTTCGCTAAAACTTTTTGAGCATGCTCTTTCACAGCTGCTTGACCTGCCACCTCAATGACATAGTCTGGCGTACCATCACATTGCTCAATATCGGAAATCACCTGAATCTCGGAAGAGACTTGTGACTGCACTTTTTCAATACTGCGAGATGGCACGACAATCCATTTGAGTTGCAGATCTTGAGGCAAGTGGGCATACACTTCTGCTGCCATTGCGCCAAAACCAATCATCATCAACTTTTTCATGACAGCACCTGATATTTATAAATGTTTATTAAAACCACCCGAGACATCTATTGCCGAACCTGTGGTGTAAGATGCCAATGGTGATGCCAAGAAAACCAAAGCACGTGCAGGTTCTTCTGGACGACCTAAACGTTGCATTGGGATACCGCGATTTTTTGCGATATTGCCTGTCCACTCTTCCCATGACAGATTTAAATCTGAACGAGTTTCATAGCGGCGTTTCCACTGCGCAGATTCGACCATACCCAGTAAAATCGAGTTCACACGAACACCATATTGAGTAAATTCATGCGCCAACGAATGGGTTAAATTCAATAAAGCAGCGCGTGCAGATGAAGTCGCAATCATGTGAGGTTCCGGTTGCAATGCCAGTAATGAGTTCACATTAGTAATTGAGGCATTTGCCGACTGTTTTAAGTCATCAAGAAAAGCCCGTACCGGATGTAAAACACTGAAATATTTCAGTTCAATTTCTTTCATCCAGTCTTCATCTTGCGTATTTTCAAAATTTGAAACACGACCTTGCCCAGCATTGTTAATGAGCATGTCCACATTGCCCAAATTGAGTTTGACCTCTTTGGCAAATTGCTGAACTTCTTCTTTTTTCAATACATTGCATGCTTTAGTAAAAATATTGGCATGTGGAAATTTTTCTAAAATATAGTGCTTAGAAGCATTTAAACGTTCTTCATCGCGACCACACCAAGCAACTTTTGCACCCTCTGCAACCAGTATTTCAACAGCAGCTAGCCCAATCCCAGATGAGCCACCGGTAACAACTGCAACTTTTCCTTCAACTTGGAAGCTCATAATCCTTAATCTCTCTTACGATTGTTCCTGAATCGTCAACATAATTTGGTTAAATGCTTGC
The DNA here is from genome assembly GCF_056156705.1 of Acinetobacter sp. Li1LvA2. Classification (NCBI taxonomy): domain Bacteria; kingdom Pseudomonadati; phylum Pseudomonadota; class Gammaproteobacteria; order Moraxellales; family Moraxellaceae; genus Acinetobacter; species Acinetobacter sp. Li1LvA2. The sequence goes on from NZ_JBSICF010000007.1 coordinate 149,078, forward strand.
GGTTGGTCGACATAACTTAAATGTCCTGCATCTTCTATGACGAAGCGCTGTTCCAACTGCAATTCCTGAGCAAGCTCTTGTATACCTAACGCAGGAGTGATTTGATCTTGCTGCCCTGCAATGACTGTGCATGGGACTTTTAAATGGGTTAAGTAATTACGTATTTCGTCATAGGCAAGTAAGTACGATGCATGGGTAAAACCCTGTAGAGTCAACTGTTGCATCACTTCTGAAACTAAAGCTAAGGCTTGTGGCTCTTGTTTATAAATCAAATGGGGTCCACGGCTTTCAGCCATGCCTTTAGCACCTAACTCTTTCAACATTTTTGGTCTTTTTTCAAAAACCTGAATTTGTGTCTGTTCATCGTGGCGTTGGTAGCCTTGAGCTAAGTTAGCGACAACCAAGTGTTCCACTCGCTCTGGGTAAAGTGCAGCAAATGCACTCGCCTGTAAGGCACCTAATGAGTGTCCAACCACAATGGCTTTTTCAATTTTTAAAACATCAAACAATGCAGCTAAACGCTTTGCGTAGTCGGTTGCATTAGGTTGATCAGTTAAAAGTTCATCTGATTTGCCATAGCCCGGTGCATCCCAGGCAATGACATGAAAATGATGAGACAACACTTCAAGTTGGTTCACCCATGAAGCAGAACCTGAACTAATGCCATGCAACAGCACAAGGTACTCGCCCTGACCAGCTTCCCGATAAGCTTGTTGCTGACCTTGAACAGTCATGGTTTTCACCGGAAATTCTGCTAACTTTTCAATGAGTGTCATCATTTTTAATTCTTTCCTTTCATTCACTTCATCAAACAATTAACGTTTGATTTGAGACAATGGATGCTCTGGTGGATAGTTCGGAATGGTTGGTTTACCTGTTCCCAACATCACACACATCAAGGCATCTTCTTGACCTGGGTTAAATAAACCACGGTAAATTCCCGGTGGAATTGAAATCAGGTCACGCTCTTTTAAGCGGGTCTCAAATTTTTCGCCGTTGTGCTCAATAAACAAATCAATTTCGCCGCGGAGCATAAAGAAAACTTCTTCAACATCGTGGTGAATGTGCAAAGGGCCTTCACACTGTGGTGGCAGAACCATGGTTGAAAATGTGAAGTTTTCTGCCGGAACGGTGTTACCGTCATTTGCAACACCTGTTGCACCCGTACCCATGTAACGCATTTGTGCACGGCGATATTTCGGGTCGTAATCTGCTTGGAACTTCAAAGCATCAAAGTCATATTTACGTGTCTCAAAGCGAGCAATACGCGTGTTTAACCACTCTTCTAATGAAGCATTTTCTGGTTGTGCCCACGATTCGAATTGTTGTGTAGTCATTTTTTAAACTCCTATACAGTGAATTAATAACGTTTTAAAAGAGGAACCAAGAACAACGACCCAATGACAGCGACAGCAGCCAAGAAGGTAATTCCTAAATTAAAACTGTGTGTTTGCATCACGATGTAACCGATAAGAACAGGCGCAATTGCACTTGCAAAATTACCTAACCCATTAAATATTCCACCCGCAGTCGCCCCTACATTTGAGGTCGTCACTCTTGCAAGCAGAGCAAATACAGCTGCGACTCCAAAACCCCACGCCATCGCGCTTAAAGACATGGCAGCAATAATCAATAATGGCTCAGTCATAATGACCATCACATACATGAAGATGCCCGCGAGTAATAAACCGCTAAATACTTGAATTGCTCGACGGCCTAACTTGTCAGATAAGAACGCACCGATGATTTCGCCAATTAACATGGCAATGAATGGAAAGCTTGAATACATCCCAAACTCTTTGAGATTGAATCCTTTGTCTTGCATAAGATAAGAAGGAACCCAACTGTTTAAGCCCCACAAATACGTCATCAATGCAATGTTAAAGAGACACACCAACCAGAATGCGCTGTTGCTTAAGAGCAATTTAGTATTGGCAATGTGACCTTTGAAATTGGTACGTTTACTCTCACCATCAATTTCGACAGTTTTCTTGAGCTGCAAGTTACGTAAACCAAAAACAATGCTGAAAATGGCAATGAGTGTTAAACCAGCCATAACAAAAAACGTGGTGTGCCAGTCATGGTGCGCTAAAACATTTGCAGTGATTGGAAACCCAAGAAATGCACCAATCGGTGTTCCAAGTAAGAACATGGTTGAAGCACGTGCTTGCTGATGATCTGTGTAAGTCTGCTTAACAATGGTGTATGCCAAGGCAAATAGCGGACCCTCTGCTAAACCGAGCAGTACACGTAAAATCAACATGCCTGAATAACTGGTGGTGAAGCCCATGCAAAACATGAGTAAACCCCAAGAGGTCACACTCCAGAACAGCATTTTCTTTGGGTTAAAGATGTCCCCCAAAAAGCTTAGAAAAACTGATGAAAAACCATAAGCAAGTAAGAAACTTGTCATGAGCCATCCAAGCTTGGCCTTATCTTCAGCAATTCCCATTGCACTTTGAAAATGTGGATCTGAAAATAAAACCGCAATACTAATCTTGTCGAAAAACGCCAGTACCACACACACCATAAGGACAAAAGCAGGTACCCAATGCTTTAATCCACTTTTTTCTTCATTACTCATGTGTCATTCCTTCGATTTGGTAATGAGAACCAGATTTAATGTTTACGGTTTTAACTTCATGACATTAAATTCAGAATCTGCTAACAGTTTTGGATCTAAAATGGTGTTGGCTTGCATCCAACGTTTTGCCAGTTTGATCAGTTTAGAATCATTAATGGCAATCATGTTGAGCAAACGATTTTCATGGTCCAGATATAAATAGCTCACCTGATCTTCACCGCCATGGCGAATCACCAATTCTTTAGTTTTTTCAGGTTGATACGTTCCTAAAATTTGAATATTGAAGTGATATTGATCAGACCAAAGCCATGGAATATCAGTGTATTCTGTTTCAATTCCAAGCATCGATTTCGCTGCGGCAATCGCCTGATTTTGTGCATTTGCCCAAGACTGAATGCAATAGCCCAAACCCGGATGAATCGCGACATCACCTGCGGCATAAATGTTTTGATCTGAGGTTTGTCCAAAACAATTCACCACAATGCCATCTTTCACATCGAGACCAGCGTGTACACCTAACTCTTTGGCAATGTCAGCGCCCGCACCTACCACGACACAGTCAAATAACTGACTATTTTGAGGATGGTTCACCACTTCAACTTTTTGGTTAGGCGCTTCAACCAAATGAAGGCTCTTGCTGTCTAAGTGAATTTTTGTGCCTTGGGTCTCATGCATATTTTTTAAAAATGTAGAAACTTCCGGACTCACACTTCTTGCGCATAAACGGTCGCCATATTCAAAAATATGAACATCTTTACCTTGCTTACGTGCAGTTGCAGCAATTTCTAAACCAATCCAGCCACCGCCGATCACAGCGACATTTTTTGCATTCTTTAAAATTTCTGCCAAACGTTCACAGTCACGCACATTGCGTAAGGTCACAACATTTGGAATAAACTGCCATGTATTGACCGGTAGACGTGCACGGCTTCCGGTTGCAATTAGTAATTTGTCATATGGCAAAATCTGGCCACTTTCTAAATGAACCTGTTTTTGCTCACGGTCGACTTTTGTTGCAATTTCCGGTTTATGCCATTGAACGTTGAACTCTTGAACCTGTTCAGGAGAGAACAGATTCAAACTTTCATAAGTTGCTTCTTTTGAAAGCACTTGTTTAGACAATGGCGGACGCTCATAAAACACTTGATCTTCATTTGAAACCACGTGAATTTCGCCCACATACCCATTTTGACGTAAGGTACTTACTGCCCAGCCCGCTGCCTGTCCAGCACCTACAATTACGATCTTTTCCATAGCCATCTTCCTTGTAAAGCAATCCCTGTTAAACAGGCTTCACCTGACGGCGGGTTGTATCATCAAGACCACCTTCAATCGCCCACTCGGTGAAAAGCTCTAGACGATGTTCTTCTACACGAGGTTGCCATTCTTCGGTCAAATAATCATCGTTGGTGTAATATTCAAATGCACCACCTAATGGTGAGTTGACGTACCAGAAATAAGCAGAAGAAATTGGATGACGTCCCGGCCCAATGAAAGTTGACCATTCCGAACGATTCATATTTAAACCGCCCCCAATCACCTCATGAATATCACGAACGACAAACGCAACGTGATTTAAACCAGCAGGTTTATTTGGAACACTGAGCAAGAATAAATCATGGTGATAACCTTCACCGCGGCAACGCAAGAATGCACCACGATTTTTATAGGCATCCGATAAATGAAAGCCTACTTTTTCAATATAGAAGTTTTCAGTTGTTGCCAAATCTGGTGTGAAGAACACTACATGCCCAATCGCAACAGGCTGACCTTTTTCATAGACAGGACTTGCTGCATTGACACGTTGAATGTTGCCGTATTGGTTAATACCTTCCGTTTTAAGTTCTGGTACTTCTTTTACAAAACTTTGTTCAAAACGAATGGTCATGCCATTTGGGTCAAGACACTGAACTGTATTTTCAGAACGTTTAAAACCTTCTACATCAGCCAAACGTACTGCTAAGTCTTCGAGGTCTTGTGTGCTTTCAACGCCCCACGTGACTTCACGTAAAGTTGAACCTTGTTCAATGGCAGCAGGCAAACGGTCATCATCACAATTAAATAAATAAATTTTGCTACCGTTTTGAGTCTGGTAAAGATCAGCGCCTTCAATATCCGAAGTACTTTGGCTTAAACCAAAATCTGCCAAAAACTTGTTTGAAGCGGCTCTATCTTCAACTCCAAACTTTAAAATCTCGATCCCTGTAATCATTTGACTACTCCTTAGTTAAAGACAAAACCGCCATTGACCGGAATATTTTGACCTGTCACAAAAGAGGACAAATCCGACAGTAGATACAATGCTGTTCCATTTAAATCTTGTGGAAGTTGCTGACGTTGAATCGCTCTTCCGTTCACATATAAATCGTGACGTTCCTGTGGCACGTACTCGGTTGCTTCAACCAAAGTTAACCCCGGCGACAATGTGTTGACACAGATATTGAACTGCCCCAACTCTCTTGCCATTGAACGTGTCATGGCAAGAATTGCACCTTTACTTGCCACATAAGCCATCAAGTTCGGTGCGCCCCAAAGTGCTGTATCGGAAGCAACATTAATAATCTTGCCCGCAGCCGATTGTTTTAGATGGGGAACGCATGCCTTACTGATTAGCCATGTGCCTTTCACATTAATATTCATGACCCGATCCCAAAGTTCAGGATCATAATCAATCATATTTTTTCCACCGACATTGGTTGCCAGCGCTGCACAGTTCACAAGGCCATCTAGTCCTTGTAAAATGTCCACACTTTTTGCAACCGCATTTTCAATAGAGTCTGCATTGGCAAGGTCAACTGTTACTGCATGAACATTTAGCCCTTGTTTCTGTAGAGCTTGTGCTTCTTGTTGTACCAAGTCAGACAAAATATCTGCCATCACAACTTCAGCACCTGCCTCAGCAATGGCTTGAGCGAAATCTCGGCCTAAACCACGCGCAGCACCAGTCACTAAAACTTTTTTGCCTTGCAACAACGCTACATTAGCCATGAGCTTCTTCCTGCATCTCGATACGGTTTGATGCATTTAGCGCAGCAATTTTCTTTAATTGCTTCTCAGCTTCTTTCTTCATTAAACGGCGTAAACGTGCAAGACCCACATCGTGTTGATAGAGGAACTCTTTTTCACGCGCATTTGGCGCAAGGTTTTCTAAAATAATGCGATCTTGTTCCAATACATCCCAATGCAACTGTTCTAAATGATTGCGATATAAGAAGCGCCATACATTACGTTGCCAGCCACTCACCTTACGGCAGCGCCAGAAAAATACACGGGTATTGTTGGCATCAATTGGGGTTGCATAACCCACAATCCAGAATTCACCACCCGGACCAAATTGTTTGCGGTATGGGATAGAAAGACGTAACCAGCTTGCACCAGTTGAACCATATTCAACCCAGTCGAAGTTCACACCTGTTTGGCCTTCTTTTTCAAAAACAAAGCCATTATCGGTTGTACGATGCTTCATCTCTGCAGTACGCTCACCATCTGCCATAGAGTGTGAAGTACAGTGCAAATAGGTCCCGTGCATTGGATCCATCACGTTATCAATCGCGTATTGATGGTTTACTTTCCAATCTGCTTGGCAAAGGAATGAACTCCACTCTTCACTTGCAAGTTGCTCTGGGAACTCAAGCGGTTTTGGCTGTTCATTTACATCAATACCAAACCAGATAAAGATCGCGCCATGTTGCTCAATGACCGGATAATTCTTTAAACATTTAGTACCAGTCATTGGACATTCATGAACCGCTGGTACATCAGCAACTACACCGTCAGCACGAACTTCAACACCGTGATACCAACAAGCCACTCGGTCACCCAAGTTCCAACCCAGTGAAAGACGAGCCCCGCGGTGTGGACAGCGATCTTCAAGCGCATGAACCTGACCTTCGGCATCACGCCAAACCACAATATTTTCGCCTAAACGAGTAATTCCGACTGGATTAGCAGCGACTTCCCAACTTGCTAAAACCGGATGCCATTGGTCACGTAAACCAAGTTCTAAATATTCTTCAGCGCTTTGTGAAGTTGATACGATTGCGTTCATTTTATTCTTCCCTGAATCAATAACCTAAACGTTGCATTTCTTCTGTAAAGCTTGCAGAAGTCCATTCATCACCAGATTCACAGCGGAAACCCTGCTGATTAAGTGCAGAAACAACGTCACCTAACTCTGTTGCGCCCGCAGAAAATGCCTGAATCAAGTTCTTTACAAAATCTTGTTCGTATAAGGTTGGTTCTTTATAACGTGTTTGCCAAACCAACAATTCAGATTGACCTGGAACTTGAATATTGTTGATGCCTGCTTCGGTTGCTGGCATTGCATGAATCCAGCTTGCCAACTTTTCATTAAATGTCTTCATTGTTCTGCTTCCTTGTACATGAGAGGACTAGAGTTGAATTTGAATATCCTGTCCTTCAACACGAACTGGGTAAGTACATAGGTTTCTACACCCGGGTCCACTTTTGAGCTCACCTGTCTGAATGTCAAAAATTGCTTCGTGCAATGGACATTCAACAGTTTGATCTTCGATAAATCCTTCGGTTAATAAGGCATATGCATGAGGGCAAACATTTTCGATAGCAAAGTAATTTTCATCGACGAAAAATACGCCTATTTTCTTTCCTTCAATTTCGATGGCTTTCGGCTCATCTTCGCTAATGTCACCCTGCTGACAAACTGAGATCCAACTCATACCTTGCGTCCTCATTTTGTTTTATATACAAAACATAATTTGATTTTCAAAACACAAGCTAAGCATAATCCCCTTGATCATTTTTTGTCAAAGTAAAAATAAATATAAAATTCATTTATTTAGTAAATTTTAAATATTTTGTTACGTTTCAACAAAGAAACAAAGTTTTAAATATAAAAATTGTTTTATGCATTTTTAACAATTACAATAGTTATAAAATAAAGCAGCATGCCCCAAATTGAATCATGTTTTATTTATAGGAAAAAGACACGAATGAGCATAGCAATTGATGAAGATTCGCAAGAATCGGAAACAACAAAAAATGATGATCGATATTTAGTACCCGGACTTGTACGGGGTTTAGCTATCTTGCAAGCATTTAACCAACAAGCACAAGAAATGACCATTACAGAAATTGCTGAAATTTTAGAAGTGAACCGTTCTAGTGCATTTCGTCTGATCTATACACTCGAATCTTGTGGCTATTTAAGAAAAGCATCTCAAAAAACTTATGCTCTCGATTCCAAAGTCATGGAGCTTGGGTTTAACAGTTTATCTAAACTTTCATTACTCGATTTATCGACACCATTAATGAAAGAACTACGTGACCAGACCAAACTTGCGGTACACCTTTCAATTTTAGAAGGCACTCATATTGTCTTTGTAAATAACATTCAGTCGATGGGAACCTTCACGAGCAACATTAGCTTAGGGACTCGCTGGCCAGCTCATGCCACTGTGATTGGTCAAATGTTACTGTCTGATTTACCTGAAACAGAAGTACGTCAGCGTTACCGTAACTTTAGCGATTGGGACAGTTTCTCTGACCTGACGCCAACCAATTTAAAAGCTTTATTGCAAAGGCTGTCGTACGTAAAAACTCAAAAAACCATGGTGAGTTGGGGTCATTATAATCATGATATGGCAGCCTGTGCGGCACCTATTTTTAAACAGTCAAACGGGAAAATGGTTGCTGTTATCTCTGTGAGTTGTCCAATTACTACTTACGATGAAAGAACATTTAAAGAAGATATCGCAAGCCTAGTCATTGAAACCGCAAATAAAATTTCCAAATTTATTTATTAAAAAAAGCGACGATAAGTCGCTTTTTTTTGTGATTTTATTTTTTAAATTAAAAATTACGCTTAAATACTTTCCCATTCATATCTTGAAAAATCAGTGTCGAATGGTTTTCTTTAATATCAAATTTTAAATACTGCTGTTTAAATTGAACAACCGCATAAAACTCTTCAGCACCATCATCTAAGCCAGTGGCAGAAATCTGGCTACCTTGTGGAAAATCTTTGAGCCACGCAGCATTATAAAAATCTGACACTGAACTAAATTCACAATAATATTTTGGCTCTGCCATTATTTTTGCAGCGATTCGATCAAACTGTTGTTGTTTATATATGATTAAATTCAGGATCATGGATATTCTTAAAGGTTAATCATTAGCAGTCATCAATAGAGTGCGTATAGTAGTGTAATTTTCCATTACGGAAATGGAAGTGTAAGCCATCATTACTACCTTCCCAAGGAAATATAGAGTAAGTATGATTTTCAGATATAACTATTTGCTTACCAAAAAACTTTTTAAACTCATTCTCGGTAGTTAAATGATTAAATAATCGAGAACCATACTTTAGACCATTTTGCTGGCTTACATATACTTTATCTAAAGAGCCCGTAGAGAGTACCACTCCATCTTCATATACCCATTGATCTGGAAAATAACCACCATTGCATTCATCAGCTTCACCTTTAATAACCTGCTTTGGCTTTTTTAGGTTATTTAAAGAAATATCAAAACTTTTCAATACTTTACCATGCCATAAAGGTTTAATATTTACTTGTGCATAAGAGGTCGTTGCTACTAAAAATCCAATACAAAATAAAAATATATGAGTTAAATTTTTCATAAAAATCCAGAAATTAATGATTTAAAAGTTTTGCGCCTTACTCTTATTTATGATCAAACCTTTTTGTTTGTCTTTCATAATGATTAAGGGAGATCCAACTTTTTTAGCTTTGGTATTATCCAAATATTTTTTCTTCTGTAAATAAATCTGGTTGTCTTTAATAACACTATCTATAAAGGCTTCATCATCCGTATAATAACTAATATCTTGTGTATAAATATTTGACCAATTCGCTATCCAAAAAATAATGAAATTTCCACCACGCTCTTGATAATTATCTATTGCAAAGGTTTCAGAATTAATTTTATGTATGTTCTGACCAGCTATTGCAGATATATCCTGAGTTTGTGATTTAAAATAATAGGTTTTATTTTTATCTAAATGAATAGCAAATACATTATAGCCTAGCGCATCAGCTATATCAGGCTTAAAGCAAGAATAGCTTTGTATTTTTATCTGTGCCGTCTGTATAACTAATTTATTATGTTCAGCAGCTTCATCTTTCTGACATGAATCTGGTAATTTACTAAGCTGCTTTAAAGGAACAGCATTAATCTGAGCATTTGCATAACCAGAATAAAGAAATAAACAAAATAAAATTTTTTTTAAAGTATGAGTCATCAAATAATTTCCAAACAGGATTATTGTTTTAATATTTTCTCATACATTAAATAGTTTTTTTCAACTCTATATGATCAACCTGCTTTCTTTTCACCTTTTCCCATTGATACCAACCATAAGCTGCCATCAACACAAATGCTGCATACAAAGCGGCTGTTAAAAATAAATCTTTATAAATAAACATTCCCACATAAATAATGTCGACAAATACCCAAAGTACCCAAGTCGCAATATGCTTTCGACTCGTCCAATAGGTTGCGAGCAAACTAAATGCTGCAAGCTGTGAATCGAGCATCGGCACCGCTGCATCGGTAAAGTTTTTAAGAATTAAACCAAACAGTAAACCACCTACCGCAGCAATAATCATTTGGATAATAGCGGTTTGAACTCTAATTGGTTCAATTCGAATGTCATGATCTTGCTGTTTTCCTTTGAACCAATAGTAAAAGCCATAAAAATTTACGACCATAAAAAAGAATTGCAAGATTGTTTCGCCATACAGCTTAAATTCGTAAAACAAATAGGCATATAAAACAAAGGCAAAGAAATTAAACAGCCAACACCACATATTACGGATGACGGTTAATCCAACTCCAATGAGACTAATTAAGACCGCAAAGATTTCTAGAGGTGACATAAAAACAGCTGCTTATTGAGATCAATTTGACGAGGTATTATGAGAAAAATATGAAGTTAAGCAAACTACTAATTTAATATAATCAAAAAATCTATGGTTTCTGTTTGAATATAATTTGTACTTTTCTATTTCTATGTTATAAAAATTACATCTGTATTTCTAATATACTTATCATGTTTTTATCTAAAGCCCAATACTGTCTAGCGCGTCAATTATACGCCCCAAAGATTAAGTTCTATGTGGTCAATTGGCGACATCCTAATTTTGGACAATTTGGCGCTTTAGATGCGAAAGTCGAGATATTTAATTTGTAATATATCCCCTGATTTTCATCACAAGCCGCCATAAAACGCGGCTTTTTTTATGCCCTTTTAAAACACCAAAGAACAAACTTTCTGGAGCTTTATATGAAGCCATTATTTGAACAACAGAGTATATCCACCCCGCAGATTCAGCCGGCTGTAGCATTATCTTCATCTCCGACTCGCCTTGCTACAGCCGGCCAATTTATTGCTGTCGTCATTATTTGGTCGCTTACTCCACTCGCGGCTGTCTGGACAGTACAAGAAATTCACTGGGCATGGGGATTATTTATTCGATTCAGTTTGGCCATTCCAATCGCCTTGCTGTGTCTAAGATTTTTTCGCTTAAAGCTCATCTTTAGTAAAAAAGCTGTTTTAAGTTATTGTGCTGGAGCCATTGGCTTATTTGGCTCTATGGCCTTTTGCTACATGGGTGCAGATAAAGTTCCCTCTGCCATTATTTCAATTATTTATGGCACCTCTCCGTTAGTATCTGGACTAATTAGCTCTTTTTTATTAGGACGCGAACGGTTTTCAGTATGGCAATGGCTTGGACTCGGTATTGCTCTTGTCGGAATGAGTTTTACTTTAGGGCTGTCTTCATCAGGTTTTCAGCTCAACCGCGTCGGTATTATATTAGAACTGATTGCGATGCTGTTTTATGTCTTGTCGACGTTTGCCGTGAAATCTGTCGGAGCACATATTCCGCCCATTACACAAATGACAGGTGCTACTCTTGTCTCATGGGTCGGTTATGTATGTTTGTTACCTTTCTTTTGGTCACATCTTCCCACTGAATTTCCAAGTCTGAAAATTTCGCTAGCAGTACTCTACAGCGCGGTTTTTTCATCAGTGCTTGCCATGATTTTTTATTATCAACTCATCAAGATACTACAACCGACTACTGTGCTCCTTATTACCATTATCACCCCAGTCTTAGCTACATTTTGGGGAACATGGTTCAACCATGAACAGCTCAGCTCACATCTCATTTTAGGTTTAACCATGTTATGCCTAGGACTAGTGATGTATTCACGGCGCTCTGCATAATTTTTTAAAACCTGACAATTTATTTGTCAGGTTTTACTTTTAAGTATTATTGGCAACATTCACCATAAAGTAAGAACTTATTTTTTATTTCTATCATCCCTTATTTTTTGCTTACTAAGTATTCAATAAATTGTATTTGATAGTTTTTAAACGATCGTTTAAAAACTTATTAAAGATAAATAAAGGACATCGGAAAAATGTCAAATCAAGCAGGAAAAGTCAGCCGTGAAACTCGCAGTCATATTTTTTTAATTGGTCTAGATCGAGCAGCAAAACGCAATGCTTTTGACAGTCACATGATCAAAGACCTATCTCAAGCCCTGACAGAATATGAAAATAATGATGCCCTACGCTGTGCAATTATCTTTGCTCATGGCGACCATTTTACGGCTGGTTTAGATTTAGTTGAGTTACAGCCTAAACTTGCTACGGGTGTTTTTGATTTTAAAAATGGTGAGATTAACCCATGGGGTACAGTTGGGCAAAAACTGAGTAAACCTTTGATTGTTGCAGTACAAGGCTATTGTTATACCGCTGGTATAGAACTATTTCTTAACGCAGACATTGCTTTAGCAAGTGAAAATACTCAGTTTGCGCAAATGGAAGTTCAACGTGGCATCTTACCTTTTGGTGGAGCAACTGCACGCTTTACTCAAACTGCGGGTTGGGCCAAAGCCATGCGCTATTTACTCACCGGTGACTCTTTTGATGCAAAAGCTGCCTTTGATATGAACCTGATTACAGAGATATGCCCAGAAGGTACTCAAATCAACCGTGCAATAGAACTGGCTGAACATATTGCTCAAGCTGCCCCACTTGCTGTAAAAGCCACTCTCGCCTCTGCCCGTGAAGCTATGAATGAAGGTTATCAAACTGCATTTAGCCAATTACAGGGCCATCTTCAGCCTTTACTGACCACAGAAGATGTACAAGAAGGAGTCTTTGCTATGTTGCAAAAAAGGCCTCCGGTTTTTAAAGGTAAATAATACCTTTTCAAACTTTGCGCTCTACAGTTTAAAACCTATAGTTACACCTAAATGAGCCTAGAAAAAAATAAAGCCCACTTAAAGTGGGCCTTATTTTATTGATAAAGCTTATTCAACTCTAACGATTTTACCTAATTCATCGTGGTGAACGACTGTAATTTTTTGGCTACGCCCCTGCTCAATTTCATGTTCAGGTAAATCAAAATAGCGCGCATAATCATCAGTCTGTTTTGCTTTAAGTGCACTGCCACCGACACGGCGCTCTGGTAGTAAATGGCTCCATAACAATAAGCAAATTGCACAAGCAATTAATGCGGTAAGGCCATGTTCAATTCCTACACCAAAGGCACTAAATAAACGGTGTACCAAATGAGTTTTTTGTAGTTCAACCAATAGCCATACAAACACGAACGGACGCCACAACAACAACCAAACCGCCCACATCATGGCTGTGCTTGTTGTAGAAGCATAGCGTTTATGCCATGGTAATTGACGGCGTAAATCAATAATCAACGAATTTGTCTTCATTTCTCTCTTTACCTAACGAAGTGCTGTGGTTTTTCCCCAGACATCAATACAGCACGATCTTTAAAATCTCATGACTCTTGCATTTCATTCTAGCGAATGCCCCGATCCGGGCTCACCCAACGTGCTCGTTTCTCATCTCCACGTCTTAAGACTTTTGGAAATGCCACAATGGTTGCTGAAATAGTGATTAGCCAAAAGACCAATGGATACCAGATCATCCAGAAATAGTTTTTTCCTAGATGCGGTTCATAACGACTATCCATCCATTTGCTTAAAGCAAACTGAATTAGACAGGTTGCCCCCAATAAAATACCGGTACCATACGGTAAAAATGGGGAGCTCACAACAGCTAATGCAGGGACTGGTAAAATAAAATGTACCAACCACAACAAAGCCATCGCTAGCATTAAATATGACCAGACTAAAGTTAAGCAAAGCTCAAACATTAACGGCCATAAAAAATTCAATTTTGGTTTAGTGAACACATCAATATTTTTAATTAATACTTGTGCGCCACCCATTGCCCAACGTAAACGTTGCTTCCACAACCCATTTAGGGTTTCAGGCATTAAAATCCAAACCAAAGCATTCGGTTCAAACTCAATATCCCAACCTGCACGTTGTAACTTCCAAGTAATATCGATATCTTCAGTCAACATATTTGGTGACCAATAATCGACTTGGTGAACGGCGCTTTTACGAAAAGCGGTAATTACACCCGATACGGTAAACAAACGACCAAAGGTACGCTGTGCACGTTTAATCATGCCCACAATCGAAGAAAACTCACCGACCTGAATACGCCCTAATAAAGTCGAGCGAGTACGGATCCGTGGGTTTCCAGTAACTGCTGCAACCGTTGGATTTTCCAGAAAATGACGAATCATCCACTTTGCTGCATGTGGATCAAGCAAAGCATCACCATCAATACCAATTAAAAACTCGGCATCGGTCATTAAGCTTCCGGCTTGCAACCCCATGGCTTTACCTTGGTTTTGCGCTAGATGAACAACACGTAATTTTTCATGTTGTTCTGCTAAACGATCAAGTACTTCACCTGTATTATCTGAGCTGCCATCATTAATCGCGATGACTTCAAAATGAGGATAGTCCAGTTTTAAAGCATGGCTAATTGTTTCCTCTGCATTATCCCCTTCATTAAAACAAGGAACTAATACAGCGACTTTTGGATAACTTTCCAATGGAGCGGGTTGATCATAAGGCGGAGCCTGACGTTCTCTCCAATAGAAAATGATCGCACCCATCATCCATAAATACGACATGAATAAGGGATAGTAAAAAACGAATTTTAAGGCATGCGACCATATTGCAGCAAAGATTGTCATGTTTCAGCCTCGACTACGGCACAAGACGAGATGATTTTTCAGCAAATGCTTTATGCATTACGTCAACATCCGGGTGATCTTTGATTGGGTCATCAGGGTAATATCCGACATGCATTACACCTTGCTGATAAAGTGAATGAATTGTTGCTGCCATTTCAGTTGAAGGTACCTTTTCATTTTTACGCCAGTCGGTTGCCTGTAATTCAAAAACGGTTTTCTTGAGGCCATTAGGATATTGTTTCACGCGATCAATCATGTCTTTATAGAACTGATCTGAATTATCGACCTGCTCCATATAAGGCATTGCCATAATAGCTGTAAAATCATAATGCTTTAATGACTCTTCAAGCGATTGTGAATACCAATTTTCTGCATATGGTTTTAAAGCCACTTGCGCATATAAGTTACGTGCAGTCACCAAGAACGGCTCATATTGTCTCACGTCATCAACGAGTTGCATTGCAAAATCATCTAAATATTTTGTCTTATATGCAGTCCATTTCTGCAAGTCTTGATCGTTCTCACGGATTTTTGCTAAATCTGTTGGCAAACCTTGTTTTGCGTAAGCTTTTAAAGCATCAGGGCTTGCATCTTCATAATCAGATAAGGTGACGTCGTCATGGAATAAAATTCCATTGAACGAAGCTGACTTAGCCAAATCTTGATAAATTTCCCGAACAGTTTGACGTGCAGCTGATGAGAATGGGCTTAAACGGATATAACCCATATTAAGATGTTCACCCGCTTTTTCCTGCTGAGTTACCACCAAATCCTTAGAAACAGGATCAGTCTTAGGTAATTCCCACGCCAACAACGGCATCCATGCATAAATACGGCTTACAGGAGTACGCGTTTGAATCTGCCATGCAACACGGTTAAACAAGTCAGCACGCATTGGAATATGACGGTTTGGGAAATAGACCATATCAGCAGAGCCATTCGCATCTGGATCTGAAAATGCCTGTAAATAAACTGTATTTACACCCATGCCATTAATTCGATCTAACAAGTGACCTAAATTGCGCTCTTGTTGTTTCGGGTCTGGATCATAAATATAGTCCAGATCGACATGCATGATTTTTTGCGGACGATTATTATCCGTTAAATTCAATTCACGGTTTTTAATTTCTTGAGCCAAATCATCAGTTGTCATTCCACCTTCTACCAAAATACGGCTCATATTTTGTAGAGATTGTTTTGCATGGTCTGCCCCATCATCAAGCGTAATGGTCACAGGCATGCCTAATTTTTTTGCAATTTGGACAGTTTGCATATTATAGCGACCATATGGCCACACCATAATACGCGGCGAACGTAAGCCATGCGCTTTTAATAAGTCATTGTTCTTTTTCAGGTCATCATAGATCCGTGCCTGATATTGTTTATCGTTTTCATAAGTTTGAGTTTTAACATCATAAAAACGAGTCGTTGCGGCAGGTTCAGAGTTGCCTTGCGGATTCCCTGTAATACCACGGTGTAAGTGATAGCTATGATTGGCGATTTCTACAAAGCCACTATCTTGCATCTCTTTAAGTTCATTCCAGCTTAAAATTTTATCACGTGGAATTTCTTCACCCGAAAAATCTACTTTTTGGCCAGCTTTTGGCTCTAACCATGAACCCACTACAGCCAAAACAACCGGAATCTTTTTAGCTTTAATAACTGGATAAGCATTTTGATAAAAAGACTGATAACCGTCATCTACAGTTAATAAAACCGGCTTTGTAGGCAGTTGAAATTTGCCCTGATGAGCACGGATCAACTGATCAACTGTAATAAAATGGAACCCGTTTTTTTGTAGCCACTCAACGTGCTGTGTAAATTGTTGAGTGGTCACTGCATATTGAGGAATTAACGCATTTTTAGTATCGGTAATTTCATGATAACCAATCACCGTGAGTGTTGAAGCGTCCAGTTTAGGTGGTTTGGCTAATGCCATGCCTGACAAACCTGCCAAGGCCAAGCCAAGTGATATGTTCAACAAAGGAGATGCAAAGCGGATAATCATGAAATAGCGTCTCAATAACAATATAGATTACTTATGTGAAATTTGATGTTAGGGCACAAACTTTTTGAAAGTTGCTCTTAATATCACACTGCTCACAAATGAACAGTTTTTCAGTCAGCATTTATAATCAAATAATCTGAAAATAATCTTAAATATTCAAAAAGCTAAAATATAAATTAATAATGTATTTATATTTAAAGCTCATATAAACAAGAAAGCCCCCTAAAGGGCTTTCAGTTTTTCACTAGTCACGAGTTTTGACATCGAATAATTCAATTTCAAAAATTAAATTAGAATTCGCTGGAATAATCTTACCCATTTTACGCTCGCCATAAGCTAAATGAGCAGGCACGATTAACTTACGCTTGCCACCAACTTTCATTCCCATAATGCCTTGGTCCCAGCCTTTAATTACACGGCCTGTACCAATCACGCATTCAAAATAGTTACCGCGGTCAATTGAAGAGTCGAATTTAGTACCGTCTTCTAACCAACCTGTATAGTGAGTTGTAATCAAAGCACCTTTAACCGCTTCTTTGCCTTCACCTACTTTTAAATCGATAATTTCTAATTCATTTGACATGGTTTAACCCTTAAACTGAATTTCTAAAATCGCAATTAGTACTTAGTGTACCAACTGAATCTGTAGAATTTGTTGCGCTTTTCTAAATTACTGTAACTGTGTCCAAACAACATTTGCCTGACCCTTTTCACCTAAAAGCGTCCACTCGTTGTCCATCACATTTAATTGTAGTTGCATCGTACGTTCACAGAGCTGTTCAAGCTCGGCTGTACTTTGAGGGGCAATTTGCCACACCTGAACGTTACTTAAGGTTTTAATTTTACTGTTTCGCTTCCACCAGTCTTCAACTTGTGTGCCATACACAACAACTGCAACCGTTTTACAACGCGCACTGGCTTTTTTAACTTTATCTTCAGACGGCAAACCGACTTCAATCCAAGTTTCTAGTTGACCCGTTAAATCTTTTTGCCATAACGCTGGCTCGTCAGTTTCAAAAAGGTCTTTAGTAAACTCAAGCTCATCACTTGCAAAACGGGCAAAAGCCATCAAACGAACCATTAAACGTTCTAAAGTTTCCGAAGGATGCAAGGCAAGCGTCAGTTGATAATCACCATAAATATGGTCATCCATATTGGCAATATTCAAGTCTGCCTTATAAATTGTTGCTTTAAGCGCCATGATTAATATGTTCCAAAATTTGGCGCTAAGGATACTCGATTTTAGGTAAAAATTATAAAAAAACTAAGCAATCCACCGCATAGTAATTGGAAATTTGCATATTCTTCCAAAACGCTCTGTTTGCTTTAGAGTTGGCCGGCTTTTTGCTTGAAAGAGAAATATTCTCCTCTTGCTAAAATTGATGACTTATGTGGCAGAAGCTTAAACGTAGTTTATTTTTACAGGTTCTTTGTGCTCTCTTTCTAGGAGTTGCAGTTGGGGCTGGTTTTCATGATTTCTCCCTATCTTTAAAGCCATTGGGCGATGGTTTTATTTCTTTGATTAAAATGCTGATTGCACCCATTGTGTTTTGTGTCGTTGTACTGGGAATCTATGGTGCAAATGACATCAAAAAAATGGGCAAAGTCGGTGCAAAAACCATTCTCTATTTTGAAGTGGTCACCAGTATTGCTTTAGTTTTAGGCATTATTGTGGCTTATGTATTTAAACCGGGCGTCGGTATGAATATCGATATTAGCCATTTAGATGCAAAAGATTTAAGCACCTATACCGAACGCGCTCATGAAATGCACACAGGTTCGGAATTTCTACTCAATATTATTCCGAAAACATTCACTGCTGCTTTTGCAAACGGCGATATTTTACAAGTTTTACTCATCGCTATTTTATTTGGCGTATCACTACTTTTAATTCCTAAACATTTGGCAGAGTTAGTACGTCAGGCGCTTGAAGCTTTTTCAGAAGTCTTCTTCAAAATTATGGGTCTGATTATTCGTTTAGCGCCTATTGGTGTATTCGGATCAGTGGCTTATACCACTGCCAAATTTGGTTTAGATTCACTTCTACAATTGGGTTATTTGGTTTTACTGTTTTATGCGACCTGCATTTTATTTGTTGTGGTTGTCTTAGGTTCAATTTTAAAACTTGCCGGTCTCAACATCTTCAAATTTGTGGCTTATTTTAAAGATGAGTTAGCGATTGTTTTAGGTACAGCATCTTCTGACTCTGTTTTACCTCAAATTATGAAAAAACTCAGAAATCTGGGAATTAAAGATTCAACGGTAGGTCTGGTCATTCCTACGGGTTACTCTTTTAACTTAGATGGGTTTTCAATTTACTTAACTTTAGGGGTGATCTTTATTGCACAAACCTGCAATATTGATTTATCCACTCACGACCTGTTGGCTATTTTGCTGGTTTCACTCATCACGTCTAAAGGTGCCCACGGTATTCCTGGCTCAGCTTTAGTTATTCTTGCAGCAACACTGTCAGTTATTCCAAGCCTTCCTGCAATTGGTCTAGTGCTTCTACTTTCAGTCGATTGGTTCATTGGCATTATTCGTGCCTGTACCAACTTAATCGGTAACTGTGTTGCTGCTGTAGTGATTGCACACTGGGAAAAAGATATTGACCACGCTCAAGCCAAAGCAGTGTTAGATACAAAACCTTAAATCCATTATGAGAACATTAAATCGTCTTTGGTTTAATGTTCTCTATTTTTCAAGCTGACAAGCAAGTAATGCCGTTTCAAAAGCCAACCAATCGTGATGATGTGCGCTAATGATTTCAATACGGTTATCAATCCCCTCTTCGCCAGACTTATAATTAAACTGATCAGGATTAAAGTTAAAAACTTTCCAACCTTGATCTGTATTAAAAATTCCCTTAATTCGAAGCCAGTCTTGCTGCGCGCATAATAAATCTAGCAAATTATAAAAATCGAATTTCCAGCGTTTAGGTAATTTCCAACCTGCCACAATATAACCTTGTGCCGACTCGACATAATGATAAGGTAATTGCTGAATTTCCTTCTTAACCTCGGTTTCAGTCATTTGTTTTTGAAGTTTAAGTAAAGGCTGTATAGATCGTTCAGTTAAACGAGCAGCTACATCAATTTTATTTAAAGCTAACTGACCATTTTCAGTTTTAATCCACTCTTGGTGATAAGGCTTGTATTCATCTTTTAATAACTCAAGCGCCTGATCATCTTCAAAAGTCATCACATCAGTATGTGACACCACCACAATCTGGGCAGCTTTTAACTGATCTTCATAAAGGTTTTGTTTAACCCAGTTTGTATCGTGCAAACGGCTACCATCGACTACCGTAATCAACGCTCGCATGGCTAAACTACTTTGCCAATGCGGTTCAGTTAGTTGGTCAAATAATTGTGAAGGATGCCCAAGTCCAGTCGGTTCAATAAAGAGTCGGTCTGGCTTTTGTTCACTCAATAGGCGAGCTAAAGCAATATGCATAGGCAATTGACTGCTACAACACAAGCAACCCCCTAATAATTCTTTGACCGCATATCCTTCATCTTGAGGCAACAGTTGTTGGTCTACTCCAATTTGCCCAAACTCATTCATTAATACCGCCCAAACCTCATCTTTAGGCTTCTGACTTAATAAATGCTGTAATAATGTGGTTTTGCCTGCCCCTAAAAAACCGGAAATAATATGGGTAGGAACAGTTTTTTGGGCAATAAATTTCACAATCGACTCAAATCAACAAGGTTTCAAAACTAAGAAAGGTATATCACTGTTTAAGTACCATGAAAATGATTTTTCACTTTGAAGATATACTTTTCAATTATCAGGCTAAAACACTTAATATGTGACATACATCTCACTCAAAATCTAAATTAACTTTTGACAATTAAAATTCAAACGGAATATTCTATTTATGCGCATTCACAATTCATGCCAGAGTGTTAGGTTTGCGTAACTGATTTGGTTTTTTTTCACTCGATAAGAAATATTTTTTCACATTTTAAGGTGTATTTAAGCCCCTTAATTTTACAGATTGCTCACATAAACGATCCGTATATTTCATATTGTTAAGATAGCCGTAATAGATTGTTAAGTTAATTGATGTAATTCGAAGCTCAGCTTAGCATGTGTCCTAGCTTAGTCATTCAGCCATACAGGTTTCATGTAGGTACGAACGATTAGGTTTAATTTATTTTTAAATGAAATTTAAGGATGCCATAAAATGAAATTAGCTAAAACTTTACTCGCTACTACACTTGCTTTAACTGCTGCTTCAACTTTCGCTGCTTCTAAGCACGACCAAGCACATAACACTGCTGGTGAAGAAAAAGTTGTTGTTTCAACTCAAGAACAAGCAAACACTGCAAATGCTGCATCTGATGCTGTAGGTTCTGCTTCTGAAGCTGCTCCTGCAACTCGTTAATTCTCTAAGCACTCTCCTCCAAGCTCAGAGATAATTTTACTGAAAGGAAATATGGACGCTGAATTTTAGTAAAGAAAAGAAAGGATCGAACCATGCTGCGGTTCGGTCCTTTTTTAATTCAATTTGTTTTTTTAAGAAGTTTTCTTATACATGCTACAAGATGGATTATGGTTTTCTTGCAAACGTAAAACTTTACGGTGCTCAGCTGCTTCAAAGCGGCAACGTTTCCACTCAGTATTGAGATTTAATTGAGGTACTTCACATGGCTTGCCCTGTTCATCAACAGCAACCATCGTGAAATAACAGCTATTGGTATGGCGCACTGTGCGCTTCTGAATATTTTGGGCTTCAACACGTATTCCGACTTCCATCGAAGTACGGCCTACATGGTTAACACTTGCCAAGAAGGTTACCAGCTCACCTACATAAATAGGTTCTTTAAAATTTACTTTATCTACAGATAAAGTCACCACGTAGCCACCCGAATAACGACTTGCGCAAGCGTAAGCGACTTGATCGAGTAGTTTTAGAATCGTACCACCATGAACATTACCTGAAAAATTTGCCATATCAGGCGTCATCAAAACTGACATCGTCAATTCAGACTGATCATCAGTTGCTGTGGTTATTTCATCTAATGTAGGCATAGCTAAACTCTGTGTCTTAAAACAAGCTCAGACAACATTATGGTTGATAATTCACAAAAAAAACATGCTTAAATCCACAACATGGCATTGTATTTTTTAATATCTTTGATTGTTTTTTAAAATTTAAATTTTTAAGACATTATTTTTAAAGTTCTTTTTTAAAGCTTTTTTTATTTATCTTAGTTTTTTTAGAAGATGCTATGCCATTTTATTCCATGTTCAATGACATAGCAGATTCTTATGAGTGGCTTGCTATACTTTATTAATGACGCCTGTCACACCATTAATAATCATATCAATGGCGATCGTACCGATTAATAAAGCGGATAAACGCCCGACAATATCAAAATAGCGGTCGATATGCTTGGCATGTTTATAGCGTAAATGATCATGTGAAAATTTCATCAAAATCAAAATACTACAGGTTAAAAATAAGGTAAAGGCAATCACTAGAGCTGCCTCACCAATTGACATTTCAATACCTGTAACCACAGCAGCACTAATGGTGCCCGGACCAATCATAAACGGCATGGCAATGGTGCCGGCCAGATGCTCTGGTGCACCGCGCATTTCACCAATCGTATCGGCACCCTGAAAAACATAGCGATAGCCAATCACCAAAAAGATAAGGCCTCCAAATATCTGAAAGGCTTCAAAACGTACATTCAGATATTTACTAAAAATTGTTTCGCCGCCCCATGCAAATAGCATGAACACGACAAAAGCAATCAAACTTCCCTGAATCAGTGCTTTATTAAACACCTTGGCTTCTGAATGACGGATCAGGCCAATCATGTAGATGCTCATTAGAAATGGATTGAGCAACGAGAAAAATAAAGCAAAAGAATGTAGATAAGGAGAAGCCATGCATTTTCCTCTTAAGCTTGTGGATCTGGGAACAATGGACGATTCCCTGGGCTAATACGATTAATATGTAAGAACGTCATATGTCTTTCATATTTATCTAAAATGTCATTAATAACCTGTTCTTTACTGTAACCGACCAGATCGTTATCTTGTGAGCCATCATAAAGATAGGTTTCAAGACGATAATAGAACTGTTTACCTCGTTTCACACGTTGACTAAAATTCGGTGCGCTATAGCGTACAGGCCAGATCTGGTAAACAAAGTTTTGTTCTTCTTCCAAATGAATAGTGAAATCCAAATGGAAAAGAATTTCTTCATCTTCAAGCGGCGTTTGCTGCACATCTACATTCATGCCCTGCTTAATAAGCTCACCCGCAACGGCCTGAACAGCCGGTAGACAAACTGCATCTAACATGCGTTGGGTTTCAGTGGTTCCCGGATGATGCATGACTCGAGTTAAACGCTGTTTCCAATTCAGAATATCGACATTACCTACCACTGGAGCTGCGTTCATACTTCGACTGGCTTGTCGGTAATCTTCAAGCCTCAGCGACTTATAAAGCCCCGCCATCACAAGGAACATTACGAAACTAAACGGTAGTCCCATAATGATGGTCGCGTTTTGCAAAGCAGTAATTCCGTTGGTCATGAGCATGGCAAGCGTTAATAAACCAATAGCCACTGCCCAAAATACGCTTAACCAACGCGGAGCATCATTATCGATATTCGTGAGTTTAGTCGTGAAGTTACCTAAAACCAGCGCTCCCGAATCGGCAGAAGTCACGTAGAACAAAAGCCCTGTTACGGTGGCAATTGAAGCGATAAAGGTAAAGCCTGGATATTGCGCTAACAGGTCATAAAAACCATGAGCCGGATTTGCTAATACAGTCGCTGCTAAGGTTTGGTTGCCTTCAAAAATAACGCTGTGCAGTGCACTATTACCAAAAATGGATAACCAGGTGAGTGTAAATAGAAGCGGAATAATTAAGGTACCGCATACAAACTCACGAATGGTACGCCCTCTTGAGATACGTGCAAGAAAGAGTCCTACAAATGGAGACCAAGCAATCCACCATGCCCAGAAGAAGAAAGTCCAACTGCTCATCCACTCTTTAGGCTGTTCAAAAGCAAAACTTTGTAATGCTAAAGCAGGGAAACGAGTTAAATAGTCACCAATATTTTGGACAAGGGCATTAAGTAAAAACTCAGTATTTCCCAAGAATAAAATAAATAGCAATAACCCGACCGAAACATAAATATTGATTTCAGATAAAATCCGCAGGCCTTTATTGACCCCAGATGTCACCGAAATAACACTAATACCGACCGCGACAGCAATCAGGATAAATTGCATCCAGATATTTTCTGGTAACCCCAATAACACATGTAGGCCATAATTCAGCTGTACTACTCCAATCCCGCAGGTCGTTGCAATACCAAAAATTGTCCCGATCACGGCAGCCGTATCAACACTATGCCCAATTGCCCCATTAATTCTGTTCCCAAAAATTGGGTAAAGTGCAGAACGAATGGTAAGCGGTAAGTTATAACGATAGCTAAAGTATCCCAATGACATACCGATCAAGGCATACATACACCAACCGGTTAAACCATAGTGGAATAAAGTCCAAACCATACTCTGGCGTGCTGCTCCATAGGTTTGACCTGCTCCGACTGGAGGTTGCATATAATGAGATAATGGTTCAGCAACCGAAAAGAACATCAGGTCAATACCGATACCAGCCGAAAACAGCATTGCAGACCAACTGAGTAAACTAAACTCAGGTTTTGAATGCTTAGGCCCTAATTTAATACTGCCGTATCTTGAACAGGCAATAAAAATCACGAAAACCATATATAACGTTGCGGCAAGTAGATAATACCAACCAAAGGTTGAAGTTACCCACTGGAGTACGGTGTTCATGACTCTATTTGCAAAATCATTGAACAAAAACGTGACGAGAGAAAAAATTAAAATAAGTACAGCTGAAAAATAAAAAACCACACGGTTGAGCGGGTCTTTTTTAGATTTAGATAATGTTAAATCATCAACTGCTCTTGGATTATCTGTTGCCATACAATCCTCAAGGAATAAAATAAAAACAAAATATTTAATTTCGTCTTTTCACTCTTATTTAAAACAATGAAAAGACGACTTTAAACGCAAAAAATAATATATAGATGTGATTGGTTGGGGTTATAAAACCTCAGTCACTTTATTCTGGTCACAATTCGACGAAACCGAAATGTCTTTTGAAACAGCTAACTGTTTTTTCACTAATTGAGGGTCAAAATCATCTTGCTTTAACGCTTTGGCTAAACCAAACATATAGAGCAAAATAATGACTGAAAATGGTAAACCACATAACACCACAGCACTTTGCATGGAGTTAAAACTACCGGCTAAAAGCAAGCCAATACTTACAATGGTAATTACCACAGACCAAAAAACGCGTAACCAGATCGGTGAATCACTATCATTGGTGCCCCCTTTTGAGGACAAATTAGCGATCATTAGTGTACCAGAGCCAACTGGTGTCAAAAATAAAACGAAACAAATTACAACAACAATGCCAGCAACATACGGATTAAACGGCAGATATTCGAGTAACTTAAATAAAGATAATGCCGGATCAGTTAAAACCATATCGCCCAAAACTTTCTGTTTCTGGTTCAAGATAAAGTAAATGGCCGTATTTCCAAAAACCGAGATCCAAGCCAGCGTAAAACCTAGAGGAATCAGGCATACACCTAATACAACCTCACGAATCGTACGTCCTTTTGAAATGCGCGCAATAAACATGCCGACAAAAGGCGCCCAAGCAATCCACCAAGCCCAATAAAATACGGTCCACGAACCTAGCCAGCCACTGGCTTTTTGATTGTATAAATACATATCAAAGCTTTTACCAATAAAATTGCTTAGATAATCTCCCATATTCTGTACAAGACCATTTAATAAATGATTTGTAGGACCTGTTAAAAATACAAATAAAAGTAAGGCATACAGCAGACGTAAATTAATACGTGATAACCACGCCAAACCTTTTTCAATCCCAACCACTGTCGTAATCGTGGCAACACTCATCATGATGAGAACAGCAGCAATTAAAGTCACTGAGTTATTAGGAATTTGCGGAAGTAAATAACAAATGCCTGATACCAGCACCAATGCTCCGATTCCCAAGTTGGTGACCAAGGAAATAACCGTCGCTAAAATTCCAAAACCATCGACGAAATCACCAACCAACCCATGGACTCGCTCGCCAAAAATTGGATAAAGCGCCGAACGCAAAGCTAGGGGTAAATTTTGTCTGAAAGCAAAATAACCTAAAGTAACTCCGAGCAATGCATAGAGTACCCAGCCATGGATGCCCCAATGCAAAAAGCTATAAGTCATCGCATTACGCGCTGCCTGAATGGTTCCTGACTCACCTTCTGGCGGTCTTAAGAAATGATCAACAGGTTCAGCAACACCATAATAAAGTAGTGCAATACCAATCCCTGCCGAGAACAACATTGAAGTCCAAGCCAAATAACTAAACTCAGGTTTGTCATCGTCTTTTCCTAATGGAATCTGCCCTACTTTTGAAAAAGCGAGCCAAGCGACAAAACCCAAACACAGCACAATAACCAACATGTAATACCACCCAAAAAAGTGATTTACCTGCTCTTGTACATAGGTCAGCCAAAACTGACTTTTTTCTGGAAACAGCACAAAAAGTAGGCCAAAAATGCCAATACTGATGGCTGAACTCCAAAATACAAAACGATTTAACCGAATATGGTCTGAAGAATATTTATCACTTTTCAACACCATCTTATTGCTCCTTGCAATCGGTGTATTTTCTCAAAATAACGTGATAAGTAATGTACTTATGCGCATCATCCTATCCTTAAGAACTTTTGATTTTAGCGCTTTATTCCTCGTGCTAATCTTCAAAAATTCATTGATTTTTACATATCATACTTGTTATTGATTGAACGTTCAATCAATAACAAGTATGATAAAAAAAGTGCTATGATGCTCTGCAAGTTAACATGCTGAATTTAAAGCACCACTAAAAGTGCTGATGTGGAAAAACATGACAAAACGCAGAGTAAAACCAGAGCACGTGCGACGTGAAGAAATTATGAATGCCGCACTCGACGTAATTTATGAAGTGGGGTTATCCAATACCACCATTGCTCAAATTGCAAAAAAAGCCGAGCTGTCGACCGGCATTGTCAGCCATTATTTTGGCGACAAACAAGGGTTGATAAATACCTGTATGCAAGAAATGTTAAATGTTCTGCGTCGTAAAACCGAAC
Organism: Acinetobacter sp. Li1LvA2; assembly: GCF_056156705.1. Taxonomy (NCBI): domain Bacteria; kingdom Pseudomonadati; phylum Pseudomonadota; class Gammaproteobacteria; order Moraxellales; family Moraxellaceae; genus Acinetobacter; species Acinetobacter sp. Li1LvA2. The sequence goes on from NZ_JBSICF010000007.1 coordinate 175,978, forward strand.
AGTACAGAGCAGAAGCAGATTCGCATCCAGAGAGCCAAATTAAGGCCATTATCGACTCGAACTTTGACATTAGTCAGGTCAATGAAAAAGCAATGCGGGTCTGGTTAGACTTTTGGTCAGCAAGTATGCATGTACCAGACTTAAGCCGCTTGCAAAAGATTAATGATCAACGCCTGTACTCTAACTTGAAGTTTTATTTCCTCAAGTTAATGAATGAACAACAGGCCAGTGTTGCCGCTAGAGGGTTGGCAGCATTGATTGATGGATTATGGTTACGAGGCAGTTTAAGCCGTCATAACGAATTTGACAGCAATCTTGCCCGTTCCATTGCTTACGATTATGTACAAACGCAAGTTCAATTTGCGAACAAGCCTTTGCAGGAGAGACAAAATGAGTGATGCACAAGTTCATCAACTGTATATCCATGGACGCTACGTTAACGCAACCAGTGGAAAAACATTTAATAGTATTAACCCTGCCAACGGCGAGACAATCGCGACTCTTCAACAAGCTTCCGAACAAGATATTGAAGCTGCTGTACAAAGTGCCCAACAAGGACAAAAAATCTGGGCTGCCATGACTGCCATGGAGCGTTCACGTATTTTACGCCGCGCTGTCGACATTCTTCGTGAACGTAATGATGAGCTTGCACGTCTTGAAACACTCGACACAGGTAAAGCTTTTAGCGAAACATCTACCGTCGACATCGTGACTGGCGCAGATGTACTCGAATACTACGCAGGACTTGCAACCGCCATTCAGGGTGAACAAGTTCCGCTTCGCGAATCAAGTTTCTTTTATACACGCCGTGAACCTTTAGGCGTGGTTGCCGGTATTGGCGCCTGGAACTATCCAATTCAAATTGCTCTATGGAAATCTGCCCCTGCCCTTGCTGCCGGCAATGCCATGATTTTCAAACCAAGTGAAACGACTCCACTTACTGCATTTAAACTTGCAGAAATCTATACAGAAGCTGGCTTACCAGACGGCGTATTTAACGTGGTGCAAGGTGCTGGCCGTGAAATTGGTCAGTGGCTCACTGAACATCCTGTGATTGAAAAGATCTCATTCACTGGCGGTGTGGAAACCGGCAAAAAAGTTATGGCAAGCGCTGCTGGCTCTACGCTGAAAGAAGTAACCATGGAACTCGGTGGTAAATCTCCACTGATTATTTGTGAAGATGCCGACCTTAACCGTGCCGCAGATATTGCAGTCATGGCGAACTTCTTTAGCTCAGGTCAGGTATGTACCAACGGTACACGCGTATTTGTTCCAAAATCACTTTTAGCAGATTTTGAAAAAGCAGTTGTAGAACGTGTACAACGTATTCGCATTGGCGACCCAATGGCTGAAGACACCAACTTCGGTCCACTCACTAGCTTCCCTCACATGGAAAAAGTATTGTCTTTCATTGAGTCAGGCAAACAACAAGGCGCTAAAGTGTTAATCGGTGGTGGGCGTGCGACTGAAGGCGAACTTGCTAAAGGCGCTTATGTACTACCGACTGTATTTAGCGACTGCACTGACCAGATGGCGATTGTTCAAGAAGAAATTTTTGGGCCTGTCATGAGCATTTTAAGCTATGAAACCGAAGAAGAAGTCATCCGTCGTGCCAACGACACGACCTTTGGTTTAGCTGCTGGCGTTGTTACGCAAGACATTAGCCGCGCTCATCGCATTATTCACCAAATTGAAGCTGGTATTTGCTGGATTAACACGTGGGGCGAATCGCCTGCCGAGATGCCAGTGGGTGGCTACAAACAATCTGGCGTGGGCCGAGAAAATGGCTTGACCACACTTGGGCACTATACCCGTATCAAATCTATTCAAGTTGAACTTGGCGATTATCAAAGCATTTTTTAATGCCTAAATCGCTCTAAACACTTCAACCTAAATCACATATGCCGAGCAGTCTTTATAGATTGCTCAGGCAAACTGTTAGTAAAAAAAGGATAGTTATGAATATTAAAGAATATGATTACATTATTATTGGCGCAGGATCTGCCGGAAATGTACTCGCTGCGCGTCTGACTGAAGACAAAGATACCACCGTTTTACTCTTAGAAGCGGGTGGCCCAGATTATCGATTGGATTTCCGTACACAAATGCCAGCAGCTTTGGCCTACCCTCTTCAAGGTCGTCGCTATAACTGGGCTTATTTAACTGACCCTGAACCGCACATGAATAATCGTCGTATGGAATGTGGTCGTGGTAAAGGTTTAGGTGGCTCATCTTTAATTAATGGCATGTGCTATATCCGTGGTAACGCAATGGATCTACAGCAATGGGCAACTCATAAAGGCCTTGAAAACTGGTCTTATGCCGACTGTTTGCCTTACTACAAAAAAGCCGAAACGCGTGACATTGGTGAAAATGACTATCATGGTGGCAATGGCCCTGTGTCGGTTGCTACGCCTAAAAATGGCAACAATGTCTTGTTCCATGCCATGGTCGAAGCTGGTGTACAGGCAGGTTACCCACGTACTGACGACTTAAATGGTTACCAGCAAGAAGGCTTTGGTCCAATGGACCGTACGGTTACCCCAAAAGGTCGCCGCTCAAGTACTGCACGTGGTTATTTGGATATGGCAAAAGGTCGTCCAAATCTCACCATTTTGACTCATGCCACGACCAATAAAATCTTGTTTAATCAAAAACAAGCGATTGGTGTTGAATACATTATTGGCGCTGATCAAAACAACTTACAACGTGCCTTGGCTAAACGTGAAGTGTTACTGTGTGCAGGCGCAATTGCTTCACCACAAATTTTACAGCGCTCGGGTGTTGGCGAAAGCAATTTCTTAAAATCAATGGACATTGATGTCGTTCATGATTTGCCGGGTGTAGGTGAAAACCTGCAAGATCACTTAGAAATGTACTTACAGTATAAATGTAAGCAACCCGTTTCTTTATACCCTGCCTTGAAATGGTATAACCAACCTGCGATTGGTGCCGAGTGGTTATTTAACGGTACAGGTATTGGTGCAAGTAACCAGTTTGAAGCGGGCGGATTTATTCGTAGTTCGGATGAATTCAAATGGCCAAACATTCAGTACCATTTCTTGCCAGTTGCCATTAACTACAACGGTAGTAATGCCGTGAAAGAACATGGTTTCCAAGCACACGTAGGTTCAATGCGTTCCCCTTCACGTGGTCGTATTAGACTGAAATCAAAAGATCCGTTTGAGCATCCAAGTATCTTATTTAACTACATGTCGACGGAGCAAGACTGGCGTGAGTTCCGTGATGCAATTCGTATCACGCGTGAAATCATGCAGCAACCTGCGCTTGATCCATATCGTGGTGAAGAAATTAGCCCGGGCAAACATTTGCAAACTGATGCAGAGCTTGATGATTTTGTTCGTAACCACGCAGAAACTGCTTACCATCCATCTTGTAGCTGTAAGATGGGCGAAGACGAAATGGCTGTCGTAGATGGTCAAGGCCGTGTACATGGTATGAATGGTTTACGCGTAGTTGATGCCTCAATCATGCCACTGATTATTACCGGTAACTTAAATGCAACCACCATTATGATTGCCGAGAAAATTGCAGATCAGATTCGTGGACGTGAAGCATTACCACGTTCAACTGCACCGTTCTATGTAGCATCATAAAATCTTAAAGGGCATATTTCTTATGCAGAGATATGCCCTTAATTTCATATTCATTGAGCCAATATTAATAAGAACTATGTATGACAGAAAATAAGCATATGTAAGGAGCTTATTTACATAAATATAGGATGAAATAAAAATTAATCTATTTTTATAGGCAAATATTCTTCAAATGATCCAACTTTAATCAAATCAAAATTATTATTTTAATTTCAAATATTTATAATAAAACAATTAACTTAAACTAACTTTAAAAAGCTCAATTTGATTAAATATAAATCATATTTATGATTTTGATGAACCCCATTTATTATAAAAATTGTCTTGTCAATGCAAAATTAGTCTAAAATATAGAGTGTTTGCGATAATCCCAAGTAATTTTTATTTTTTTCGAAGTTCTCTAATTTTGAGAATTCAGTTTCGCATTTATATCCATTTTGTCTGGATACGCTGTCTAGGTTTCCTCACTCCTTAAGTGACTCAAATAACTTATTTTAAGGTCCCCCTTACATGAAAAAGTTTTTGAAATACCTTCTGGTATTAATCATTCTTATTTTAATTGCAGGTATTGTTTTCTTGTTTAGACCAACTGCGTCAAAACAAGTTGAAACTGCAAAAGATGAGCCAGTTGTTGATGCTGTTCTTGTTGGCGGCGGCATCATGAGTGCCACTCTTGGTACTTATTTAACTGAGCTTGAACCAAACTGGCAAATTCGTATGTATGAACGTCTTGACCAAGTTGCTCAAGAAAGTTCAAACGGCTTTAACAATGCCGGAACAGGCCACTCTGGCTTTATGGAAATGAACTATACCGAAGAAAAAAACGGTAAGATGGAAATTGTCAAAGCTGAAAAAGTTGCTTCTCAATTTGAAGTAGCAAAACAGTTCTGGTCATATCAGGTAAAACAAGGCGTTTTAGCTGAACCTAAATCATTCATTAACCCAGTTCCGCACATTGCTTTCGTTTGGGGCGATAACGTTCAATTCTTAGAAAAACGTTATGCTGCCATGATTCAAAGCCCGCTGTTCAAAGGCATGAAATTTACTGAAGACCCAGCTGTAATTAAACAATGGGCTCCTTTAGTCATGAACGATCGTGACCCTAGTCAAAAAGTTGCAGCAACCCGTATGGATGTTGGCTCTGATGTAAACTATGGTTCTATCACTAAACAATTAGTGAATCGTTTAGATCAAAACCCGAATTTCAAATTACAGACTTCAACCGAAGTGACTGGCATCAGCCAAAATGATGACAAAACTTGGACTGTGTCTTTCAAAAATTTGAAAACTGGTAAAGTAGATCACGTTAAAACACGTTTTGTATTTATTGGTGCAGGTGGTGCAGCAGTTAAATTATTGCAACTTACTGGTTTACCAGAAGCGAAACAATATGCTGGCTTCCCTGTTGGTGGTGAGTTCTTAATTACTGATAACCCAGCAATTACTGCTCAGCACACAGCAAAAGTTTATGGCCGTGCTGAACTTGGTGCGCCTCCAATGTCTGTACCACATATTGATACGCGTTATATCGACGGTAAAAAATATGTATTGTTTGGACCATTTGCAACGTATTCAAACAAGTTCCTGAAAAATGGTTCTCAGCTTGATTTACTTGCATCAACTAACAAAAACAACGTCTTACCAATGACCACTGTTGGCTTGGAAAACCTTGATCTTGTTAAATACTTGGTAAGCCAAGTCATGATGTCAGATGAAGATCGTCTAAATGAACTTCGTAAATACTACCCAGATGCGAAAGCTGAAGACTGGCGTTTAAGCCAAGGTGGTCAACGTGTTCAGATCATCAAGAAAGAACCGGGTAAACCAGCAACGCTTCAATTCGGTACAGAAATCTTTGCGTCTAAAGATGGTGCTGTAACTGCATTGTTAGGTGCGTCTCCAGGTGCTTCGACTTCTCCATACATCATGCTTAACTTGCTTGAAAAAGCTTTCCCTCAGCAAACTGAAGGTAAGTGGAATCAGAAGCTTCATGAAATTGTAGTGTCTTATAAGCAAGACTTGAGCAAAGATCCTGTGTTACTCGACAAAGTTCGTCAATACACAAGTTCTACGCTTGGCTTGAACTATACATCTCCGTTCAAAGCTGCAAACGATGAAACTGCTGCTGCCCCAGTTGCAAAAGCAAACTAAGTTTGACGATGTATAACTAAAATATCAAAAGGATGAATTTCGATTCGTCCTTTTGTTTTTTAAGCCCTCACTTGAGATATTTAGATTCGCTATGACACCTTTAAACTCATCATCTCGCCTCTTGTCATTTTGTTTTAAGCTCGTGCTTGTTTTGCTACTGGCCTATCTTTTGGTAAGCGGATTTTATATGTGGATGATTGGCGGTACAGCCATTTATGTCAGCTCAGCCGTGTTACTTACTCTGACTGCTTATATATTTAAGCTCGGCAAATATCAAAAACTATGTTCTGTTTTAAATGTGCTGATGAGTGCAGCGGCGTTATATTTCAGTATTGCTCATTTATTTTTCTCTCCTGTTCAGTTCTTTATATTTTTACCTGCGCTGTTTTTTGCTGTGCTTGCTTTTATTTCTCAGAACAAGACTCGCAGCTTATGTAAGCTTTTATTATTAATCAGTTTATTGATTTGGTGTAGCATACATTTTACGCAACTTGAACAACTTCAAGCCTATTATCAAACTCAGCACACAGGTGAAAGCTGGCAACAATTTGGTGCGTTATAAGATCATTTTTTACTCTATATTTTCAAATGAATACATGTTCTTTTTCACATGAAGTTCATCAATAAAACTGAACATCGTCTACAGAAATCCTTTTAAGAAAAAATATTCATAACAATCTAATTTATTTAGAAATATATCGAGCATATTCGCGATTGAACACAGCTCATCTACACGCTAGATTAATCAAATATTTTTTCTCCCTTTATGTTGTAATTTATGAAGATTTTAGATGGTGGTTTAGGCCGTGAATTGGCCCGTCGTGGCGCTCCGTTTCGTCAACCAGAGTGGTCTGCACTTGCACTGATTGAAGCACCAGAAACAGTAAAAGAAGTACATCTCGATTTTATTAATGCGGGTTCAGAAGTTATTACGACTAATAACTATGCTGTTGTGCCTTTTCATATTGGGCAAGAACGCTTTGAAACTGACGGCGTGCGTTTAATTCAAGTTGCTATTGAACAAGCAAAAAATGCAGTTAAAGAAAGCGGCAAAAATGTCAAAATCGCAGGCTGCTTACCACCATTATTTGGCTCTTACCGTGCAGACTTGTTCCAACCTGAACAAGCTAAAAGCCTTGCTGAGCCAATCATTAACACCTTGGCACCCGAGGTTGATTTTTGGCTCGCTGAAACTCAATCGTGCTTAAAAGAAGTCGAAACAGTGCATGCGCTATTACCAAAAGATGGTAAAGACTATTGGGTGTCATTCACGCTGCAAGATGAAATCAAACAAGAACAAGCATTACTTCGCTCTGGCGAAAATATGCAACAAGTGGCTGATTTCATCAAACAATCAAATGCCAAAGCAGTGTTGTTTAACTGCTGTCAGCCTGAAGTGATCTTGCAAGCGATTAAAGAAATTAAAGGACTCATTCCAGAGTCAGTGCAGATTGGTGCTTATGCCAACGCCTTCCCACCGCAAGATGAAAGCGCTACTGCCAACGATGGTCTCGATGAAATTCGTAAAGACTTAGATGCTCCAGCTTATCTTGGTTTTGCTAAACAATGGCAAAAAGCAGGTGCAAGTCTAGTCGGCGGTTGTTGTGGTATTGGTCCAGAACACATTGCTGAACTTTCTCAATTTTTTAAAGAATAAATACCATGTCTGCTGCCAAAATTGGACTATTGTCTCTTACAGCGCTGGTCTTTAGTTCTATGGTGGGGTCAGGCGTATTTAGCCTACCCCAAAATATGGCTCAAGTCGCTAACGGCTCTGCCCTTCTTGTTGCATGGCTCATTACTGGGGTCGGCATTATTTTCTTGGCCCTCACGCTATTGCATTTAACGCGTCAACGACCAGATCTTGACGGTGGTATTTATAACTATGCGCGGGAAGGTTTTGGAGACCTGATTGGTTTTTGCTCGGCGTGGGGTTATTGGTTGTGTACCACCATTGGTATTGTCGGCTATGTGGTGATTGCCTTTTCAGGCGTCGGCATGTTTACCGATAGCAAAGACCATATTATTTTTGGTGAAGGTAATACGCTCTACTCTCTGATTGGCTCAAGCATTTTTGTATGGCTGGTGCACTGGTTAGTGAGTCGAGGCATTAAAGAAGCTGCGATTGTGAATTTACTGGCAACCATTGCCAAAATCATTCCAATGGTGGTTTTCATCTTCTTTACCTTTATTGCCTTTAAATTTGATTTGTTCAAACTCAACTTAAATGACTTCTCTTTAAAAGTTCCGCTTTGGCAGCAAGTAAAAGACCTGATGCTCATTACCCTTTGGGTATTTACCGGTATTGAAGGTGCTGTGGTTTTATCATCGCGTGCGAAAAAACGTCATGACATTGGTAAAGCGACCATTCTAGGTGTGTTACTGGCGTTAAGTTTTTACGTGATGGTGACCGTATTGGCCTATGGTGTGGTGAGTCGTGAAGCCCTTGCTGGCATGCACAACCCATCAATGGCAACCATTTTGCAGCAACTGATCGGTTTACCGGGCACAATCGTTATTACTATCGGGCTTATTATTTCAGTTTCTTCGTCTTATTTAAGCTGGACGTTATTCGCCACTGAAATTCCATATTTAGCTGCAAAAAATGGTGCATTCCCGAAATTATTTTTAAAGAATAATCAAAATAATGTACCCATTTCATCACTTTGGCTAACCACCATTGTCGTGCAAGGTGCATTGATTGCTGTGTATTTTTTCAATAAAAACTACACCCAGCTTTTATTAATTTCATCGGTAATGATTTTGCTGCCTTATTTTCTGGTGTCGGCTTTTTATCTTAAAGAATCCATTCGCCACAAACGCACGCCGCATATTGCCATTGCAAGTGTCGCTTCCATTTATGCACTTTGGTTGCTCTATGCAGCAGGATTAGATTTATTACTTCTGTCTGTAGTGTTGTATTTGGTCGGCTTGGTTATTTTTTCAATCAGCTATTTTGAGCATAAAAAATCGCTCAAACAAAATCAGCTTAATTAATCATTTCAACCACTGTTGAGTCATTTCAGCAGTGGTTTTCTAAAAACAAAAATTCTATTTTAAAGGCTGTGACTGCTTTAAATGCAATCTTAAAATACGCCGTAATTCTAAAATCGCTTCTGGGGTAGTTTGAATCGAATGCCCACCCTTAATCATCAGTTCCGACTGTTCACCATCTAAATGTGAACTTTGATACGGCACAATCCCATCGCTACTTTTTAACTTATCAGTCGTCCCATTTATGTTCCCCATAATCGAGTGATAGACCACATTGGACGAAGGCTGAATGGCTTGCGTAAGTTGCATAAAGCTAGAAGAACGACTTAAATTACTCGCCCCGTTTTCAATTAAACCTTTTCTGAGTTTTGTGTTTTTCTCATCTCTCATTTCGACCGCAATAAAGAAATCAGCGGGCAAACGAATAATACGGCGGGCAATTTGGGTAAACCATCGGTCAGCGTAGTCAGTGCCATGATGCGGAGCCGAAACAAAAACAACCCGCTTAAAATAAGGCAAAGCTTTAAATTGAAAACGCTCTAGCACCACAGGATTTTCTTTTAAACGGTTTAGCTGGGCTTCATTCATTTTTTGCATGGCTTGCTCCGAAACATCGGCATCGCTTACTAATAGGCGACTAATCACTCCGCCCATACTATGCCCGACCAGCACTGCATCGTGTGCAGCATAGCTGTCTTTAGCAACATTTTGAAAAGCTTGATCCAACAATGAATAAATCTGAAAACGGCTTTCAAAAATCGGCATGTTGGTTGAATAAAACACCTGCCAAACTTGATAATTATTCCTTAATTCGGCATCGCCCATAATGTCATTGGTTAGACTCACCCACGCCTCTGGGCTACTTGCCAAGCCATGAATAAATACAATGATTTTTTTATTCGGGTTAAAAGGTTCCAACATATATAAATGCGGCATGATCAAATTGGTTTCTTTATTAATTAAAGACCAATAACCTGCTGCACCTAAATTATATTTTGACAGCCATAGGCCATAAGGCGCCGAATAGTTTGCAGTAAGCGGATAGTCCACACCTTCAACCTTTACACGGTCTTGTCGATATGGATCGAACATCGCAATTTCTAAATCTGCTCCAGCAATGACCTGATCTGCTGTGGCTTTTTGTTTTGGGTAAACAATCGCAGTGACTGGAAAGAAGCGTGGTAAATGGATGTTCGGATTATTCTGGTGAGCATAAAAAGCATCGGGGTCTAAAATGAAGCCGTGATTTACATCATTTTCTTTACGCCCGACAATAAACTCTGCCCCTAAACCATCCTTACGGTTAACGGTATTAAAGCCAGAAAAGTTCATATTATAGCTAGAGCGAAAAGTATCGACTTCAATTTTTTGTACATCTACGGCATGGTCAAAATTGACGTGGTACTCATGCCCATCTGCTTTAAGCAACGGTGGAAAACGATGCGTGTTTAAATGATTAAAATACGTGGTCATGAGCTTCGACAAAGCCACGTTATAAAAAATACGCACCTGATTTTGCCGGTGATCAAACACTCGATCGAACGGCGACTCTTCAGAGTCAAATAAATAGACATAACTATAGCGCAAGCTTTTATCAAACAGCGCCAACTCTTGCTCAAGGCAACTATTACTTTTATTAATGACATTACATTGGCTATTACGTCCGACGTCTAAAGCTTTGGCTAAATAAATTTCACTGAGCGCAGCATAGCGTTCTTCTCGACTGCTATTTTCAGATAAGCTTTGAATCTTATTTAAACAATCATCAAAATTTTGCAGACAAGATTTTTCGTCTTTTTTAACTAAATACAGCAAGTTTTGAGTTTGATGACTTAAGGTGCCATCGGTCAGAATACTTTCATTCTTACTTTTTAAAGCATTACTTAAATTACTTTCTTTTAAATTAATGACCTGACAGCCACTGAGCAAAGCCATTATTGTTATGATTAAATAATGATAAGACTTTGTCATTGTGCGTTCCTTAATCGAATGTATTCCCCATCTGGTCATTATGCCTGTAAAGCAGTGAACGAACAATTTCGGCTCAGCTTCCATTTTCCTTAATTACGAAAAAAAGCCTGAACTCATTTTAATTCAGGCTAATTTGTTATTTTCTCTAATCAAGCTTGGTTGAACTTTTGCTGTGAAGCTAAATAAGAGAAATACAAAATGGGTAAGATAAACGGCGCCACACTCCAGAAGTCAAAATAGACGTAGAGAATCGCTCCCAAGAAAGCACCAATTACAAACCCAATCACAATACTGGCACTTTTTAGAAAACTTGCCCAATTGGCTGCATTATTGTTTTTAAGCAAGTTGGCAATATCAATACCAAGCTGGGTAGTGTTACCTGTCATCATAGTACTTGGGCTAATATTTTTAATGAGCGTTTTGCTAGAAGTATTACGAATAGCCAAAGCAATTAAACCCAGCCCGCCTGTTACTGCAACTGTTAATGCATCCGGATTTTTAAATGGCTCGAAATAAAGACCTGCAACCATAAAAGCACATAGAAAAATGGCTTCAAATAGAAATAAATAAGACAGCGTTTTGTGCTTGACCTGACTGCGGTCAATTAACAGTTTGGTAATCACCACTGTTAAAATAAATAGCGGGATTGCGGCGAGCTTGATCCATAAACCTGAGCCGCCTTTAACCCATGCCGCCCCTGCCAACACTAAGTTTCCCGTCACATGCGCGGTAAAAAAACCAAACAATGCAATAAAGCCAATGGTGTCAATTGCCCCGCCCACCATCGTCAGCAAAACTGGATCTCGACATATGGCCCAAGTACTTTGTTTCTCTTGTTGCATTGAGGTATCAGGCATAAGCTGCATCCTATTATTTTAAAGTCATTAATTCAGTACAAAGATGTTTTAAATATTTAAAAACAAATCAAAACTAAAGCATTTATAAAAACAAAAAAGCATGTAAAAACATAGAGGGTTTAATGTCGCAACACTGTCTTTAAAATGGCAACAATTAAAATTGAGTGTTTTTAAAACAATAAACGGTTCTCAACTTCAAATCAATTTGACCTCTAAAACTGTTATAACTATGATGAAGCCGCAAGTTGATATCAATTGGTTTTGAACCTGAAAAAGTTATGCCAAGATATGGATAATGAAAAACAACAACCAAGAGTAGATATATGTCACTTTATAATTTTTCAGTTTTTCTAGGTGGATTATTATTTGTATCGATTGCCTCTGCTGGCTATAAAAGTCATGCACACCGTGACTTTTACTCAAAATGCATAGCTGCCGGACATAGCCGTACAAGCTGCACATGTATTTATCACCGTTTAGAACGCCAATACTCTCCTAAACTTATGAATAAACTTGGAAGTTTAAGTTTACAAAGCCCCGAAGTACCGCGTGACTTTGTAAAAACCATGATGCGTACCATGCAACAGTGCCGATCATAAATTTTGCTTAAAATAGCCGGCTTTCACTTCTTATATATAAATCAATAAAAGCTATTTTTACCTTTTAACTCATTTAGTTTATTCAAGTTATAACCGTATATTACCTAACGTTGTATTAAAGCAAATCGGCCAAATTCCTAATTTCTTCCATCACCGCCTTACACGCAGGCGTTAAATAGCCATGTTTAGAAATAGACAAAGAAATATAACGCTTTAGCTCTGGGTTAATAATTTTTGCGGCTTGAATTGAGGTGTATTGGCTGGCCTTCTTTAACGCTTGCGGCCCCAGCATGGTGTACATGCGAGATTCGGAAACCAAATGCGTTTGTAAACTAATCGAGTCGGCTTCAAACACAATATTCAGCTCTACCCCATTTTCATAAGCCATGTGGTCTAAAAAATTGCGCCAGTTACTTGGCCTACAAAAGGTGACCAGCGGTAACTGACTTACCTCTTTAAATTCGACTTCCTTGGCCTGAGTGAGTGCATCTCCTTCGCAGCCTACCAAATAGGTATCGGCTTCGGTAAGGTAAACATCCCCCTGTTTAGGCGTCGGATTAAAACGATAGAGAATGGCTAAATCGACGCTGCCATCTTCTAACCATTTTTCTAAATGCACCCCTTGCCCCTCACGCACCGACAGTTTAATTAAGGGATATTTTTGTTGAAGCACTTTATACAAAGTCGATAACAACGGATGTGCAGTAGACGGCAAACTGGCAATGCGAACCGTACCAATCGGAGTATCGGTCGAGTGCAAAATTTCATTATTGAGCTGATCGGTTACGTTTAGCCATGAACGAATTTTAGGAAGTAAATGCTGGCCTAAATCGGTGAGTTCTACGCCTCGTCCAGTTCGGTTAAACAAACGACCACCACATTGCGCTTCAAGCTCGTTCATTTGCCGACTGATTTGTGGTTGGTTGGTGTTATGCAGCATTGCGACTTTGCTTAAGCTACCGAGTTCCACCGCATCTAAAAATATTTTCCATAATTCATAATTCATCGATTCTTCCTAAATCGTAAATAGGCAGCATTTTAAGCTATACATTTTCAGTATAACTGAAATTCAAGAATTGGTAATTCCTACATAGCTCACCTATTTCTATACTCCAATCATGTTCTCTACAACACGATTTAAGTCAGATTAAGAACCAGAGAATATTTAATTACACTGTATAGGAAGTACGATTATGAGTTTAGATTTACGTGGATTAACCCCAGCACCTGTGACTCCTTTTACCCGTGACGGACAAGTAGACCATAATGCAATTCAACGTTTAGGTTCATGGTTAGGCAGTATTGATGGTGTGAAAGGCTTGGTTGTTCTTGGGCATGCTGGTGAAGGAACATTCTTGTCGCAAAAAGAACAAATGCAGGTCATCGAAAGCTTTGTTAAATCGGTAGATGACAAAATTCCGGTAATCGCAGGGATTACACTCGAAGGTACTTCGGTTGCAGCAGAAGAAGCAAAACGTGCAGTCAGCGCTGGTGCTTCGGCAGGTTTGATTTACCCTTCACATGGCTGGTTGCGTTTTGGCTATCAAAAAGGCGCACCACAAGACCGCTATAAAGCGATTTATGAAGAAAGTGGTTTGCCATCTATTTTATTCCAATATCCAGATGCAACGAAGGCCACTTACGACCTAGAAACTCTACTCGACATTTCTGCACAGCCAGGCGTATTTGCCATGAAAAATGGTGTGCGTAACATGCGCCGCTGGGATGTTGAAATTCCGATTATTCGCCGTGAACGTCCAGACTTACAGGTATTGACTTGCCACGATGAATATTTGCTTCACACCATGTTTGATGTAGACGGCGCTTTGGTTGGCTACGGCAACATTGCCCCTGAACTGCTAATTGAAATGATTAAAGCAGGCAAAGCCAAAGATTACGCTAAAGCTCGTGCACTTCATGATCAGCTTTTACCCGTAACTCGCAATGTCTATCACCGTGGTTCACACATGGAAGGCACAGTCGCGCTTAAACATGCATTGGTTGCTCGCGGAATTTTGGACCATGCCACTGTGCGTTCGCCTCTACTTCCACTGGCAGATGGTGCTGAGCAAGAAATTCATGATGCAATGCGTCAAGCCGGAATTGGCAAGGTCGATTTAACCCAAGCCGTTGCTTAAATTCTATTCGGGCTAGCATGTACGCTAGCCTTTTTTTCCTGTACGCTGCCTGAGGCCAAACATCGGGCATGTCTCTTAAAAATAATAATAAAAAAGCATGCAAACTGTGGTGAACAGGTAGTGCGAAATAGAACAACAAAACTACGAGGAATGTAGTAATAAGGAGATAGAAGATGACAAATCTAGCGGATGTAGAACAAATTAGTCATCATCAAAAAAATGCGGAAATTATTGCAAGACTTGAACGGCTACCCGTCACTGGTCGAATGCAGTTTATGCGAATTACCATTGGTATAGCGACCTTTTTTGACGCCTATACTGTTCTTGCGATTGCCTTTGCTTTACCCCAACTCATTACCGAATGGCATCTGACGCCTGCCTATGTCGGTGCGATCATTGCCGCGGGCTATGTCGGACAACTGGTCGGCGCGATCTTCTTTGGTTCTCTTGCCGAAAAAGTCGGTCGCTTAAAAGTGCTGTCTTTTACCATTTTACTGTTTGTGGCAATGGATATTTCTTGTCTGTTTGCATGGAGCGGAATGTCACTGTTAATTTTCCGTTTCTTACAAGGTGTTGGAACTGGCGGTGAAGTGCCTGTGGCGAGTGCCTATATTAACGAGTTTATTGGTGCAGAAAAGCGCGGTAAGTTTTTCTTGCTCTATGAAGTTTTATTCCCACTCGGCCTGATGTTTGCAGGCATGGCAGCATTTTTCCTGATGCCAATTTACGGCTGGAAAGTTATGTTTATTGTGGGCTTAGTTCCATCTTTATTGGTCATTCCTTTACGGTTTTTCTTGCCTGAATCACCACGCTGGCTGGCTTCAAAAGGCCGTTTTAAAGAAGCAGATAAAGTCGTCAAAAGTTTTGAAGACAGTGCCATCAAAAGCGGTAAAACTTTGGCTGAACCTGTGGTTAAAGAAATTAACCCGCAAGGTATGGCAAAAACCGACTGGCGCGAACTGTTCCGTGGTATTTACCGTAAACGTACCTTTACCCTGTGGGGCATGTGGTTTTGCGTGTATATGGTGAACAATGCCATGGTGACTTGGCTGCCATCTCTCTACAAACAACACTTTGGCCTATCGCTTCAAACCAGTTTAGGTTATGGCTGGATTACGTCGGGCGTAGGTGTGATTGCTTCTATTATCTGTGCGTTAATGATTGATAAAGTCGGCCGCCGCCCTTGGTACAGTGCAGCGTTTTTCTTGGCAATTATTCCACTCATGAGCCTCTCGGTTTTAGGCGCAAAATCGGCGATGGAAGTGGTAATTTTCGCAACGATTAGCTATGCCATTTTGCAAACCATTTCATTCTCTTTATACCTTTACGCTGCCGAACTTTACCCTACTCGCCTACGTGCGATGGGCATTGGTTTTAGTACCGCTTGGTTACGTGCTGGCTCTGCAATTGGGCCTGTTATGGTCGGGCTAGTTGTTGGTGGCTACGGCATTCAATACGTGTTTAGTGTGCTGGCCGTTGTGGCGCTCATTGGTGGCTTAGTGACATTCTTGTTTGCCATTGAAACCAAAGGCCAAGTGCTCGAAAAACTCTCTCCTTAATTCATCCATTTCATAAAAAGCTTGCCTAACTCAGCGTTAGGCAAAGGGCTTATTCATGCTTAAAAAATGAATTTAAAATGAATAAATATTTGCTATGGGGCTGTATTGGTTTAGGTAGTGTGAGCAACGCGCACGCAGAACTCCCTCAAGAATTTGGCAAGTTAGAATTAAAACTCAACACCCGCTACTGGAACGATGAAGGCACTGCCCACCCCACGCTTGCCAACCCTTCGCCTTCGTCGAGTAAATATGAACAAAGTGCGTTAGGGCTTGAGTTAAATTATCAGTCTCCCTACCTTTGGGACTGGCTTGGGGTAGATGGCTCACTCTATGCAGTCACCAAGTTGTTTGACTCTGGCAAGCCGAGCGCTCAGCTTTTAGAGGCCGAAAATAACGGCAAGCTCGACCAAAACTTTGCAACTTTAGGGCAGCTATACATCAAAGCAAAACTCGGCGACAAAGGTGAAATTAAATTAGGTCGCCAGTTGCACGATTCGCTGTTGCTTAAAAGCACCAATAATCGCGCAGTGCCTGATACTTTTTCGGGTGCGAGTGGTCAGTTTCAATTGAATGATCAGCTACAGACTTACATCGCCTATTATGACCGCTGGAAACCGCGCAGCATGGACTCTTTTGAAAAACTGGTGACTGAAAATGACGAGCACATTGATTATGTCGGTTTGCTCGGTGCCAAGTATCAGTACAAAAACTGGAGCTTGAATGCCGAATATTTAAATAGCAAAGATTATTTAAAAAAGTATGGAGCGATTGCTCAATATAAATTGCCCTTGCATGGTTTGGTATGGACATTTAACACTGGTGCTTTTTTCTCGCGTGATGATGGCAAGCTGTTTAAATGCGGTGCCGAAACCGAGCTGGACTGTGTTAAAGGCCAAGATATTAACAACCGTGGGAATGGTTATTTTGTCGATATAAATGTGGCTAAAAATAACCTCGAAGGCGGCATTGCCGTTTCAAAGTTTGATGGTTTTTGGATTGAAGATAACTTTGCCGTGCACTCCGCCCGCAACTCGTTTTTGACGCAAGACCACGGTACCAACCCATTTCCGACCTCTGCGACCATTGGCCCTGACTTTACCAATAACGATGAAACCGCCGTTGCCCTTCGGTTGAAATATAACTGGAAAGACTACGTGAAAGGTTTAAAAACCGAAGCGAAATATATTTATGGCTTTGGCGCTCACCAAAGTAACATTAGCAGTGATATTGAAGGTAAAGAGCGTTACTTTGACTTTACGGTGAGTTATGCCTTGCCGTGGGTGAAAAACTTAGATGTGCGTTATTCATTTTTGCATTATGAGTCAAAGTTTGAAAATGCAAACTTAGGTGAAAAAATAAATGGTATGACTCGTAAAGATTGGGACCAGCACCGTGTATTTATTAATTACCGTTATACATTTTAAGAGCGAGTTAAACGTTTAGTTTAACTTTATTATATTTATTAATTCACCGATTTAAATCGATAAACTTTTGAGTTTAATTAAAATATAAATTTATATTTTAATTTTTTATAATATTTTATTTAAATTGAATTGACCTGTTAAAAACTTATGATTATTATGGTCTCGCTGGCCTACATTGCCAGTCGGTTTTGACAGACCGAGTATACAGCGTATCAGGTAAATACTCCCTGAGTATGAGACTTGTGCGCAACTTGCACCTCCCCCTTACCGTTGCGGTAGGACGGGAGGGGGACGCGCTTGCGCGTGCTGGTTTGTATACCCAGTCTGTCAACCCTCTTCCGTTCTGCCACCATAATCAATTGACGGTGATCTTTGGTGGTAGGACTCCATAAATTTTAAGGAGTTGACCATGACATTTTTTATATTCATCCCCTATCTTCTCTCGTGATTTTATTTATTTAAAATTTAGGCTTTCTCTCACCTAAAACATTTTAAATTTATAAATATTTTTAATTTAAAAACTTAATCATTTTATTTTCCTATTTTTATGGATTGGTTAACTATTACCTAAAAAATGATTTTAAGACTTTTAATATAAGCGGCTTATTTTTTATTAATAACTTAGTGAAAATTATCACGAGAATAATATGAAACTTTATAAACCTATTTTGGCTTTAAGCCTTTTAATAGGCGATTACGGTGTTTCTGGTTGCGACATTCACACTCAGCAGGATTTTGAAGAAATTTGCCTGTCTGGTGGGCACACCCAAGCCAGTTGCGACTGTATATACCAACGGCTTGAACAAGTGTATTCGCATAAGCTCATGCAACGTCTAGAACATGTCAGTTTGCAAAGTCCTGCTCTCCCACAGGACTTTGCCCCTACTTTTTTTAGCGTGATGCGGCGGTGCGATAAAGAAGACATGGGCTAAGCGTTTGGCTTAGCTCCCTTATCTCTGTGCCGCAATGGTGGATAACTTTAAATCAGCGCAAAAAATTAAAGTTCTGTTGTGGCACGGGGGCCTTGGAAAATAAGTCAGCTCTACTGAACAATAAAACTATACAGTATTGTCTACCCCCTCTTTGGTATGATTTTGGCACTTCATGAATATAAGAAGGAATAAGTTTGGCAACACCATATATAACAATAGGCTGCCCTACTAGTGGTGGTGGTCAAGTAATTTCAGGGAACAGTATGTTCCTAGTCGATGGTATTCCCGTTGCCTGTGTCGGTGACAAAGCCACCTGCCCAACTCATAAAGTTGTTGCAACGATTGTTTCTGGCGACCCATATATGCAAATCTTTGGTAAAGCTGCTGCGCGTGTTAACGACTCTCTTTCCTGTGGCTGTAAATTACTACCTCAACAAAACTTAGTTGTTCAAGATAATGGTGGTGGTTCTGCTCAAGGTTCACAAGCGAGTAAAGCTCAAACTCAAGATAGCTTTGTAGAAGACAAGTCGAAAGACATTCATAAAATTCAATTTAAGCTTGTTGATGATGAGACTAAAAAGCCACTCACTGAACTTATGTATGAAATTTATAGTAAAGATAAAGGGCAACTGCTTGTACAAGGCTACACTGATAAAAGCGGATTAACGGCGCTTTATGAAAGCAACTATACAGCCGAATCTGTAGAAGTAATTTTAGTGGACTTATCGAAGCCAATTGAACCTATTTAGAATTATTGGAAGTTTTTATGGCTGGCTCTCAAAGAGAAATAAACACAAATTTAGGTCGAATAATTTTTCATTCAAACTATGATACTAAACCCGCAAATGTTGAAATTGATCTTAAAAGCACAACCAACATGTGCGTCTCAAAAGATGAAGGTTATCTAACAGCGTGTGAAGGTTGGCAAAACTTAGTACCTGTAAAAAAAATAGTTCCTTACACGTTTGGAATGAAACAAGCCCATTGGGACCATGTTAAAGAAAGACAACCCTTTGAATATGACATGGCTTTGCATTTTGGTTTGCAGTTCGATTTACGTGAAATTGAAAAAGCTACACCTGGTTTAATTTATACAGAATATTTTCATACACTGATGTACCTACGCTTTGCATCTTACTTAACAGATGTCTCAACAAGTCGAGCAGGTAAAGCCCTATTTGAACTTGCTAAAGATGTGTTTGAAATCAGAGCTGCTGCTAACTATAAAGATATACCAGAAATTGTAAAACTTGCTCCTACTGGTATGGGCTTATTTGATAAAGCCAGATATGTAGGACTTGCTGAAGCAGTCAAACTCAATAGAGGTCCTTTCTACATAGATCAAGTAATGTATGAAGTAGTCTTCGGTAATCGAAAAAAATGGAATAGGCAGGCTTATAATCTTGCTGTTGCTGAATATGGTTATGTACGACCATTATCTGAAATGAGAAAAATGGGTGATTAATTGTGAAGTCTAAACTTTGTATTATTTTAATGTCTCTTTTGACAGTAGCGTGTAGCCAAGCAAACACGCCCAAGAAGGATGTAATTACTGAAGCTGATGTAACCCAAGCAAGCGAAGCATCTCTCTATGCTCAGTTTAATCAGCTTTATTACACCAAGTTTCTGTATAAGACAGCATACAATGAAGCTAACAAGGTAACTGAAACTAATGATCAATTGCTAAGTTATGCCACTTTTTTAATGCATGCAGTAAATACAACATACGATTCTTTAAATTTAAAGCTGAATGATGACCTAGATTTAATGGCTTCAGGCAAAAAAAGTAAGATGTCAATTGATGCTTTAGACTCATTATGTGTAAGTAATAAATACATCGAAAAATATATAAAACTGAAAGAAAAAAATGGGAGCAAAGTTTCTGCTGAGGCTAAAGAACTATCTAAAGAGGCTTTGGCCCTTCAACCAAAAATTGAAAAAATCATAATGAAAACTGATTCACCGTTAAATGATGTTGAATGTAAAAAATTAAAATAAACTAGAAAAAGCCCTGATTATTCAGGGCTTTTTCTAAAGTGATTTAACGTAAATTACCCCAACTGATTCAAATAATAAAAACAACTCAGAGAACCCTCGGAGATCTGCACCATGTTAGTAAACAGAACTTATATTAAATTTATCTGTGCCCTTCTGTTTATGCTTTTCATTAATGGCTGTTCTAATACACCAGTTAATAATGACCGTGAGGCATTAGTAAATGCAGGACGTGGCGCAGTCAGTGTAATAACTACAAATTACCGAGTGTATAGATATGCTCTTCAAGAAAAAAATAGTGATGTGACAAAATCATTAATTTATGCAACATTAACAAATGCAGATATATTAAAAGCTTTTGAGGAAGGAGCTGGGAATGGTTATGTTATTGAAGAAAGTTTGAATACTCATAAGTTAAATCAAATCTGTTGGATGGCGAAATTTACACGTGAAACTAAAGATTTAATCTCACCCGAAGAACAAGATCACTATAAAGATATATATGCTTGGTTAAATAAAAAAGAACAGGCTTGGTTGAAAAAAATAAATTCTACTTATACCAAAGATGAGTTAGGACCTGATGATTGCCGTAAATAATGAATCAATAAAAAAACCACTTATCATAAGTGGTTTTTTTTGAGAATTTTAAAGGGATGCAGTCCGCTCAAAATTAAAGTAAGAGTAGCTGTAATGTAGTTTTACTCTAAGTCGATGCAAACAATTAAAGTTCTGTTGTGGCACGAGGGCCTTGGGGGGAATAACTGATAAATACTTGTATATTATTTTTAATCTTTTTATCTTCAAGATCTTTAAGTACTTCTTCTTTACTCATAATCAATTTATCATTTTTAATTAATGATATAAGATTTTGGTTAGCAATAAATTTTAATGCCGCTGAAATAGCTATGCATAATCCTACCAATACTAAAGTAAGTTGAATAAGATTATAATTATTTGGACTAACATATATCAAATCCCATCCCATCATATTAAATAAAAGAATAAGTAAGTTGTTTAAAATAATAATAGGTATTGAAGAAAAATAAAGAATAAAGTACCAAATTGGTCTAAATTGCAACTTTCTTAAAGTTGAATTTGATACAAACACATTATTATTATTTACATTTTGTATGGAAACTTTATTTCTAACTTTCAACAAGTTAGAAATCATTAAAAATAATTTTTCTGGGAATTTTTCTTTAATAATATCTATATCTTTTGAACTTAATTTATCTGTTCCAGCAAGAGCTTGAGCAAATGCACTTTTTTCATGGTCAGTAATTCCTTCTCGACTGCATTCTTCCTCATATTTTTTTACTAATAGTGCTCTTTCTGAGTAAAATTTTGCATTATGTGAAAATCTTTTTCTGGTGTCTAACCATGATAATATTGGATAAATAAATATAATTAGAGGTAAGTACTTTAATAATAAATCCATACGTCTTTTCCTAATAAACACTGAATAAATCTATGAGAAGCGTTTAGAACTTCTCATAGTATTTTTATTATTCATTTTCAATACTATTAACGATTTCTAGGCCTTTTGACAGAATTAAATCATCTTGATCCACCACATCAGGGTCATATTGAATACGTACAATTAAAGGATTAGATTCAGCAGTACTTTTATCCTCAATTAACTCTTCTTCATTTTCAATTTTGTATTCAACGACACCATAATTTGTTGCTAACTTTACTAACTCTTTAGCTTTATCACTTAAAGCCAAAAAGTCATTTTTCCCAGCAACAAAGGTTTGCATATACACTTCAATATTTTGATCATTCATATCTACAAGAATTTGCTTCTCCAATTCTGTTAGATCTTCAGAAAATGGTTTTTCAAAACTTAAATGAATTCGCTTCAATTTTTTAGACTGAATAATTTTTTGCGCGGTAATAATTTCTGGTACAACACTTACTACAATTCGACCAAATTTTGATTGTAACTTCTCTGTAATTAGTAAGTTCTTCAAAAACTCTTCTAGAATACTTACTGTTACTTCATTGTCTGGATATTTGATTTCACAAACTAACTTCTGATGTAAAGGATAGAATACAAATTTGAAAAATCTTGGATTTGCTTTTAAATTCGCTGGAATATAGCTTTCTTCTACATTTTGATTACGATTTCTCTCATCTTTTTCCTCATCATACCAATCATTCGTGATTCCATTACTTTTGAATACTTCCCCCTTAAAACCATTAATTAAATTATTTTCATTAAGTGGTTTAATTGAGCGTAGCTTTAAATAATTGTTCCGTGTCAAAGGAATCTCACGATAATTTTTCTGTAGCTCTTTAAAAAGGGATACATATGTTTCAGGTGTTACACCTTCTCTTAATAGTTTGATGTCAACAACTGCATAATTAACTGTTCGCTTACGCGCCATTTTAAAAACCTCTAAATAAAAAATTAATTGATTTGATCAATAGTTCCTAGAAACCATTGATCATAAAAAAATACTTACTTTTCCTTACGAACACCTTTGAAGGGTGTTTTTTCAGATGTCTTAACATCCATAAAACGCCCAGTGTCTGTGTCACGCTTAACCCAATGACCACTCGGGGTTTGAGTTTGAGAACGGTCTCGAACCATTCCATTACGATGTCCATCACCTGAAGGAGGATTTGTAGCCATAACTTAATTTCCCTTTCTGCTTAATTTAATCTGTTTAACCAGAGTCTTTCAAAAAGGGCTTTCGCCCTTTTGAATACTATAACCAAAAAAATCTGGTTAAGTCAAACAGTTTAATCAGATTTTTTTATTCTTTTATTGCTCGATAAACAAACTCATGTCCACCAGATGACGCCGTTTCTTTTTCACCTAATATATAACCTTGATTAAAAAGCTTTTTTAACTTCATACTTGCATTCGGAATAGAAATATCAAAATGATTAGCAATCAAAGAAGTAGTCACTTTAGGTTGTTCATAGATATAATCTAATAACTCTTGAGAAGAGGTTGTAATTTTGGGACCAATCCAAATTCTCTTACCTTCATGATGAATCAATAAAGGCTGTTCTTTAGCCTCTGCACCGTATTGCCAATTATCAATTAAATCTTTATTTTTGAAATTCGTTAAATAAAAAGCTTTTTCCCCTCGGAAATTTTTTGCTAGTGATACGATACTTTCTCTTGGGAAAGAAGCGTCTGTAGCATCAATACCTCGTAAAGATACCTCGAAAATTGAGTAATCAGGATTTTCATCAATATACATTGATATAGCTTGATAAACTTCTCTCCCTTCTTGATTGCCGAAAGCAACAGATGAGTTAACAAGTTTTCTAAGCTCAATAAAATTTTTTTTAGTCATCTGTTAAATTTAACCTGTTTAAACAGCTTCAGTCAATTATAAAATCAAAACAGATATGTGTACCATGTATATAAGTTAAATTTCTGAGTATATCTTCACTGATCAACTCACCTTTTCGATAGATCAATTGAATACTAAAATTCATTAACCTAATGCTCAGATTGGCATCGAATTTACTTGCATTATCACTGGTGCTTTTAAAGCCTAATCCTCTACCACTACTTTTACCAAATCGAGTAATTTTTCCTTTTGAAAAAACCTCCAATGCCAAGCCTATATCTGATTCTTCTTGGTCCTCAGGATATTTTTTATATAGGTCTGGATAGTAATGTTTAAGAGTTGTCCTTAATGTTGACACCACACCTCTACCACTATCAGAAATTACCGCCTGTATATGTTTTTTTGAATTAGGTGGGCTATATAACTGTAATCCAGAAAATCCTTTTAATTTAGACTCACTATGATCACTTACATTCCCAATAAACTCAGCAAAAAATAGAGTTGCGACATTCGCATATTCTGGTGAGGTCTGTGTAATAAAGCTTGTTCTCAAGTCATCTTTCAATTGCTTATTTTCACTACTTGGACAAATCTCACCAAACTCAACTAAAGTCTGACACTTTCCCTTAAATTGTTGTGCAGTTGAAGAAATAGGTCTTTTAGGTAAAATAATAATCCCTTTATTTGCGAGTTCAAAGAAACCAGCTCTATTCAAATAACTAAGTGAATCAGAGCAATTATCAAGATCTATAACAACCTTAACTCCATAATCATTAAGCTGATTTATCAATGAAATAAATCTAGCAATAACTTCCAATAATAATTTTGTATTCTTTTTAAAGATGAAAGATACTCTTACTCTATCCTCAAAAAAAACACGTCCTGCTAAGACTTCATTTTCATAGGTATTTGCATCTATCCATCCCGATGGAAAATCAACTTTAATTTCCCTAACATTCAATGAATCTTTATTGTTCCACGTAAAATCTGCCTCATCTCTTACATAAGACTCTTTATTCTGTGCTAGAAATGAATTTATTTCTTTTTTATGCCAACCGAGAATGGCTGCTATTTCAGCACCTTTTAAATTAGGTTTTACCTCTAAAAGATGTTTTATAGAATTTTTCATTCTACCCTCTAAAATTCTTAATTTTTAATAATCATCAAGTATGAATAGAGATGCATTTTAAGTTCTTGTTAAAGTAATATAAATACTAAAATACTATTTATTTTAGTCATAACAAATAACCATTCCCTTTTGCTTGCTTATAGGCCCATTTTCCAACTTCATGTGAAGGTTATGGTCACACATAATACAATTGAAATTCTAATGGTAGCCCGTTTTGACATGGACGAGCCGAATCTAAAATATTAATCGTTAACTGCAATATTTAGAATTTTCGTAACCACTACAAGCGAATAGAAAGATTTATATTTTCAAATCAAAGCGACTTAATAACCCATTCGTCTTAGTATGTAAGTCTGCATAATATATTACTCGCTTTCTTCCTAATGGCGGTTTTTTTATCGGTAGTTCTTTAATTTCATGAATGAGTGGTAACCGTTCTGTAAATTCAAAATTATCTGCAACTTTATTGAACTCATCTTTTTTCAGCTGCTCTTCATTACAGAAAATGTCATAGGCACGATGTTTCTCCGCATCCCAAAATGCGGCAAAGGCTTCCTGTACAGTTTCCCCTGTTACCATTTTAGGAATTTGCTCATTGATAAATTTTTCAATCAAATCACGCTTATCATATAAAGAAATATTATTATTTAATAAATCCTTAAGCTGTTTGACTCTACTGTCTTTTTGTTCCTGATTTTTAGAATTAATAATAAGATTAAGTAATTTTAAAATGTAATCTACATTAACTCGATCACTAAACAATAAATCTAGCTGGAAATCGACTTCATCTAGTACTGAAGTTTTTTCAGCTACATTCGGCCTCATTTGGTAGCTAAAAGCTAGATCTTTATATTTTGATGAATAATTTTCAAAATCTTGTTTTGTAAAAGAAGTAGCATCTTGATCATACTCTGAATACATTTTTAAACGATTATTTAGCCTCATTACATCACGGAAGGCATACACAAACGATTCTTTTTCACTTTCGCCATATAAGTCATCAACAGACTGGCATGTTGGTGTAATGTTTAATAAATTATTTACCGCTGACTCATAGAGTTTTATTACTTGCTCATAAGGGCTAACAACGACAACATTCTTTGCTTCTTTATCAGAAAACATAATCAATGCATCATCAGTCGCTTGTTTAAGATTTCGGAAGCACACGATATTTCCAAAAGGCTTTGTCTGACCATAGACTCGATTGGTACGTGAAAAAGCTTGAATTAAACCATGATGTTTTAAATTTTTATCAACATAAAGAGTATTAAGTCGTTTTGAATCGAAACCTGTCAAAAACATGTTTACAACAAGTAAGATATCAATTTCTTTACCTTTATTTTTATCTGTACCGTAAGCCTTAACTCGACTACTAATATTTTGATAATAATCGTAAAACCCTGAACCAAGACTATAGTTAGTATTAAAGGTTTGATTATAATTTGCGATATATTGGGTTAATTTCTTCTCTGCAAACTCATCAACTTGTTTAGGCGCATCAACTTCTTCCTCTGCAATAAAATCATCATCAGCTTCACTAGCTTGCTGCGCTGAAGATTGTGCATAAGAAAATATAGTTGCGATATTGAGAGGTTGATAAAGCTCATTATTTTGTTGCGCTTTTTCTAGTAGCTCAGCCTGTACTTTTTCAAATTTATCGTAATATTGAATGAGTGCTGGAACTGAAGATACACAAAACATTGCATTAAATTCACGCTGATTCGTTTTGCTAGCATGTGTTTCAATTACTTCACGTACAATTTTTTCAATTCGGCGTTCATTTTCAAAAAGTTCTCTTTTATCAATTGATTCTATTTTTTCTTCTTGTGCTTCTGGATTTTTATGTACGAAACGTCCTAAATAATCGATGTTAAACGGTAAGACATTGCCATCGTTAATGGCATCTACAATCACATATTTATGTAATAGCTTTGGAAATAAATATTCAGTGGTAAATTTTTCCCCACTTACAGTGTGGCCATTTTTTTCAAAAATTGGGGTTCCTGTAAAACCAAACATTTGCGCATTTTTAAAGAACTTTTTAATTTTTTGATGCGTTTCACCAAATTGGCTACGATGACATTCATCAAAAATAAAAATAACTTTTTGATCTTTTAGAAAGGCCATTTCATTTTCATAACGGTCATTTGAAATTGCATTGTTCAATTTCTGAATGGTTGTCACGACTAAACGATTATCTAAAGAACGTAGTTGTTTAACTAAGTTTGCTGTATTAGTTGTACTGTCTACACTGTTTTCACGAAACTTATTAAACTCTTCTGCTGTTTGACCATCTAAATCTTTACGGTCCACTACAAAGATAACTCGCTGTATTTCTGGCTGTTTAATGAGTAACTGGCTGGCTTTAAAGGAAGTCAGTGTTTTGCCCGAACCTGTGGTATGCCAAATATAAGCATTGTCTGGTGAAGTTTTAACATGCTCAATAATCTTTTCTACGGCATAAATCTGATATGGACGTAAAATCATTAAACTTTGAGTTGACTGATGCATAACAATATATTGCATCAACATTTTGGTCAGATGTTGCGGGTCTAAAAAAGTATTGGTGAATTTACCTAAATCATTAACTTTTTTATTGTTTTCATCTGTCCATGGAAAAGCAAACTCAATACTTTGTGTACCATTTGCATAGTACAAGCAATTTACACCATTGCTAATCACAAAAAACTGAATAAAGCCAAATAAACCTTCGCCTGATTTATAGGCTGTTTTGGCATATTCTAATGTTTGCTCAAAGGCTTTTTTAAGTTCTACACCAGATTTTTTAATCTCAATTTGTACTAATGGAAAACCATTAATTAATAACGTAACGTCAAAACGGCTAGTGCGTCCGTTTAAATCTCGGTGATCTGCTACAACTTGGTTAGATACCTGAAAGCTATTTTCTTGAACATCTTCACTAATAAAATGTACATGTCTTACAGATCCATCGTCGAATTTGACAGGACAGCGATTGCGTAATAGCTCTGCTTTTTTAAATACTGTGGTCTCATTACTCAAGTAATGCCAGATTTGCTTCCACTCTGAATCTGAAAATGGGTTTTCAATTTTATTAAGCTGCTGAATTTTTCTTTTAAGATTTTCTAATAGAGTTGTTTCATTACGAAGCTGGACACGCTCATAACCTAAAGTTTCAAGTTGTTGTATGAGTAAAGCTTCTAATTCCAGCTCTTTTTGTGTAGACACTATTCAATCTCTTAACTTTGTTTATTAATTACTGATTTATACCGATTACCCTATAATAAAATAGCATTTATTAAACTGCTGTTCCATAAGACAAAAATATTAAATAGCTTTTAAGATAAAGTTTTCTACTTTAAGAGTTGCTTAATAAGGCTCAAAATATATTCTAGATTTTCAGTATCCGATACATCTACTTGATAGTCGCCTACGCCCCAATGACCTATATTAGACATGTCTCTAAATAATTTTTTTGAGTCATCTAATTGCCCGATTTTTGTATTCAAGGTCAATCTAAGTAATTTCTTATAGACTTCTATATAAACATAATTCTTCTTATGTCGTTTAAATGATATATAAAGCTTTTTGGCATTAATTTCTAAGTCTGGTGCTAAATTTAAAATTGCGTCTCGGAACTGTTCATAAAGTTCTTTAATATCATCTGATTTATCTGCTAGATGATAATCTTCATCGTACTGTTTGATTTCCTTTGAAATCGTTTTTATCTCTTTAGAGCTTTCTGTTTGAACTTGTTTAATTGATGGCGCAGATTTGGTTTTTTGCATCGGGTTAA
Organism: Acinetobacter sp. Li1LvA2; assembly: GCF_056156705.1. Classification (NCBI taxonomy): domain Bacteria; kingdom Pseudomonadati; phylum Pseudomonadota; class Gammaproteobacteria; order Moraxellales; family Moraxellaceae; genus Acinetobacter; species Acinetobacter sp. Li1LvA2. The sequence continues at coordinate 204,433 of NZ_JBSICF010000007.1, forward strand.
TTGAAATAATTCCCCCTTCATAGCGTTTGATTTCCCAAAGCTCGATACCTAAATCTTTAAAGTTGGTTGATTGCTTTTGAAAGTCAGTAAAGCTTGGTGAAACAAAAATAATTCGACTTTGTGACCAATCTACATCTTGTCGCTTTAAGTTTTTAGCCTGACTTTCGTTATATTCCACAATAAAATCAGCTTTGTATTCAAGCATTAGGTTTAAGTAAGATATACCTTGATCTATAACGCTATAGTTACGGTCACGTTTGTATTCAATAATTACAAATGCTTTACTCTCAGGGTCAAAAGCGAGCGTATCAATGCGATTACTTTTAATCGTGAACTCAGATTTAATAAACTCTAGACCTGTAAACTCGTAAAGGTTGCTCTCAAAAACTGATTGAATCTCTTTTTCTAAGCGAAAAGGAGTTTCTGTTAACTCAACAAGCTTTTGGTCTTGGGTACGATAAATCTGCATTTATTTAGTTCACTCATAAATCTATTAATTTTATATTTGAAAAGCTCTATACCTTAATACTTAATTATCTTTAAACGTACAGACTGAACTTTGTAGTGACATTCCCATTAAAGTATATTTACCTTGATCTATATCTTTTGCAAAAGTAAAAGCATCGACATTTTTGGCACATTCTTCGTATTTTTTAGGTTTTCCATTCACTAATTCATTAATTTCTAAAACCACCTCATAGCGTATTTTACCCTGAATATTTTGATACTCAGTTGTAGGCCACATTGTCAATAAAACTTGTGGATTACCTTTCACTAAGACTTGATTAGGCTTATTGGAAATTTGGTATTCACTATCTTTCATCTTATAGACATTTTTCATGATCTCATTGAGAGTAATTTGATTAATATCTATTTTTTCAAAGTTAAATGTATCGGCAAAACTTAAATTACTCATAAAAAGAAGTGTTGAAAGCAAAATTACTTTTCTCAATAATTTTTTCATGGTCTCTACCTTTTATATTTACACAAACAGCTGCTGCAACAAACCTTTTTTCCACTGTTTGGCTTGTTCAATTTGCTTCGCTACAACTTCAATTTTTTGGTCGATGGCAGCGAGAAAATTAGCTATTTTGGTTTGTTCTTCTAAGCAAGGGATTCTTAATTCAACTTTACCTAAGTTACTTTTAGAAATACCCAATACAGAGATACCTGTTGCTAATTTCTTAATTTGCTCTCGCACTTCAAAAGACTGCATCATGTAACCGCAAAAGCCCAAAGCAAATGGTTTAATTGGACGTGCAATATAAGTATGTAAACCAGCAACAACTTTCTGATTATTTAAATTAATAACTTCAATCGCTTTACCAATATCTTTGTAATCTTCTGAAGCATCAGCAATAACTAGATCTCCAACTTTTAAAAATTGTTCCTTAGTAATTTTGCTTGTATTAACTTCGTTATTTAGGAACGGTATACACTCTTTATTTACATCAAAAAGCATTGAAAATTTAGTATGAATATCTCCGTAATGAATATTCATAATTTCACCATATTTAGTTAATAAAGCTCGTGAATGTGAATTGGTATTATGAAATTTAAATTGAGCAGAAAAATTGTTTTCCTCCCACTCCCCAAACTCACTCCCATCATCTGCTTTAAAACGAATCTGCTGACTAAACAGCTTTTGCATCATGCCTTGTTTATATTGGCTGAGCAGCTCGTGTTTTTGAGTCATTTGACTAATCTTTTCGTCAACTGCGGAAAGGAAAGAGGCGATTTCGGTTTGTTCTTCAAAAGAACATAGAAATAAAGGAATAGAATTGCAATTATCTTTATTCAAATAAGGTAATGCCGTCTTAGTAGCAACTTTTTCAATAAAGTTTTGATTTTTAGAAAGAGCATTTAATACAAAAACAGAGCTATATTTAGAGTTATCTAGTAAAAATGCATGTAGTTGCTGATTAATTACAATAGGTTTTGTATTAATTGCAAATAACCCTAGATCTCCTACACAAGACATGATCACAGAATTTGTAGGAACAATTTTACTTCCGACGTTTTTGGCTTCCACTTCTGAAATATAATAATTACTCTGAGTATCTGAAACATATATTTTATCTTTGATATCAGGTGTTGTAACCCAGGGTATATCTCCATCAAAAAATTTAGGCTTATTTCGCCCAGGTACAATACTATCTGAAATATCACCTATTTTCCTAAAATCCCAATCCCCATCAAATTCTTTAAACCGTAACTTTGGAACAGACATTACTTCACCTCCGCAAATGGTGAATCGATCCCAAGTTCTTTACAAAACTCAGTTATGATGGCATCAGTCTTTTGGCTTTCTACTTCTAAAGCCTTCAACGCTTGAGCAATCGCATTTAGATCAATCTCATCCTCAGCTTCAAAGGTATCGACATAACGTGGAATATTCAGGTTAAAATCATTATCTTTAACTTCTTGTAAGGTTGCGACATGCGCGTATTTGTCAATATTTTGGCGGTTTTCATACGCTCCAATAATATTATCTAAATGCTCAGGCAATAACTTGTTTTGATTTTTCTGCTTTTCAAACTCATTACTCGCATCAATAAACAAAATATTGTCTTTATGCTCTCGGTTTTTCTTGAGTACCAAAATACAAGTTGGAATAGTCGTACCATAGAAAATATTGGCAGGTAAGCCAATAATGGTATCAATCACATTCATCTGTTCAATCATGAACTGACGAATATGCCCCTCACTTGAACCACGGAACAACACACCATGCGGAAGTACTACTGCCATTGTGCCGTGCTCATCTAGTTGATATAGCATGTGCTGCACAAAAGCCATATCAGCTTTAGAACTTGGCGCAAGTTTGCCGTAAGACTTAAAGCGCTCATCATTCATAAACAATGGATCTGCCGACCACTTTGCTGAAAATGGAGGGTTCGCCACAATTGCGTCGAACTTTTTATCTAAATGCTGAGGTTTTTTTAAAGTGTCTTCTTGGCGAATATCAAACTTAGAAAAATGAACATCATGCAAAATCATGTTCATACGCGCCAAGTTGTAAGTGGTGCGGTTCATCTCTTGACCATAGATCGCATCGACATGATTTCCAACTTCACGCTTTACACGTAACAATAAAGAACCTGAACCACATGTTGGGTCATAAACACTACGTAGACGCTCTTTGCCTTGTGTGACAATACGAGCAAGTAAGGTCGAAACCATTTGGGGAGTATAAAACTCCCCTGCTTTTTTACCTGCACCCGAAGCAAACTCACCAATTAAATATTCGTAAGCATCTCCCAATACATCTGACTCTGTATTAGAAATATCAAAATCAATAGCATCTAAATGTATGATTACTTTGGCAATCAACTCATTTCGGTCGTTGGCGTTATTGCCCAACTTAGTAGAAGTTAAATCGAGGTCTTCAAATAAATGAGCAAAGTCATCAGCCGATTCAGCATCTTGCGTGCTTTGTTCAATACTTTTTAATGTTTGAATCAAGTCATCTAAAATAAACTCTTCTTTCTTCGCACGCTCAGCGATGCTATGAAATAACTGATTTGGCTCAAGAAAGTAACCCATATTTTCTAAACTTTCTTGTTTAAGGGCTTCTAAGAATTCCTGATGCTCTTCCTTACTAACATCTAAATCTGGAAATTCAACTCCTTCATCAACAAGCTCGGCATTAGCACTGTTTAACACTTTTTCAGACAAATATTTATAGAAAATCAGTCCTAAAATATAGTCACGAAATTCATCTGCACCCATTTTGCCACGTAAGGTGTTGGCAATATTCCAAAGTTGTTTTTGCAGTTCTTGGAGCTGTACTTGAGTCATGTTAAAAAGTAACCAAAATCATCATTTTAGAATGGTGCTTACTTTGGCATATTTATTCTTTTTTTTTAAGTAGAATTTTATCAGAACACTCCAATAACGACATAAATTGACGTTCTAAACCTGTTTAAAGCTTGTTTTAAAAGATGACTCATTTATCTTAACAATCACAACTATAAACAATGGTGAAATATGCTTTTTGATAATTTAATGAATAAAGAACTGCAATCATTTTCTCGAAATATTGCTTCTCAAATCTTTATCGGTGGTACAGGTTTATTATTTTTATACCGAGCAGATACAAAACCAGGGTTAGTACATTATGAGTTTTTTGGTTTATATATTGTTGGTCTTCTCCTCTTAACTTGGTCTATGTATATGGCACTAAGCAATGCCACAATTTTACGTAATGATTATCGAGATTATTTATGGCGTCAGAGTGAAAAGTTTGACCGTATACGATTAATGAAACATTCTGAAAAAGAAGATAATAAAACAAGCGATATTTTGAAAACCTTTAAAGGTTTAAATCTTGTAGATGTAATTAAATTTCGTTTCGAAGGGGCATGTATCTTACTTATGTTGTTCCTATTCACAATCATGTACATGCTTGGAATTATCGCTATTCTTTTCCAACAGGCTAAGGCTTTTGGATTTTAATTTATATAAAAAACCCGCATATGCGGGTTTTAAAATTTTAATGTCTTAATAATTTTCAGAACTACCAGTATCTAACGTTGTATCTTCAGTAGCTAATTCCTCAACAGCTACTTCCTCTTTCTGATGTTTACTAGCTGATCTTGTTTCATTTTCTAAAGTTTCTCCCGCTGCCGCATCAGCAGCAACCACCGCTGATATTTGTTCCATTGGGGTCGCATCAATTGCTATCTCATCACTTGTTTCTACTGGAAACTTAACCAAATAATCTTTATGGCAATATAACTTTACCAAACTATCAAAATAGTAATTATCAGGTCCATCAAAGATTACTTGTTTATCTGATTTAACTATAAATCTGGAGAAACCTGCATAAGCACCCCATGAGTTTTTGGCATTTACCTCACCACAATTTTTAATAACATTTCTAAATTTTGCAGAATCGCCATCTTTAAGATAATAGCGAACAGCATCCTCAACTTTTTTAAGTTCAGCTTGTTCTTTTAATTTTCTCTCTTGTTCTTGTTTAATTTTAAGTGCCTGTTCTTGAGCCTGATTTTCTTTAGCAATATCTTCTGCCGATTTACCACAACCAACTAATATCAAGGAAAATAAAAATATTCCTATTATTTTTTTCACAGTTTAACCCCTCTATATTAGAAGCTAGACTATAACGAGATTACAAAACTTTACGCAAGTGAGACCTTATAAAAATATTAAAATTTTACTTCTGTTGTGTTTATTATCTATTAATTACTTCTTCTTTCTGACTCATTCAAGCTTAATAAAATGAAAATTTAAATACTTTTTTATCAATTAGATTCAAGTTGGTTATATAGCTGAAATGAGATTTAATTTCAGCCATATTAAAAATAAGCTTTTGAAAATATTATTTTTTATATTTAATACAATTTGGGGTTAGCTTGTTAATTTTGTTGTAGTAAAACTTCAGCATTATCGTGTCACTAGCAGCTTCCTCTAAAACTAGTTGATTATCATTGATACTTATAATTCTTAATGCTTGCTCGAACTCCCCCTGTTCATTATACAACTCAATTTGATTTTGCTTATTAATTTTAAAATTCGATTTTTCAATACTATCTACAGTATAAAGACCCGTTTCAAAATCACATTGTACAGGATGTAAAGTAGCTGTATTTCCTGAAAACTCAACTAAGTTGGCAATTCCATTATTAAGCGGATGCATTGCCCATATACCTTTTAAATCTTTGGGAGTGTAGCCAAAGCTATTAGCACTAAACATTGACATGCTGACTAAAAGAAATGAAGTAAGGGATTTTTTTAATAAAGTTAATTTCATATTGATATGACCTGATTTAATCATTTTTGCCAAGGAATTTGAGATATTACAAGATGTTTATATAATCTTTATTTCGTTAGCTTTTTAAAGTACTGCACTATTCTAACTTCTATAGATCTTTTCTAAAAATAATAGTTTTTGATTTTGCTCTATTTTTTACAAAAACCTTTTCCTAGTTTTAGGAGAAGTTAAAAATTATCTTCTTATATTGTTTATAACTTGAATAATTTAAATCTTAAAAAGAAAAAGCCCCGAAATTTACGTTTCAGGGCTTTCACGAGTTTTGGTGGAGATGGCACTACTTGAAATAAATCTTAAATAATTAATTTATTAAACCTTAGTTAAATAAAACTATCCGGAACTACTTTTAGTCAATTATATCCATTAACTCTCTAGCTATATCTGTTCTAGGTTTAAGCATATCATCAGCAAGTTCTCTTTTACTGGATAAAAGCCTGTCTAACTTAACTTCAAAAGTATCAAAATTATCCGCTACAACCGTTGGATAATAAACAAATACTTCCTTATCTTGTCCAATACGATATGCACGATCTGTTGCTTGATCTTCCTTAGCTGGGTTCCAACTTCGTGTATAGTGAATAACATGATTAGCACGTTGAATATTTACCCCAAATCCCACAGCAGTAGTGGATAAAATAATTATATTAAAACCAGATTTTTCTTGAAATTTATCAATCAAATTTTGCCGTGTTAAACCCTTTTTACTGCTTGTGTTAGAGTCCCCATTTACAGTTGTGATATTTAAACCAAATCGTTCCATAAGAAGACGTTTAAGAAAAACTTGGATATCTCTAAATTCAGTAAAAATGATAACTTTTTCATTTTTCTGTTTAATAGTTTCTAATGTACTTATTAACCAATTAATTTTTGGAGAATCATTTAAAGTTGTCCCTGGATAGAACTGTAATGGATGAGCACATATCATCCTCATACTATGTAAAGAAGTTAACATAGCCCCCTGATTGCCTTCTGCTGAAAGCTTTTTAAAACGATTTACCACATCAACATACAATTGCCTTTGCAATAAACTAATCTCTATATCTTTACAGCTTCCTACTTCAACTTTAGCGGGCAAATCCGCCACATCATGCTTCATTCTTCGTAAAACTTGTGGTGCTATCGTTTCACGGAGTTTTAAAAGAACAGCTTCATCACTTCCATCAGGATTTTCTATAGATTTTCGATAAGTTTTGCCAAATTGATTTAGCGGACCTAACAAATTTTCTTGTATAAAATCAAAGAGACACCAAAGGTCGTTTAAAGAGTTTTCAACTGGTGTGCCTGTACATGCTATTTTAAAATCCGCTTTTTGAGCTTTAGCAGCTTTTGTTACCATAGCGGTAGGAACTTTAATTTTCTGTGCTTCATCACATATCATGATACTCCAGTCTTCTCTTGCTAAAGAAAACTCAAGATCACGCATTGTTTCATATGTTGTTAAAACAATATCTGCATTACCACGCCAATCTTTTTCTAAGAGATTTGTAATACCATGGTCATCTCGAAGCTGTGATGAAATTAAATGTTTAGGAATTTTCCGTTCTTTTAATTTATCACCATACAAACTTAATATTTTGGGAAATCTATTACTAAAGAATCGATTTGCTTCGGCTTCCCAATTCTCTAATAATGAAACTGGAGCAACTACCAATACTGGTTTCTTAGTTTTCGCATTTTCTAAATATTCACCAATAAAACATAATAGTTGAAGTGTTTTACCCAACCCCATATCGTCAGCTAATAAGCATCCACTCACTTGCTCAGGTGCATAGCGGTGAAGATTCTGTAACCATGCTACTCCATACGCTTGATGCTGTTTTAAACTAAACTCCTGATTTCTAAAACTACTTGGCAATCTGGCTATAGGAGGGTTATTTTCATCAAAAATTAACCGATTTGCGCGCAGTTTAGTAAATTCGGCTTCATCAATATTATTCGCAATTAATAATGTATCTTTCTTTTTCTTTTGTTGAGGAATATCTCTATCTGCTAACTTTTCATCTTGATTCTTATTTTTCGTAATACGGAGTTGATCTAATAAAATCTGAGCTTGCTCTAATAATAATTTTTTATCCGTATTTGGAACTGTTACTTCATTTAAATTATTTTGTTCTGCTTGTTTAATACATTTCTCTAATGATTCTATATTTTCATCTAATGATTGCTGTTCAAAATCTATCAGATGCTGTGGTAACCATTCGGACTCACCACTATCTCTTTTTATAAATTCAGAGTTAAGTTTTTCAACTTCTCCAATACCAATTACACGGTCACTATAATTAGACAAATCTAAAACTTGCTTTGCTTGGAGTTCATCTTGATATTTATTTATCTCATTTAGATCATTTTTTAAATCTTGAATTTGCCTATCTAAATATTTATTCCGTTCAATTTCATATCCAGCCCACATAAAAAATGGAGAATCTTTCTCATAGGCTTGAATAAAGTAAAAAGTCTGTTGTAAATTATGCAACTCTAATAGAATAGGATTCTGTTCTCTTTCAGAGTTTTCAGTAAGTTCTAATTTCGCAGATATATAATGCTTTAACTCATCATAATTTTTTTCTATTTTTAATATATAGGTATAAATTTCTGCTTGTTGCTTTGATGATTCAAAACTCTCAGCAGAAATAACTTCAATCGCGTCATCCCCTAATTGAGCAAAGGGATTATGCAGAAATGCCTGAGCTCTTTCACCAGAGACACGTCTATTTGGCATCTTTTTAATTTCATTCAGCACCTGCTTCACTTGAGGGTGTATAACAACATGAGCAATACCGCCATCAGATAAGCTAATACTATATTGATCTTGAACATTATTATATTGATCAAATGTTCTTAACCAATTAGAGGGAGCCTCATCAAATACAGGTTGAATCTCAACAATAGATTCATTGCTTATTAAATTTTTCCGAAGATTAAATTGTAGTTTTTCAGGTGCCAAAACTACGGTCTTTCTTAAAAAATCGTCTAAATTTGCCCTTGCTTTATGGGCTAAATTTCGAATCTTAGCCCAATATTTCTGGTTTAACTCTTTATCTTTATTTTCTAATCGTGAAAACTCTTTTAACTGTTCCGCAAGTCTAAAACATTGTTCATTTAATAGATATTCTTTGCCATCTAATATTAAAACTCCTCCTATTCGTGAAATAATATTTTTAATCTTAATATTGTTTTCATTTAACCAACCATCTAAAGTAATTTTAAAATTAGAATCACTTAAACCACTTTCACTTTTAATCACCGGGCGAAAAGAAGTTTGTTTTGGTAGATTAAGCAAACTAATAACATTTTTATGCTCTTCATCCTGTAAAATATGAAAGAGTTCTTCCCATGGCAATACATAGCAATCATTTTCAAGATATGCTAACTCTTCCTCTTCAAGACTTTGCCAATAAAAATCAGCATCAGTCTTAGCATTTTGTGACTTTGAAAAAATAATACCTAATTCATTATAACTAAAAGACTTTACCTCTGATTCAGTATTTTCAATGAGGAATATTTCTTCTGCTTTCTTTCTTTTCCAAAATGCTAGTTTCATTTAAGTATACCTTTCAAAAGTTAATCTGGATAAATTCCTAGTTCTTTTAATCGTCTGTCGAAAGTGTTCTCCCAAGCCCCATTATGGGATATATAAAAATCTGCTTTTGCAGTAGATTTTAGATCAGTAATATTTACAACTTGAAGGTCCGATTTAGAAGTTTTGTAAGGAAGTCTTCTATAAAAATAAGTAGCATTATTTAATTCTGAAAACTCAACTATATAATAACCACCAATCTTAATCATAAATGCATTAGCTGCTGAACTTTTACCAACAATTTTCTTGAATCTTCCTTGATTTTTTCTCTTGAATTCTTCTTGCTGTCTTGTCGCATGAAAAATTGCGTCTTCATTTAGAAATATTTCGGAAAGAGAAACTTGTTTAATAAAACGCATCCAATAATTGAATCTACGTGTTTCTGCACCGTAGCTAAAGACTTTAAAAAATGCTTCTAAATCTGCTCTTACAAACCATTGGATAACCATAAATTTAGTATCAGCATTAACATTATTCCATCCAGCAGATGAATCGTATTGTGGATTTCCCCACTGATTCAAAGCTAAATGCTTTAAAAAATCATTTACAATTTCCCGCTTTGAAGTCCTAGCGTATCTTTCTAATAAAGCAATAAGAATGTCAGTAGTATATAAAACATTCTGTTCAGCTACTTTTAAGAAGCGAGGAATAATATTAAAATAATCAACTTCATTCATTATTTTGATAGCTTGAATAGAACTCTTAATTAAATCATCCCAAAACCAACTATTAGAGGATATTTTTAAACTTTCTAGATCATTTTGAATACCGCTAGAATCTTGGTCATATATAAATCTATGAACAAATATTTTAGTAGGTGAGTCTGATAAAATTTCAGAATAATCTATAAGTGTATTCATCCATTTTTTTGGTCGCTTTAAATCTTTATAAACATTCGATTTATGTAGATTAAGTATTTCTCTTAATTGAACCCAAATTGTAGGCCTATCTTTTATATCATTATCATCCAAAGCGAAATAGCTATATAACAAAGGAAAATAAACCAATCCTATAAGATCAATCTCTGCTTGTTGAAAATGATGAATAATCCTTTTGCCAATTTCACTAAAAATTAGTCTTTTTTGTGTACCAGGAATAATTTTACTTAAAGCCCAAGCTAAATTTTTCCACTCTCTTCGTGTCAATAACTGAAAACCTGAGTACTCTAATTTAGAAATCGTCCTAAAAATTTTTTCATCTAAAGGAATCGAATTTTCTAAATCATCAAATCTTTGTTCAAGAACGTAAAGTGTTTTAATCAGTTTCTGGGGTTTTACAAATTTTGAATTTGTATAAGCTTCAGTAGAAGAATCACTGAGCTTTTGTTCTAAGCGTATTCTTAAATTTTCTATACTCATACTTATCACCTCGCCAATTGGCAAGTTTCAACAGGAGCTGAAACAAAATGAGGTTGAGGTTCTGAGGTCTCTTTCTCTTTTAAGCCATAAAATTGCATTCTAAGCTCCACACGACGTGAAGCTTCTTTACTATCTTTAGCTGAATTAAAAGACACTCCCCCAGCAAGAAACAATTGTTTCACTTGATTTTTTTGTTGTTCAGTCAAGGATAGACCCAAACTAAATTTTGGATCAAGTAAACTGCACATCACCCATTCCGAACGACGTAAGCTCAAATTTAAATTATATAAATAAGAACCATCTGTATCTGTAAAGCCTTCAATCACAATTTGCTTAAACCACTTTTCACCTTGTGGATTATTCGCCTCTTCAAGAATAATCGGCACGATTGTATTAAGTCGATTTCGTCCTACTTCATTTAACCGATAATCATTATGCGAAAAACGTCCAGCTTCACCAAAATTTATTCGATTATTTTTACAATCTACTTCAATACCTGCGTCTTTCAACTTCGCACTATGCTTGATACTTTGGCAAATATTTAAAATTTCTGCACTTCGTTGATCTTCAGCTTGAGTAGCTTCATTAATTTTTTTCGTCACAATCATAAGCGATACAGCCATAACCACGAGGAAAAGAGTCATTAGGGCTGTCATTAAATCTGCAAATGAAATCCAGAATGGTTTTTCACCTTCATCTTTAGGCCGTGCCTTTTTAGAGTACCGATTACCTATCATGATTCATGTACTCCAAATTTAGCTTCTCTTTTGTCTAACGAGATCCTCTAGATCCTCGACAAAACTACCCAATCCTTCAACCCCACTCGAAAGGCGCTTAACAGCTTGGTCAAGCGTATTATCATAAATCCCAAGGGAATGGTTAAGACTCGTTTCCACAGAAGCCCCAAAACTCTCAAAACTTTTAACTAGTACATCACTAACTTGTTCAAGATAATCCTGAATCTCTTTTTTCACTTGATTTAATGCGGTTGTCATTTGATTCATATCATCTAGCATTTTCGTGCTCATGCCCGCTTCAGATTGAGCCTGTTGAATTAGACCTTCAAGAGCCCCAATCGCCTTATTAACAGCATCCTGTGAGTTCTTATAATCACCCAATAAAGAAAGAAGATTGTTGCTTGCACTAGTTAAATGAGTAGAAGTAGCAATTACTTCTGAGATAAGTTGTGATGTCTTATCTGTAACGCTAATCAATGAAGTACCTGCACTATTAAATTGTTCTGAAGCTAGACGTATTTTTTCTGCGCCATTGTTCATCCCTGCAATACTCTCAGTGGTCACGTGTGTAAGTTTCTGAATATTATCTTTATAGGCATCAACAGCATTTTGGCTATGTACAATTAATTCTTTAATTTCTGTACCCAAATTATTAATTAAAGTCGAAGAATGCTCATGTAGTTTCTGCTGATTATCTGCAATGACTTGATCTTGTTCTATACGTTGTTTAGCAATATCAGCCATTACTCTGGACATAGTTCCACCCATATGCCCAATAAGTTCAGAAACCTTACCATTTAATTGATCTATTGCATGTTGACCTTGTTCACCAATTTTTTCTGCCCCTTTCGATAAATGATCTACCATTGAATTCATTTGCTCAGCCATTGCATTTTGCTTTGACTGAATATCTTCAATCATTTTAGTCATCTGAGTTTCTAAATTTTTTGCACTACTTTCACTATTTACTTTCATATCTGTAAGTAACTGAGTAAAACCAAGTTGCATTTCTTTCATGGCAGATACTGATTGAGTCATCATCTCACTCATACCAGTCATTTGAGAACCAAATGTAGATTCTAACTTTGTCATGAAAGCTGTAAGCACATCTGTCATTAATTCCTGCACAGCAGAGCTTTGATCTCCACTCACCTGCTGTACACTGGAGGCAATTTTTTCTAATGGGGCTTGTAAGTTATCCGAAATGGACTGACCTATCTGATCTGCCATGTCTTTACTAGTCTTGCTATAACTTTCAGTTAATTGTGCAGTAAACGCTAGCTGATTCTTTTTATTTTCATCAATTAGGTTAGTCATCATAGTTTTTAAATCATTAACTAGACTATCTTTTAATTGACGAGCATTAGTTTCATTTGCTTGTGATGATTTTAACAATTGAGATAAATATTCTTCACTTGTTTCATCAGGTTCAAACTTCAAATCTATGGCTGTCGTAAGCTGTTCTAATTTCTCATAGCACTCTCTTAACCAAAACTTCTCTTTCCATGTAATTAGCATAGCGATTAAAATTGCTAACCCAGAAGCCATGAATGCTTCACCTACCCCACCTAACAGTAGAGCAAGACTACTTTGTACCTTCGCAGGATCGCCAGCAGGATCAAATGCGAGCAAGCCAAATAAAAGACCTAAAAATGTTGCAATAATACCTACACCAGTAATAATTCCTGGAATATGTTTATAAAAATCAACTTTTAGTGGTGTATCTATAATTGCTATTTGAGAGAAAAACATGTCACTTGAGACCGTCGACCTTGATGAAATTATCTGAAATTCACCGTCAACTTCTTCTCTAATATCGTGTAAAGAGTTTTTATAATTTTCCCACGCATGTTTAAGAGTAGAATTCCCAGACAAAAGACTGTTTAGTGAATTTTTACTTTCTTGAAATTTCGTCCCTTCATTGACATTTTTAATAATGTCATCAAGCTCTTTAGCTAAGCGTTTGGCAGGGATCCAGTATTCTTTTACGAAGAAAAACATCACTACTGAAACGAAGATTGTCATTGCTATTGGAATGACATAGAAACCTTGTAAAAACTCTGCAATAGCTAAAAAACTCACTACATTCCCCATAATATTTTTTATAAATTAAAACTAGAAAATTATACCAAACAAATCACCATATATATCTCTTCCTCACTATATTTAAAGTGAAGAAGAAATATGCTGTAAAATCTAACTAAAGTGTAAAGATAACTTTTCTAAGATTTCTAGTTTAGCTTGATCAAGTAAATCTGGATTAGTTTTAATACTTAAGGATTCTCGTGCTTTATTTCCTAAAAAATACGCAATTCTTTCAGCATTTGCGCCAGATGGATGTGGTAATCCAAACAATACCTGCTGGTCTTGTAATAATTCCTGCTGAATTAAATACTCAAAAACTTGGCTAACTTTAGGGCCAAGAGGAATATAAATTGCTTTCGGTAATTGGAGAATTTCTTCCATTAAATAAGCATCAATCATTTCACGTAACAATGGGTGTTTCAGCATATTAGGTGTTGACCCACTATAGTCTTTACCATTAATAAATACGGGATACTTTAATACTGATGTTGTATGAACTAAATGAGCATCTCTATCAAAAACTTGCAGTAGTTATAGTTCCAACGGACTTAAGCCACCATTTTCTCAAAGGTCTGTAAGTATAATTACAATAATAGCATGAGGCGTCTAAGTATCTACTGGATGGGCTTTTATATATTTAAGAAATTCAAGCATCTCACTTTCTAATAATGAAGCCAATTTTTTAACATTCTTATTATCAAATCACTTTTCAGCAACTTCTTTTTAAAAGATCGGATCATATGCGTTTAGATGATGTCGGATATACAGCTAATAAAAAAGCCCTGAAACTTACGTTTCAGGGCTCTTCACGAATCTTGGTGGAGATGGCGGGAGTTGAACCCGCGTCCGCCAGCATTACGCTCGAGAATACTACATGCTTAGATATCGTCTATTGTTTTAACACCTTGTGACCCGACGAACAGGGTACAAGTTGCGATCCTCTAAGTTTGGTATAAAGCCCCGAGGCTTGACTCTATACGGACTTGTGTGCGTGCGCTACGGTCGGGTTCCTAAACCACAAGTATTCTAGGAAGCGGACAAACTGCCCTTAGGCAGCTAGAGCGTAAGTTTCGTCGTTTGCGACTAAAATATGCAAATTTGATTTACGAGAGAAAATGCGCTCTCGGCATGCATCTATGAGTTTCATCACCAGCGTCGAAGCCAATAACATCCCCATGAATGTCTGAACATCATAGCATAACTAAAATAAAATACTGTGCATTTTATCAACAGTCCGCTACTGATGAACATATTTACATAATTGAGTGCCTTTTGTTTTTTTCAAGGCCTACAAAAAAAAAGCTGCCATAAATGACAGCTTTTTTTTAAAGTTCGGTCTATAAAGCACCATTGCCTAACACAATACCTTCACGGCGGGGGTCTACCCCACCTGCGTATTTACTTTGATTATTAATATTTACTTTCATAATCGTAGAAATACCGCTGGTTTGCGCAGTGTTGGCAACGCCATGCCCTTTTGCTTTTAAGCCTTCAATCAAATCAAGCAAAGAAAGCTGTACATTCGAGCTATCCACATTGGTATTTGGACTATTGGTTGCACCGAAGTTAACAAGCGAAGTGGCCTGCTGTGCATTTAAGTTCCAGTCCAGTGCACCCACCAAAGTTTTAACTACATATTGAATGATGGTACCGCCACCTGGTGAACCTGTTGCCATATAAAACTCATCTGGCGTGGTGCCTTTAAACACTAAAGTTGGCGCCATGGTACTCCGTGGGCGTTTGCCACCTTCCACACGGTTGGCAACCAGTGCTCCCGTGCTGTCTAGCGGGTTGGCGCTAAAGTCAGTCAACTGGTTAGACAGCAAGAAACCATCCACCATGTGGAATGACCCCATGCTCGATTCAACAGTCGATGTCATTGAAACCACATTGCCATAGGCATCTACAATCGTGAACTGAGTTGTACCATGTTCAACAGTTGTATCGACACCCGAAGCTGGGTTGAAATTGCCTGCTGGCGCAACGCCCATACTTTGGTTCGGGTTAATTAGTGCTGCACGTTGTTTTAAGTAGTTTTTATCAATAAAGCTTGCAATACCCTGCGCTGGTAAAGCGACAAAGTCAGTATCTGCCACATATTTATCGCGGTCGGCGTAGGCCAAACGTTCTGCCTCAGACACTAAATGCACGCCCATCACATCGGGTACACCACCCTCATTTTCAGGGTTCTTAGGTGTGTAAAGAGACATATCAAAGTTTTCTAAAATACCCAGCGTTTGCGCAACTGCAATCCCGCCCGAAGATGGAGGCGGCATGGTACAAACATAGTAACGATCACGATACGTCGTACAAATCGGGTCACGTTTTTTTACCTGATAGTTCGATAAATCCTGCAAGGTCATTAAGCTTGGAGTAATTGGAGTTTTTGCTGGGTCATCCCCAAATGGTTGTGCAGCTTTTTCTACAATCGCTTGAGCAATTGGGCCCGTGTGCAGTGCATTTGCCCCTTGTGAAGCAAGTGCTTCTAGGGTTTTTGCATAGGCTTTATTGGTCATGATTTCACCGACTTTACGTGGTGAACCATCTGTGTAGAAATAGGTCGCCATTGCATTTGCATCGAGCGCTAAGCTGTTTGCATTACTTGCAATTGCATCTGCCAAACGGCCCGGAATGCGGAAACCGTTGTCAGCTAAACCAATGGCCTCACCAAAAAGCTGTTTCCATTCAAGTTTGCCATGTTCTTGTTGTGCTTGTTCAAGCAAACGCATCACGCCCGGCACACCAATCGAGCGACCACTACGGCGGGCACTTGGGACAGGTGCTGGTGAATTTGGGTCATATATATCTTGGCGAATTAAATAATATTCGTTGGCTGCGGCTGGTGCTGTTTCACGGCCATCATAAGCAGTAACTTTTTTGGTTTGGGCATCGTAGTACATCATAAAGCCACTACCCGCAATGGTGCTCGATTGTGGCTCGACTAAACCTAGCACTGCTTGTACCGCAACCGCCGCATCGACGGCACTACCGCCTGCTCTTAAAACATCACAACCCGCTTTTACCGCAAGTGGTGTATTTGCCACCACCATATATTTATCTGCGTATTTAACCGTATTACCGAGTCGATAACCCGACGCACCCTCAGGCGCTGCTGGGTCACCATTTTGGTTTGAACCGACCACCACGTTTGAACCGTCTTGTGCCAATTTGCTACAACTGGTGGGGTCATTATCAACAATTAAATTGGGCGGAGTCGTATTTGAATCATCCTTGGGTTGATCTGAAGAATCGTCTCCACATCCTTGTAATAAACCGACTGCTAATAAACTACTAAACAAAAATGAATATTTTATATTCACGTGATAACTCCAATATATACGCTTGCCTATCCATGCAATTGCCATGCAAGCTTGTTTGTTTTCAGGTATTAAGTTTTTTTAATCTTTGATAAAAATAAGGTTTTATAATATTGAATGTTTGAGGGCGTTTTTCCTGTGCCCTGTCTTAAGCCTCCTTGCTTGATATCACACGCTTTTATATCTGATCTGCCCGATTCTGGCATGCTTTATTTAGTCAAATACAGGCAAAATCTACCATTTATAGACTCGCTTTATTTTTTAATAGATCTAAAAAAAGCACCTCCGAAGAGATGCTTTTTGTGTTTAGTGTGATGGCATTCCGCTGACATCTCCTTTGGGTTTTGGACACAGCCAAATGACCAGCCCCGCAAAAACAAACACCATCGCAAATAGCAAAAATACATGGTTTGCCGACATGGTAATCGCTTCTTTATCGACAAGGTTTGAAATAATCCCTAAGGTTGAGTCAGCCGAAAAACCATTTTGTGCAAGGTTATTTTGAACTTCGGCAGTATTTAGGTTTGATACCATTTCACTGCGTGCAACTTTGGCGTGGTCGTCCCACACAGTCACTGCAATTGAAGCACCAATCGCCCCTGCCATGGTTCTTAAAAAGTTCATGAGGCCCGCAGCAGATGCAATCTCTTGCTGGAGTACCGAACCAAGTGCAATATTCGACAGTGGAATAAAGAAGAACGGTACAGCAAAACCTTGTAGGATTTGTGGCCAAGCCAGTGCCATAAAGTCGGCATCTGTGGTCCAGAATGCCCGCATTAAGGTCACACCACCCAGCAAAATCAAACCGAAACTCGCTAGTGCTCGTGGGTCATGTTTGGTCGAAAGCTTTGCCACAATTGGTGACATGGTCAAACTACCAAAGCCCATGGTTGCGGTTAAATAGCCGGCCCATGTAGCAGTGTAGGAAAGGTTCATTTGCAGCCACTGCGGAATCAGTACAATGCTACCAAAGAACGCACCAAAGCCGAGTGATAAGGCCAGTACCGAAATTGCAAAGCCCCTATGCCTAAAGACTTTGACATCTACGACGGGATGCTTGTCGGTCAGCTCCCATATGAGGAACACCACAAAACCAATGGCGGCAGTTAAGCCTAACACCACAATGCTGGTGCTATTAAACCAGTCTCGTTCGTGCCCTAAATCGAGCATGAGCTGTAGCGCACCAATCCACAAAATTAACAAACCTAAACCGACGGTATCGATTCTTAAAGAAATCGTTTCTGTTTCGGCTGGTTTAAGCAAACGGATTGCCGCTAAAACACAAACAATGCCGACCGGTATGTTAATAAAGAAAATCCAGTGCCAAGACAGGTTGTCACTAATCAGACCACCCAAAATTGGTCCTAAAATTGGCCCAACGACGGTCGTCATTGCCCATAGGCCCATGGCCTGTGCATGCTTTTCTTTAGGGAAAATACGCATCAGCAATGTTTGGCTGAGTGGCATGAGTGGGCCACCGCATAGACCTTGTCCAATACGGAAAAACACCAACATGCCTAACGAGTTTGCTAGCCCGCACAAAAACGAAAAAATGGTAAAACCAATCAGGCCGAAAATAAAAACCCGAACGGTACCAAAGCGGCCCGCCAGCCAACCTGTTAAAGGTACACAAATCGCTTCTGCAACTGCATAGGACGTAACAACCCATGTGCCTTGTGTACTTGAAACAGCAAGGTTACCAGTAATGTGCGGTACAGATACGTTGGCAATGGTCGTATCGAGCACGACCATAAAGTTCGACAAGGCAATAACAAACGCTGCCAGTATTAAACGGCCACCGCTTAGTTCGGCAAAAGGTGTTTGCGTTTTCATAAGCGTTTACTTCGCAGATAAGTCGACTTTTGCTTCCATCGACAAGCCAACACGCAGTGGGTGTTCAGCAAGTTCTTTCGGGTCAAGTGCAATACGCACTGGTAAGCGTTGAACCACTTTAATCCAGTTACCTGTTGCATTTTGAGCCGGAATTAAGGCAAAGGCAGAGCCTGTACCACCAGAAAAGCCCATCACTTTGCCGTGATATTCAACGTCGTCGCCATATAAATCTGAAGTAAGTGTGACGATTTGACCCGGACGGACTTTTTTCAACTGACTTTCTTTAAAGTTCGCATCTACATATAAATCGTTGAGCGGCACAATCATCATCATGCTGGTGCCCGGTGCAACACGTTGTCCGACTTGAATATTACGACGTGTGACCACACCATCAACTGGCGCACGAATCACAGTACGTTCTAAATCAAGCTGAGCTTGTTCAACATGTGCTTGGGCAACTTGTACATCAGGTGTTGAAACTTCATTTACACCCTGAATTAAAGCCTCGTTCGCAGCTAAAGTACTTTCAGCAGCTTTACGGCTTGAAGATGCTTGCGCTAAACCTGCTTTAGCAAGCTCTAGCCCTGCTTTGGCCGTTTCTACAGCACTTTGTGCCTTAGTGAGTTCTTCTTTAGACACTGCACCAGAAGCGGCAAGTTGCGCACGGCGATTCAGCTCTAAAGCAGCTCTGTCGTAGTCGGCTTGCGCTTGAGCAACCTGTGCTTTAGCGCTGTTAATTTCGTCGGCACGAACCACAACTTGAGAGTTTAAAGAGCTACTGTTTGCCGCAGTTTGTTTGTATTGGCGTTTTGCTTTGGCGAGTTCTGCCTCAGCTTGAGCCAGTGCAATTTTGGCATCACGATCATCAATACGAACCAGCACGTCACCACGATGTACTGTTTGGGTATCTTTTACCACAACCTGAGCGACCTGCCCGCTTACCATTGAAGTGATTTGAGCCGTTTCTGCACCGACATAGGCATTATCCGTACTCACGGAATGATTTAAAAATAATGCCCAGATTGCATATAAAATAGCGGCGATCAATAAAATCAGCGCAAAAAAACCAAGAAATTTTTTGCGCTTGTTTTGATTGTTGTCATCCGAGGCAGATGTTGTTGGCACTGTTTCTTGTACATTGCTTTGTGCATCAGTCATGGTATGTTCCTAAAGATGGGTTGGCTTTGCCATCAATCTCGCACTACACCTTGTTATAGAGTTTTTATTTTTCTATAAACAAGACATACCGCATTGTCAAAGGAGCTAATTTTAACGCTAAAACCTCATGATATGAGAATAAAAAATGATAACTAATGCGTTCGTTCTAATTAAATTAATGTTTATCTCAAAGTTTTTGTGAAAATTCCTGCTTTTCAAACACTAAAAAAAGCGCACTTGGCGCTTTTTAACTACTTAAATGAGCAATTTAATAGGCGTATGAAGCAATACCCGCAGCAATTGCTTTGCCTTCATCATTGACCATGGTCATGCGCATGGTACAGCCCTTGCGACCTAAACGCAGAACTTCGGCACGTGCAATAAAGTATTTACCACGCCCCGGCGCCAAATAATCTACACGCATGTCGACAGTTGCCAAACGCGATACTTGCTTAATGGTCTCGGTTAAAGTTTCCGGCGTTGAACGGCGATATAAGTGTTCCATTGCCACAATACCACCAATGCTATCGAGCAAGGTTGCAGCAACGCCACCATGCAAAATCTGAAATGCCAGATTACCAATCAGGTCGGGTTGCATCTCGATATAGCCTTCAATCTGCCCGTCCACCACACGCATAATCATTCCACTATGCTTAAAAAAAGGAGAGCTATTAAACGCCTTACATAATTGCTTAAGAACTACATTCAGGTCAGTTTTTGCACCTAAATGAATGCTCCCAGTCCAATTTTTCTTTTCATCACTCATACGTTGCCTAAATTTAAAAGCATGATAAACACCCATAATTTTGTACAAATCCAGCATTATGGGGCTACAATACAGCAGTCGGTTGACAGTAATGGAATATCCGCCAACCTATCCTAGTGTAATACCGAACATCGAGATTGTTATGACTTATACGTTCAATCGTCCTGCATTTCCAGCCACTCGCATGCGCCGTATTCGTAAAAATGACCAGTTGCGTGCGATGGTCAGCGAAACACAGCTCACTACCAATCACTTGATTTATCCAGTATTTGTATTACCGGGACAAAATCAGACCCAAGATATTCCAAGTATGCCAAACATTCAGCGTTTGTCGGCAGATTTGTTACTGAAAAAAGCTGAAAGACTTCTGGAATTGGGTGTATCAAAACTGGCTCTTTTTCCAGTTACTCCTCAAGAAGATAAAAGCCTCACCGCAGAAGCTGCATGGCGTGAAGATGGTTTAGTACAAACCACTTGCCGTTTGCTTAAAAA
Source organism: Acinetobacter sp. Li1LvA2 (assembly GCF_056156705.1). Classification (NCBI taxonomy): domain Bacteria; kingdom Pseudomonadati; phylum Pseudomonadota; class Gammaproteobacteria; order Moraxellales; family Moraxellaceae; genus Acinetobacter; species Acinetobacter sp. Li1LvA2. The sequence continues at coordinate 225,553 of NZ_JBSICF010000007.1, forward strand.
AGAATTACCAGAAATGGTGTTAATTACTGATGGTGCCCTCGACCCATACACGACTCATGGTCAAGATGGCATTATTGATGAAACTGGCTATGTGCTGAATGACGAGACTGTAGAATGCTTGATTAAACAAGCCTTAAGTCACGCAGAAGCAGGTGCCGAAGTAATTGCACCAAGTGACATGATGGATGGCCGTATTGGCGCGATTCGTCAGGCTTTAGAAGCCAATGGTCACATCTATACCAACATCATGGCTTACTCTGCAAAATATGCATCTAGCTTCTATGGCCCGTTCCGTGATGCTGTTGGCTCTGCATCCAACCTAAAAGGTGGTAATAAATGTAACTACCAGATGGACTTTGCCAACCGTGCCGAAGCGTTACATGAAATCGCGCTTGATATTCAAGAAGGCGCCGACATGGTGATTGTAAAACCAGGCATGCCATATCTGGATGTGGTACGTGAAGTGAAAGATACCTTTGGTGTTCCAACATTCATTTATCAAGTGAGTGGTGAATATGCGATGTTAGCTGGCGCAATTCAAAATGGCTGGTTATCAGACTCAGTCATTTTAGAATCACTCATGTGCTGCCGCCGCGCAGGTGCAGACGGGATCTGGACTTACTTTGCAGAAACCGCTGCCGAAAAACTCAAGGAAATGAACTAAGTTCGCAGAGAAAGGATAACACTGCATGCATATTGCAATCATTGGCGCGGGCATAAGTGGATTAATGTCTGCGCTGGAGTTGGTTGAACAAGGCTGCACAGTCAGCATTTTTGATCAACAACAAGCGGGTCAAGCAGCCTCTTGGGCTGGCGGAGGTATTCTCTCTCCGATGTATCCGTGGCGCTATGTGCATGCAGTGAACCAACTTACTCAATTTGGTAAAGCCTCTTATCAAGCATGGAACCAAAAACTCTCCCCTGTTACAGGCATTGATTTTGAAATTCATGACACAGGCATGCTCATTTTTGATGAAGAAGATTTTGACGTTGGAATGTCCTACGCCGAGCAACATCAAGAACCGATGCAGCGCTGTGAATATTTACAGCGAGATGCGCTAGAACAAGTAAACCCGCATATCTCCGATCAGTTTCAAGAAGCGATTTATTTCCCTGAACTGTCTAATATCCGCAACCCGCGTGTATTACAGTCCCTGATTAGCTATTTAAAACAACATCCAAATGTTGAGTTTTTCGAACACGCTGCTGTTAAAAAACTGATTCAACAAGGTGATGTGATACAAGCCCTACAAACCGAAGATGGTCGCAAACATACAGCAGACCATTTTGTAATAACTTCGGGCGCTTGGAGCCATTACTGGAACTCACAATTACAACTCGAAATTCCAGTCGAACCTGTTCAAGGCCAAATGTTGTTATTTAAAACCCCTGCTCACTGGCTACCGACCATGTGCATGAATCGAGTGATGTATTTGATTCCACGTATGGACGGTCATATCGTGTGTGGTTCTAGCATGGCGCATCGTGGTTTTGATACTTCTACCGACGAAACTACGCAGCACAATATTTTAGAAGCATGTTTAGAAATGGTGCCTGAACTGGCCGATTTCCCGATTGTACATCGCTGGGCAGGGCTCAGACCAAGCTCACCAAATGGTGTTCCATACATTGGCAAAATGCCTGAAATGGATAACCTCTGGGCAAACTTTGGTCATTTTAGAAATGGGTTATGTATGGGTGCAGGCTCTGCACAATTGCTCCGTCAGCTTATGCTGGGTCAACCGACATTAGTTGATGCCAAAGCATATTCTCCAGAGCGTTTGCAAAATAAAATCTTAGCCTGACGCCACTATATTCTCTAAAGCCATTTTTAACTGAGGATAAGCAAACTCAAATCCTTCAGCTTGTAAGGCTGCGGGTTTAACGTATTGGCCATTTAAGATCAATTGCGACTGTTCCCCTAACAAACAGCGAAAAACAGTGCTAGGCGCTGACAATATTGGTTTCTTATTGAGTACCGCAGCAGCTTGCTCAACAAAAGTTTGTTGAGTCACATTTTCTGGTGCGACCACATTATGGATTTGAGCAGATTGAGGGTACTTAAATATAAACTCGATGGCGCTTAATACATCTTCAATGTGTACCCAAACCACAGGCTGACGCCCGTGACCAATTTGACCGACCAAATTGAGTCGAATCGGAAGTAACATTTTAGGCAAGATGCCACCACCTTGCCCAAACACCACACCTAAACGAATAATTTTAGTATTTTGCTGAGGATCTGCTAAAGCTGCATGCTCCCACTCTTGGCAAAGCTGAGACATAAAAATAGGCTGTGGCGAGCTTTGTTCGGTGCACACCTCTGCCCACTTTTCTTGATCATCAATCCCGTAATAACCAATCGCAGAACCAGAGACAATCACTTCTGGAAAAATTTCAGACTGCTTGAGCCATGCATACAGTTTTCGGGTCGTGTTTACTCGGCTTTCAATGAGTTGTTTTTTACGTGACTCGGTCCAGCGTTTTTCGCCAATATTTGCACCTGCCAAATTCACCACATAGTCAATTTGACGGGTCGTAATATCTTCAAACTTTTGCACCCACTGTAAGGCAGGATGGTCAGATTTCTTCCCAGCCTGCCGTGTCACAGCAATCACGTTATAATTTTTTTGCAGCAGGAACTTAATTAAATGTGTTCCGATAAAACCACTGGCACCCGTGATTAATACATTCTTATTCATATTTCCTCCAAAACCGAGGACACAAGTTTTATTTAATTATATAAGACTCATTTATATTTAATCGTATGAGTTTTCGTAGTGATCTATTGCACGTTAAACATTTTGTCAGCCATTCGCTGTGCCTGTTTGCCGTAAAACCAGTAGGTAATTAAATAAAGCGGGATAGCTAACATTAAAAGCATAATCACCATAATGCTCAAGAACTGAGGCTGTTTGAGGTAAAGCATAAAGTTCTGCAAAATCTCAGGGTCTTTTCTAGCAAATAAAAACAGGCCAAATAAAACACCACATAAGTTATAGCCCCAAAAAATCAGGGTAAAACCTAAAGTAAATTTCTTTTTTTCTTGTACAGTCGGTGCACGGCGTTCTTTCTTTAAAAATTTAAATAAGACAAAAATCATTGCGCCTAAATATGGAACGGCTGTTAAAATACCGCCTACACTCGCTGGTAATAGTGCTGCAACCACACCTACAATTAAGGTAAGCACGATGCATAAACCAAAAAACCAGAGAAAGTAAGAACGTAATTTGGTCATATTTTTGCCTAATTTATGGGTTCAAAAAATAATTATAAATTTTTTTCGATTTTTTTTCATTTTTCTGTCAACCAATTCGAATCTCTTGTCGTTATATAGGGTAATAAGGTCGCAGCAACCGAATACTTCCTTTGCACGGCATCCGCAAAATTGTTTCGGTGACCTTTCATTACGACGCTTTTCTTCCTTCAGATTAGGTTTTGTTAGCAGCCGAAACCCTTGATGAAGTTTTTGACCGACGATTCTCTCATCACTCGAATCGTCGGTTTTTATTTTCTAGCACTTTCATTTATTTTACGCTCAGCATACACAATAGTCCTTTCGTGGCTATAAAGGCTATGCGTATACTTTTTGCACCATAAAAATATGTTTTAAATAATATGAACAACATTGCCTATTTTGAAATCCAGTCTTCAAACCCTGCCCGCGATGCGCAGTTTTATCAAGCTGTGTTTGGCTGGCAATTTAAACTTGATGAAAATTTACCGATTGAATATTACCGTATCGAAACGCCGTCACTCATGGGTGGACTTTTAAAACGTCCGGCTCAAACCCCACCCATGGAATATGGTACCAATGCATTTACCTGTTCGGTTCAAGTAGAAAACTTTGATGAAGTTGCTGCCAAAATTTTAGCGCAAGGTGGTATTGTCGCAATGGATAAATTTGCAATTCCAGGCCGCGCTTGGCATGGTTATTTTGTCGATTTAGACCATAACGTTTTTGGTATTTTTCAAGTCGATGAAAATGCAGCTTAAATAGCTTATTTAACAATTTTATTAATTTATAGCCACCCCCTTTTAAATGGTGGCTATTTCATATTGGTTATTCGGTAAAGCTAAAGCTGGCTTCACATGTAATTGGGAAATTTACTGAATTGGCAATCATACATTCATGATGAGCCTCTTCATGTAATTTTGCCGCAAGCTCTTGGTCGGCACCTTTTTCTAAAATAACTTCTGGTCTTAAAATAATTTGGGTAAAGTGACCACGTTTAACTGGATCTGTATCTTCCATAAAGCCAAGTGCTTTATCGACATAACTCAGCACATGAATATGGTTGACAGCACACAGGTGTAAATACCAAAGCTTATGACAAGCTGAAGCAGATGCGACCAATAAATCTTCTGGGTTCCATCTGGTCACATCACCTAAATAGGCAGGGTCTGATGAACCTTGAATTGTGGCTTTTTGAGGATGCTGAATACTAAAGTCTCGTTTATATGAACGATAAGATGAAGTGCCTGTACCTGTATTGCCTTCCCACTGTATTTTTACTTCGTATTTATGAATAGTCATTTTGTTCTCAGAGTTTATGATTTGACCTGATAGTAACAAAGCAGTATTTAAAGTGAAAAAAATAATTTAAGTTCTAGTGCAGGCTTAAATAACGAGCACTTTAAAATGTCTTGATAAAATCTCCCACCAATTTATGCTAACGTATCTGTGTTTATTTTGGCTTGATGTCTGTTTCTATGTCCGTACATTTTCTACATACTTCTGACTGGCATTTGGGGCAGTTTTTTTATAATCATTCACGACACTATGAACACCAACAATTTTTAAGCTGGTTGCTCACTCAAATCCAAGAAAAACAACCGCATGCACTGCTCATTGCCGGCGATATTTTTGATGTCATTAACCCAGGTTCTCAGGCACAAAAACAACTCTACCAATTTTTAGCAGATGCGCATCGCATTGCACCGCACATGCAAACCCTGATGATTGCGGGTAACCATGACTCAGGTTACCGTATTGAACAGGTCGAACCTCTTTTAGAAAAATACAATGCAAAAACAGTGGGCGTGGTTCGCTGGAATGAAGATAAAACTTTAGATCTCGATCGACTACTTTTACCTATTTATAATCAAAATCAGGATATTGTGGCGTGGTGCCTTGCCCTACCTTTTTTACGCTCAGCCGAAATTACGGGCTTTAATGAACATACCACCAATAGTAAAAATGCGATTGCCTATTTGCACCAGCAGCTTATTGCGGAAGCCAAACGTCGTAAAACACCAGACCAAGCCCTAATTTTGATGTCGCATGCGCACATGCAAGGTGGAGAAACATCCGACTCTGAACGCCCAATCATTATTGGTAACGAAGAGGCACTTTCAACAACTTTATTTGAAGATGCTGTCGACTATGTCGCTTTAGGGCACTTACATAAACCACAAAAAGTAGGCCAGCCGCATATCCGTTATAGCGGCTCGCCCATTCCGCTTTCTTTTAGTGAAATTAATTATAAGCACCAAGTGGTTGAGGTCAAAATTGACCCGACTCAAGAGGCAGACAGTCGTTTGCAATTTGAAGCTGTAGAGATTCCACGTTGCATACAATTGCACCGCATTCGTGGTGAATTAAACGAGGTGCTACAACAACTCAAAGTGTTACCCCACGGTATGATTGAAAATATTGACCACCGTGAATATGTCGATATTGAATATTATAGCTTAACGCCGCCGCAGCCCAATTTACGTCAGCAGTTTGAAGCAGCCCTACCGCCTGATCGCTATCGTTTAGTACGTATTTCACGTCAATATGTGAATAAAGACACTACCGACTCAAATACCGCTCAACACATTGCACTCGAACCACCTACCCCAGAAAAGCTGTTTCAGAATATTTGGGAAAAACAAGGTTACAACGCCGATGATGCGGTCTTAAAAGATTTTCTGAGTCTGGTACAAGAAGCACAAAAAAATCTTGAAAATGATGCAACCCCTTAAGGATATGTCATGAAAATTTTATCCATCCGAATAAAAAATCTGGCATCTCTTTCTGATGAACACTTTATTGATTTTGAAAGCGCACCCCTCGCCCATGCAGGTCTGATTGCAATTGTGGGAAAAACGGGTGCAGGTAAATCAACTATTTTAGATGCCATGTGCCTAGCTTTGTTTAATCGGGTTCCACGCCTGAAAGACAGCGATGGTAAATTAAAAGATGTTGATGGTTCAGAGTTACTGACCAATTCACCACTCACTGTCTTACGCCGTGGTACAGGACATGGTTTTGCTGAGCTTTGCTTTATCGCACAAGATCAAAAACGCTATTTGGCACGCTGGGAAATTAAACGTGCACGTGAAAACCCAAATGGCAAATTACAAAGTGTGCAGCGCCATTTAAAATGCTTGACCGATGGTGTCGTACTTGCCGACAAAGCCAAAGCGGTTGATGAAAAAGTTAAACAAATTACCCAGCTTTCTTTTGAACAATTTACGCGTGCCGTATTACTTGCTCAGTCAGAAGTGACCGCATTTTTAAAAGCACGAGACAGCGAACGTGGTGAGTTACTCGAGTACCTAACCAACTCCAGCATTTTTGCCAAAATTGGTGAACTGGCTTTTCGTAAAACAGCAGATATTGCAAAGCAACGTAAACAGCTTGAAGAGTTCTTAGGCCATATCGAAATTTTGTCTGATGAAGAGATTGCTGCATTTACCAAGCAATATCAGCAAGCCGAGCAAAACCATCAACAGTTAGAACAACAAAAAAATGTCTTAGATAAACAGCAACAATGGTTTGAGCGCAAAGCGAAACTTGCCCAAGAAGTTCAAGCTAAACAGCAACAGTTTCAAACCCAGCAAAATCACCATCAGCAACTTGCCCCTGAACGTGAGCAATTACAACGGCTCGAAGTTTTCTCTGAAATACGCCAGCAGGTTTTTCAACAATCTCAAAATTTACAAACGCTACAACAACTTGAGCCGCATATTCAGCAAGCACAAACCAAGTTTAATGAGTTGGTGCAAGTGTTCGAAACGGGTCAAAAACAATATCAACTTGCAGAACAGCAGCTCAAACAGACGCTCGATTTTGAGCAACAGCATCAACAAGCTTTAAATCAAGTTCGACAGTCCATTCAAGAACGTGCCTTTATTGCCGATGAATATAAAAAGTGCAAAGAAAAGAAAAATGTATTTGAGCAAAAACTCGGTCCATTGCAACAGCAGCAAAACACTGTGCAACAGCATATTGCACAGCTTCAACAAGACCAAGTTCATCTACAACAGCAGCTTACCCAGACTCAGCAATACGCTGTATTAGACAAAGGCCTCTCAGCACATCTACATCAGCTCGGGCAGTTTATTCAAAACTATGAAGCGATTGAACAACAGCTTGGCAATCCTAGCCTTGCCCGCCCAAAGGTAACGGAAGCTAAAAGTGAACTTGAACAACTGACAGCTTCACTCGGCACAGTTGAACAAATTGAGTTAAAGCTTGAACAGCAACGTAAAGACAAAGAACAAAAGCTTGCTCAAATCACTCAGCTAGATCTTACTCAACAGAAAGTTAAAATTTATCATGAGTTATATGCTGAGCTTCAGCAATTCACTGAAAAACAAACTCAAGTCTCAGCCCAAGAACAGCAACTTAAAACCGTTTGCCAGTTAGCTGAACAAGACTACCAAACAGCAAAAACTGAACGTGAAAAATTACAGCAGATCCTGCAACAGCAGCGTTTATTACACACCGAAAATATTGAGCAGTTACGAGCCAATCTTAAAGATGGTGAAGCTTGTTTAGTTTGTGGAAGTACACATCATCCCTATCGTGTTGATGACAGTGCAGTCTCTAAAGCTTTATTCGATTTGCAGCAACAACAAGAGCAACAGGCAGTAGCACTAGAGCAAATTAAATTTAACACATGGCAAACCCAACAACATTCGCTCACCCAGTGTAGTGCCGAGCTTGAACAGGTTCAGAAATACCTAGCTCAACTGCAAGTAAAACAGACGAACTTACAGCAAGAACTTGAGCAGCAGTTTAGTCTCAATCACTTACATATTGAGCTTAATCAAGCTCCTGAACAAATTTTGCAAACGCTTAACGAACTCAGACAAGCAGCACAAACTGCAATAAGTTCATTTGACTCAGAAAACGTGCGTTTAGCCCAAGCGATTAAACAACACAATCAGCTCGTTCAATCTATTCAGCGTAATGAAAGTTTGCTTAATACAGCACAGCAATGGCAACAACAAGTTCAACATATTGTTGAGTGTTTATCGGAAACTGAACAGCAAGCGTGGCAGCAGTCGAGTAGCCAAACGGCTAAGCAGACTTGGACTATTCTTGATGCACGCGCCAAGCAACTTGAACAACAAGAACAGCTTGCACAGCGTTTTGAACAGCAGCAACAAGAACTTAAAATGCTGGCTGCCAACCTTGAACAAATGACCAAACAAATTGATGAGGTCGATCAAAATCTTCGAGAGATTACGCTTAAAGGCCAACAAAATAATGAAAAAGCGGTGTCGCTCATTCAACAAATGACAGGCCGTGCTGACATTAAACCCCACGAATGGTTAATTGAGCACGATGCTAAACGTCAGCAGCAACAAACCGCATATCATGAAGCTAAACAGCGTTTCGAACAAACTAGACAGCACTTTGAGCAGCAGAAACAATCGCTCGATCAGCTCAAGCATCAACATCAACACACCTCGCAACATCAACAGCAGGTTGATGAGCAAATTCAAAACTGGTTAAAAGTGCATGCTGATTTTCAAGCCTCTGATCTTACGGCGCTCATGCAAATTAATTCAACTCAAGAGCAAGATATTCGTAATCGTCTTAATCATGCCGAACGTTTATTAAGTGAAGCTTCTTCTGCACTTAAGACCATGCAAGAGCAATTAAGCGAGCACTTACAAACTCAGCCAGATATTGAATATGAAAAGCTTGTTAGTCTCATTCAAGACAATATTGCAGAGCTCAAAGCACAGCTTGAAGTACGTGATCGACTGAAGCTTAAGCTTGAAGTACATCAGCAAAACCTTGCGAAGCAGCAACAATACGCTGAGCAAATTCAAAATATTCAGCAAGAAGAGCATCGTTGGAGCAAAATTTCAGGTCTGATTGGGGATGCTAAAGGTAAAGAGTTTCGTGACTATGCCCAGCAATATCACCTAGATATTTTAGTTGAACATGCCAATCAGCAACTGGCGATGCTTTCTCAACGCTATACGCTAAAACGCCTAGATCAGTCTTTAAGCCTTGCGATTATTGACCACGATATGGATGGGGAAACCCGCTCCGTTGCATCTTTATCTGGCGGTGAGTCGTTCTTAACTGCCCTTGCCTTGTCTTTAGCCATTGCCAATATGGCCTCGGGTTCAATGAAAATTGAATCGCTGTTTATTGATGAAGGTTTTGGCACTTTAGATGCCTCATCTTTGCATATGGTTATGAATGCTTTAGATCAATTGCAAAATCAGGGTCGTCAGGTCATTCTCATTTCACACATTCAAGAAATGCACGAGCGTATTCCTGTACAAATTCAGGTGAAACCTCTTGGTGCGGGTGCAAGTACGATTGAAGTTGTAGGCTAATTTATTAGGATTTCATATCTTAGACTTGATTGAATCTTATATAACAAAGGGGCGTATGTTCTACGCCCCTTTTTCTTGTATGGTCTTGTACTAATTTTTTATTTTTAAAACATCAAAAAATTAATTCACGCAGAGTACGACGATTGCGAAGCCAATACAGTACATACCGAACAAATGCCAGCGCCCATGTTCTAACCATGAAGACAACCATTTTAGCGCTAAAAGACCAGCACCAAAGCTAAAGCACATGCCCAATAAGCTTGGAACCATCGAATGGAACACTTGTCCATGCGCCACGGTTTGTAAACCTTGAGCGTGAATTAAACGATATAACTCTTTTAAAATTACTGCTGGTGTTAGTACCACAGCCAGTGCAAAACTGAACTCTTCAGCCTTTTGGCGCGATACACCTAAAAATAAACCTGTAGAGATCGTTGCACCAGAACGTGAAAAGCCACGGAAAGGTAAACATAAAGCCTGCACCGCCCCAATAATAGAAGCACTACGCAAACTGATTTCACCTTGTTGTCCGCGGTCTAAGCGCGAAGATAAAATAATCAGAACACCTGCCGAAATTAACGCAGCTGCCATAAGTTTTGAGTTACTAAACAAATGCTCAATTTCGAAACTGCTCGCTCCACCAAAGAACACATGTTTAATCAGAGATTGAAGCGCTAAGCCAAGCACACCTGTAATTAGGGTTGCCAAAATAATATAGAAGGCTTGTTTTTTAAAACTTTCCCAAGAAGAAAAATAGGTTTTTTTCCAAGATTTCCAAAAGTAGACAATCACTGCAAACATCGTACCCGTATGTAACATCACAAGTAAGAAAGTCATATCAGGTGCAGATGGATCATACCCCATTAACTTTTCAGCTAAGATAACGTGTGCGGAACTAGAAACTGGCAATAATTCAGCAAAACCCTGAATGATCGCCAGAATAAAAACATGCAATAAATCCATACATTACACACTCAAATATTAAAATATTTGGGTTATAAGCTAGGAAAATTAAATTTAAATTAACAAATTACAGTTACCCGACAAAACGTTGAGCTAAATTGTAAAAGTCATTTTTTCTCAACTGTATCGCGCTTTCCAAATAAAGCCGTTCCTACACGTACCATGGTTGAACCTGCAGCAATTGCAGCGTCTAAATCACCTGACATTCCCATGCTTAATGTGTCCCATTGTTCTGGGTGGGCATGTTTTGCTTTCACAGCATTAAACAAGGCTTTAGCATCTGCAAAAGCAGCAGTATTTTCTGGTGCTGGAATCACCATCAAGCCGCGTAATTTAATTTTTGCTAACTGGCTAATTTGAGCAACCAACTCGGCAACCTCATCTGGTGTACAGCCATCTTTACTGTCTTGCCCATCAATATTCACTTGCAAACAAATATTCAAGTCAGATTGATCTTGAAGTCTTTGATTAGATAATCGCTCAGCAATAATCAAACGATCTACACCATGCACCCAATCAAACTTTTCTGCCAAATGTTTAGTCTTGTTGCGCTGAACATGACCAATAAAATGCCATTCAATTTCTAAATCTTGTAAAGCTTCGATTTTTTCTAAAGCTTCCTGTAAATAGTTTTCACCAAATGCTCTTTGCCCTGCTGCATACATTTCACGCAAACTTTCACTCGGATGTGTTTTTGATACGGCTAAAAGTTGCACAGTTTCAGGCGCACGCTGAGCATGTTCACAAGCAACTCTGATTTGCTGTAATACGTGCTGCCGCGCATCTTGCAGGTAATTCATTGACAAGGTTCTCATTTTCAAAAAACTTTTTTGCTTTTCACCTAAAGCGAGGTGTTGGTAAGCCTCGGTGAAAGCCGTATATTATTCTACAAAATAATGACATATTTTGATTTACTTGGGGAAATTATGGATATTACAGAGCTACTCGCCTTCTCTGTGAAAAATGGCGCGTCCGATTTACATTTATCTGCTGGCATGCCACCAATGATTCGCGTTGATGGTGAAGTCCGTCGCATTAACTTACCGGCTCTAGATCATAAAGATGTTCACCGTCTGGTCTATGACATCATGAATGATAAACAACGCCGAGACTACGAAGAAAAGCTTGAAACCGACTTTTCTTTTGAAGTGCCAAATGTTGCTCGTTTCCGTGTTAACGCATTTAACCAAAACCGCGGTGCTGGTGCAGTATTTCGTACCATTCCATCTAAAGTACTTACTATGGAAGATTTAGGCTTAGGTCAAATCTTTAAAGATATTTGCGACTATCCACGTGGGATTGTATTAGTCACTGGCCCAACAGGTTCGGGTAAATCTACGACGCTTGCAGCGATGATGGACTATATCAACGAAAATCGTTATGACCATATTTTAACGGTTGAAGACCCTATCGAATTTGTACATCAGTCGAAGAAATGTTTGATTAACCAGCGTGAAGTACATCGTGATACACATGGCTTTAACGAAGCACTACGCTCGGCACTGCGTGAAGACCCTGATATTATTTTGGTCGGTGAGATGCGTGACCTTGAAACCATCCGTTTAGCACTTACTGCTGCCGAAACGGGTCACTTGGTGTTTGGTACACTCCATACGACTTCTGCTGCAAAAACCATTGACCGTGTGATTGACGTATTCCCTGCCGAAGAAAAAGACATGGTTCGTGCCATGTTGTCAGAATCTTTACAGGCTGTTATTTCGCAAACCCTGCTTAAAAAGAACGGCGGAGGGCGTGTCGCAGCACATGAAATTATGATTGGTATTCCTGCCATTCGTAACTTAATTCGTGAAAACAAAGTCGCCCAAATGTATTCATCAATTCAGACTGGGGCAAATCATGGCATGACGACACTCGACCAAAGCTTAAAAGGTTTAGTTTCTCGTGGAGTGATTAGTCCACAAACGGCTCGTACTGCTGCAAAACAGCCTGAATCATTCCTATAAAAATAATTAGAGAATAAATATGGATTTTAATGACTTACTCAACCTCATGGTTGAAAAAAAATCATCCGATCTTTTTATTACCGATGGCGTTGCGCCATCGATGAAGATTAACGGACAAATTGTTCCAATTTCAAAAAATAGTCTTTCAGGCGATGTTATTGGTCAACTCTTACATTCCATCATGAGCGAAAAGCAACGCAAAGAATTTGCGGACACTCGTGAATGTAACTTTGCCATTATGAACCGTGATAAAACTGCCCGCTTTCGTGTGAGTGCTTTTCAGCAGCGTGACATGCCAGGCATGGTACTACGTCGAATTGAAACTAAAATTCCTTCAATTGATGACTTGCAGTTACCACCTGTTCTTAAAGATTTATCAATGACCAAACGCGGCATAATTATTTTTGTTGGTGCGACAGGTACAGGTAAATCGACGTCTTTGGCTTCAATGATTAGCTATCGGAACCACAACACTAAAGGTCATATCATTACCATTGAAGACCCAATCGAGTTTATTCACGAACATGCGGGCTGCATCATTACCCAACGTGAAGTCGGAATCGATACCGACTCATTTGAAATTGCCTTAAAAAATACTTTGCGACAAGCACCAGATGTCATCTTGATTGGTGAGATTCGATCTCGTGAAGTAATGGACTACGCGATTGGCTTTGCTGAAACAGGTCACCTTGTATTGGCCACAATGCACGCCAACAACGCTAACCAAGCACTCGACCGTATTATTCACTTCTTTGAAAGTGACCGCCACAGTCAGCTCTACATGGACTTATCTCTTAACTTAAAGGCCATGATTGCTCAGCAACTTATTCCAACGCCTGATGGCAAATCTCGCCGCGCCGCAATTGAAATTTTAATTAACTCACCATTAATTTCAGATTACATTCGTAAAGGTGAAATTCATGAAATTAAAGATTTAATGAAACGCTCACGTGAACTTGGTATGCAAACCTTTGACCAAGCATTGTTTGATCTCTATAAAGCAGGCCAAATTACCTATAAAGATGCATTAAAACATGCCGACTCACCAAATGATTTACGTTTGACGATTAAGCTTGCTGAAGAAGGACCTGATCAAATTGCAGGCACAAATCAGCATTTAACTTTCGACCGACAGTAATTTCCTCATAAAAAAAGGAAGGTTAAACGTAACCTTCCTTTTTTATTTGTTTTCTTTGTGTGAAAACGATTATTTCTTGCGCAGAACTTCCTGACATTCAGGTTCGTTACAGTAACCGTAGAGGTTTAATGAGTGACCCGTTAAGGTAAACCCATGTTGGTCTGCTACAGCATGCTGTTCCTTCTCGATAACATCATTAGTAAATTCAATAACTTTGTTGCAATTATGGCAAACCAAATGATCGTGATGATCTTCTTGCATAATTTCGAAAACAGAATGATTATTTTCGAAATGATGACGCTGAATGATACCTGCAGCTTCAAATTGTGTTAACACACGGTAAACTGTCGCAAGACCGACATCTTCCCCTTGTTCTAACAAAGTCTTGTAAATATCTTCAGCACTAAGATGATGTTGCTTTGAATTTTCTAATAATTCCAAAATCTTAATTCGTGGAAGGGTAACTTTAAGTCCAGCTTTGCGCAAATCTTGATTGGAAATAGGCATGAAAAAAGGTCTCTCAACAAATCTCAAGTTGGAATAGGCAATAGAATTTAGATGAAGTATGATCTATCCTTTGATCAAATGCATCATAATTTATTGGGATAGTGTAGCAAAATGCAAAAACTCGTGCTGACGTTATTAGTCACTTCACTCCTTGCTGGTTGTTCAATCTTTGGTGTATATAAGGTTGATATTCCTCAAGGGACTCCTTTGACCAAAGCTCAGGCCTCTCAAGTACAAGTCGGCATGAATTTCCAGCAAGTGCGTTTTTTGCTTGGTAGTCCAACTGTGACTGATCCCCTCAATCCTCAGCGTTGGGACTACATTTACAACTATATCCCGGGAACTTATGCTAAAAAGGCAAAAATCCCCGCAGCACATGGTCAGCATTTAAAAATTTACTTTGATGGCACTGGCACAGTAACTAAAATTGAAGGTTTAGAAACTATTCCAGAATCGCAACCAGGTTTACCTGCTTCTAAAGAAGCGATTTTAACTGCCCCACCACTATAATCGTTTTTTCTAATAAAAATAAACCCCTCAAGTGAAATACTTCGAGGGGTTTTATTTATGGGGCTTATTGCTTTAAGCGATTACTTTTAATATATCGCCCCACAGGATTTTTCTCGGCGCGGTTACGGCGTATATCCTTAGGATTAATGGTTAAAGGCCGATAGACCTCTATCCTATCACCGGCTTGTAGTACTGCATCAGCTTCTACTTTTGCACCAAATATGCCAAGTTGTAATGGCTCAGGCAAACTTACCTGTGTCTGCAACCCACTCGCTTCAACTGCTTGTAATGCTGTCATTCCAGCTTCAAATGGAACAGCAACTAAAAACTGTTGCTCTGGGGCTGCAAAAGCAACCCACACTTGCTGAGCTTTTTCCATCAGATAATTTGTCCAACTACCGCAATCATGGCAATTACAATTGAAAGCGGTAAAACAATACGTACCGCAATACGCCACAAGTTATAGAACAACTCATTGCTAAAATTCATTGATTTACGCAAGTGGCTAATTTTCATAATCCAACCAGCAAAAATTGCATAGATCAGGCAAATGAGTAATCCCCAAAGCATCAAAATCAGCGTAAAGATGCCGTGAAGTTCAGGCACAGCCCAAACCGCAATTGCTACAACAATAATCACCCATTGTAAAACGTACATCAGTTGACGTTGAGCGAGCTGTTCTTTAACAAGTTGAATAAACAAAGCTGTTGTCATTACCGCAGTAAAAATCCAGGTAAAAACAGGAAGCTGTGCTTGAAGAGAAAAGAAACCAAACGCAACGACAGCAATTAACTGAGCTAACCAGATTGGAAGTACAGTTCGGGTAGCGCCTTCTTGAGAGTGAATTACAGACAAGCTATTTTGCCAGTAAAGTCCTAAGCCTAAACCACTCGCAACAAGAGCAAGTACAGTTGCATTACCCCACTCTTTAAACTCAACATTTGTCCAATGCCAATGCTGTAAAGTCGTTCCCACCGTATTAGCTAAAACAATAGAAGCGATTACACCGACTGTCATTAACACAATTAAAATCTGACGTGGAATAAAAGATAAAATTAAAGCCGCAACTGCAAGACCAGCAAAAACAATTTGCCCAGAAATACTGTTATTGAGCTGTACTGTCAGTAAATTGCCAGCAGTACTCAGTACATTCCCGGCTAAAAATGGAATAAAAATAACTGCAAGCCAACCAGCCAAACGCCATTTTGGTGAACTATCTGCTTCACGAGTTAAACTTGATAAAGCATTTAAAGCAGTAGTCTTCGACCGTTTTGCTAAGGCAATTTCTAAATAACAAACTGGCAGAGCCAATAACAGCATTGTGCCCAACCACAATAACCAGAAATCGATTTGACGATCAATCTGGATCCCCATAGCGGGTGCCAATGTCGCCATAATGATGAAAGACAAGCAAAACGCCATCAGGGGCGATAACCATCGTGACATAGGTATGTCCTGCATTATGCATTCCTTGAAAAAGACTATAGATATTTTGCCCGTCTCATGCCTGAAAATCAAAGTTTGCTCAATAAAAAAAGCAAACTACCGAAACGATAGCTTGCTGCGCTAACTAAAATTATAAGTTTTGTTATTCAAGTTATGCGAAAAACCGAGCAAACCAGTTTTTCCCTTTCTTCTTTTCTTTTTCTCTAATAATCCCCATCATATTTTCTTTTACTGCCCCGACATAATCAGCATCATCATGTTGAATATGGTTAATTAACCATTTTGCTAAAATTTCTTGTAGCTCTTTTTCAACAGTATGTCCCATTTCAAAACGCTCACGATATAACTCTATTTTTTTAATAAACAAGTCATGTACACGTTTATGTGGTACACGATATTTATAATCAGCTTCCTCTTGTAAACTTTCTTCAAAAGTAAAATGTGATTGCGTATAATCAATAATATTATCTAAAACATCTTTAATTCGACGTCTATCTTCATCATCCTTTACACCATCAATTTCATTAATATAATCAAGTATTCGTTTATGTTGCTCATCAATAACATCAATACCCGTATTATATTCTGAAGCCCATTTCATTTTCATACATCTCCCCAATGATGTTCAATGACTGTTGCATAAACCTCATGATATATTTAAAGAATATAAATAAAAACAAAGCTATTTTGTCGGGTTTATCTTATAAAAATCACAATCAACATAAATTACTGTTTTTATTTATTTTTTATAAATTTAACCAACTAAAATAATAAAGTATTTTTTAAACAAAATACTTTGTTATTAAATGTCTAATATATATAAATATCTCTACTTATACATTTAAAATATACTTTATATTAATATTGATCTGCACGAGTAATACGCTTAAGTTCAGGATTTTCCAGCTCACGCTTTAATCTTTCTACATGAGTAATTGCTTTTTTAATTGGTTCACCATGTTGAAATAAAATCATTTCACCGGGTTGATAAGCTGTCCAGTTTTCATTATGTGTTAAAGGTTCAGTTGTTATTACCGCTACACGATCTTCAGGGGTTGTTACCTGACTAAAATCGACTTCAATATCTAGATCAATTAAATGAGCCTGATTAAATGGATATTCTCGAACCAACCAATGTAATTTAGTAATCGCATAACTAAATAATGCCTTGCCATTCGATAAGCAATAATTAAATGTACCGTACTCAGCAATTTGTGGCGAAATTTTTTCTAATACTTCAAAGATTTGCTCAAGGCTTGGTTCTTCATAGCCAAAAGCTTCAACGAGTTGATCGAGCAAATAACAAAATGCGCGTTCACTGTCTGTATTGCCCACAGGCGTAAAACGTCCACTCAGTGGTGGATCAAAGTCATGTAAATCACCATTATGGGCGAAAATCCAATGACGCCCCCACAATTCTCTAATAAAGGGATGAGAATTTTCTAAAGTGATTTTACCTTGAGTCGCTTTACGAATATGCGCGATCACATTACGTGATTTAATAGGATAATTACGGATAAGATCGGCAATTGGAGATTCAACTGCCGACTGGTTATCGACAAATAAACGGCAAGCTTTATCTTCGAAAAATGCAATACCAAATCCATCACTATGATCTGAGGTAATTCCTGCACGCTGTGAAAAACCACGGAAAGAAAAAGTAATATCCGTTGGTGTTGCACAATTCATTCCTAATAGCTGGCACATATCGCTTTTAAACTACTTCTAATTACCCCATCTGCTCTATTGTGCATGAGAGTAAAATGGCTTGCAAATCTCAATATGTGCTGGCTATTAGAAAATAGAACATATGATTAACGCTGACCCATTTTATTCATGACAAATGAAGTTGCCACTTTATTCACTTCCAGAAATACAAAATAATCTAGACAGTTAAATTCTTCATCAAAAAACGCCTGTTTCGATAGTTTTGATTGCATGCTCAAATACATTTGGAAAAGTTTCGGCATACGTTCATCTTGTGGAAAGCTAAACTCAGGATATTCAGGTTCGTAGATTTTTTTCGAACGGATATCAATGGTTTTACTTTCAGATAATTGCTGAATCTGGCGATGCGTGTAGTACGCTCTAGCCAAATTATCTTGCAAATGAATACTGACACAGCCCATCAAATATTTAGCGCGCATTGACCATAACACTTTCGGTGCAAGGTTCAACCACAGTGTCGATAATGCTTTACCATTACGAAAGCGAGGATGAACACAGGTACGCCCTATTTCTAATACATTAGGAAGATGTGATAACTGAGGGACAATATCAAACTCATGTGCGCTGTAGCTTTGTGCAATCTCATGACCTTGAAATAGTTTTAGACGCGTATATGCAACAATCTCTCCAGTCCACTTTTCACGTAAGACTGCATGTTCACAACCAAAATCATAAATGTCTTGGTCTAAGTTATCTTCAAAATGAATTCCAAATTGTTGGCTAAATTGTTGTGCACGAAACCGCTGTACATCTTGTAATTCTTTTAAATTATCAACCCATTCAAAACGAAATTGTGTCTGATTTATTGCTTTATGACGATTTAAAGGTAAAGTCCAGGTTTGGCGATATTGATTAAATTTTTCCAGCATAATGAACGCTCCTAGTGACACCCCTTACACTAGTCAAAGCTCATGACAAAAAAATGACCAAATCAAGATGGTATAAAAAAAGACCACCTAGGGTGATCTTTTTATTGAGAATAACGAATTTCTTAAGCTGTTTTAGTGCGATTAGAAATGAGTGTTCCAACCCCATGATCAGTGAAGATTTCAAGCAATGTTGCATGTGGTACGCGACCATCAACAATATGTGCGCTCACAACACCACCTTTAACAGCATCAAGTGCACAGCCTACTTTAGGAATCATACCGCCATAGATCACGCCTGTTTCAATAAGGCGATCAACTTCTTGCGTAGTAAGGCCAGTTAATAGATTTTTATTTTCATCAAGCACACCCGTAATATTGGTAAGCAAAATTAACTTTTCAGCGCCTAGTGCTTCTGCAACCTTACCTGCAACTAAATCAGCATTAATATTATAAGTATTGCCTTCTTCATCTACACCTAATGGCGCAATCACTGGAATAAAGTCACTTTGAGTGAACATTTCCAATACATCGGTTTTAACGCCAGTTACTTCCCCAACCATACCCAAGTCGATATGTTTGATTGAACCGTCTTCTTCTTGCTTTTCCATAAGTAATTTACGGGCACGAAGTAAATTACCATCTTTACCTGTTAAACCAATTGCGCGGCCACCATGTTTATTAATCAGGTTAACAATTGATTTATTTACGCTACCACCTAATACCATTTCAACCACTTCCATGGTTGCAGCATCAGTTACACGCATACCGTCAATACGGTCAGACTCGCGGCCTAACTGCTTTAAAAATGAGTCTACTTGTGGTCCACCACCGTGAACAACAATCGGATTTAACCCGACAGTTTTAAGTAAAACGATGTCTCGAGCAAATGAACTTTCGAGCTCCGGATCAGTCATCGCGTTGCCACCGTATTTCACCACCAGCGTTTTACCAGTAAAACGTTGAATATACGGCAAAGCTTCAATCAAGATTTTTGCTTTGTCGACACCGATATGCTGATGTTGTGGCATTACGCCTCTCCTTAGTTAGTTAGGCCTCTGAAAGTTCTTGTGCAATTTGCGGATAATGTTCTTGCAACATATCTACAAATTTTTGCTGGATTTCCTTTAATCGTAAAGGATTATCCGCATCAAATCTTACAGTAAAATATTCACCAGTATTTGATGCTCGAATAATGCCAAAACCATCATCAAAATCAAGACGTACGCCATCGATTTTACTGATACGGGCACCTAAACGATGACTTAAAATTTCAATATCTTGTAATACATACTTTGGATCAGACTGATATGTACCAATATAAGTATCTTCTGTACAACATCTTTCTGGATAAGGAGCAAATAATTCAGAAATTGTTGTCGCACTCGATTGAGTAAAATATTCCATTACACGTAATGCAGCATATAGACCGTCGTCGTAGCCGAAACCACGCCCATCATTAAAAACGTAGTGGCCTGCATATTCTCCACCAAAAATGGCGCGTCCATTTGACTGAGATAGATAAGCTCTTAAGAAGCTACTTCCCGTGCGGATCATTTTTGCTTTTCCGCCGAGTTGTTCAACCGTTTTTTGAACCATGCGTGAACATTTCACGTCAAAAACAATTTCTTGCTCGGGGTGTTGTTCTAAGCACATTTGCGCAAAAAGTGATAACAAACGGTCTGCTGTCAATATCTGGGCTTTTTCATCGACTAAAACGACACGGTCTCCATCACCATCCAGAGCAATGCCGATATCTGCTTGCTGCTCAACCACTGCTTTACGCAAATTCGTTAAATGAGCTGCATGCGAAGGGTCTGGTGCATGATCTGGAAACTCCCCATTCGGATGAGTTCGTAAAGCAATGACTTCACAGCCCATTTTTTCCAAGATTAATTTTGAGCAGTGTCCAGCAGAGCCATGTAAACCATCTAAAATAACTTTTAAAGGACGTTTTAATTGAATATCTTTAAAAATGGCTTGCTGATATTTTTGACAAAACTCAGCTTTAAATTGAGGTAGGGTTAGCTCAAGTACAGAAATGGAATGAGTTGGTACATACGTTTGGGCTTTTTCCCCCACCTGCTGAATCATTTCAGGAGACGGCGGTTCACCTTTTAAAATCCACTTAATACCATTATCCGATTTTGGATTATGGCTTGCTGTCACCATAATGCCATTGCCACCAAAATCTCTAGCAATGTAATACATCATTGGTGATGAACAACAGCCAATGTTGGTAACGCTTAAACCTTGTTCTACTAAAATCTCTTCAATTAATTGTGCATAGGCTGGACTTGTGAGACGGGCATCATAGCCAATCACTAATTGAGTTTGTTCTGCTTGTTTGTATTGTTGTGCCAATCCGTAGGCAATCGAACGAACAACGTCCGCGGTTAAGTAAGAAAGTTTGCCTCTAATATCGTAAGCACGAAAAATACTTTTTGGAAATGAGTGTCTTACATTCATAGCGTATCTTCTATTTAAAGATCAATCCGATCTATCGCAAAAACATAGATTATTCAAAATTTTGAAAGGTTTGTTTGCTAAAAAAGTTAAAAGAATATGAGTAAAGCGTGTTGTAATATAATCCATTGTAACATTCAAGATATAAAAAGAAACGCCTGTTCAACAGGCGTTTGATTTTCGTTAATATTTTAAAAAACTTATTGTTTACCTGTGTGACCAAAGCCACCAGCGCCACGTAAAGTTTCTTCAAATTCTTCTACTTGCTCAAACTCAGCTTGTACGACTGGCACTAAAACATATTGTGCCAAGCGCTCACCTGGTTCTAAACGGAATGTTGTTTGACCACGGTTCCAAACCGAAACCATCAATTCACCTTGGTAATCTGAATCGATCAAACCAACTAAGTTGCCAAGCACAATACCGTGTTTATGACCTAAACCTGAACGCGGTAAAATTAAACCAGCAAAATTTACATCATGAATATAAATTGCCATACCTGTTTTAACTAAAACAGTTTGTCCTGGTTCAATATCAATTGCTTCATCGACGCAGGCACGTAAATCTAAACCCGCTGAACCTGCTGTTGCATATGAAGGTAAAGGCCATTCTTTACCTAAACGCGGATCGAGCAATTTCACTTGAACTTTCATGGGATTTCCTAAAAATTAAAAAAATTAACGCTTTAATAAAGCTTTTAAATTTGCCAGATATTGTTGAGCCTGTTCTTTAGGATCAACATTAGCCGCAATTTTCTTTTTACGCCCTAACCACTCCAGCTCATCTTGCGGAAGTTCATCAAGGAAACGGCTAGGTGTCATCTGTTTCATCTGTCCGCCATTTTTACGCTGTTCTGCCAGTGTTAACGTTAAACCTTGGCGTGCACGGGTAATTCCCACGTACATGAGACGGCGTTCTTCCTCAATGGTTTCTGCTGCAATCGAGTTTTTATGCGGTAATAGTTCTTCTTCGAGCCCCATAATGTACACATATGGGAATTCCAAACCTTTTGCAGCATGTAGAGTAAGTAAGTTAACTTTGTCCGTATCTTCTTCTTCCTGTTGCTGTTCTAACAGATCAAGTAGAACCAGTTTTCGAATGACACTTTCAATATTCTTTTCATCAACGTCTTCAGCACGGTTAATGAGATTTTGAATACTGGTAAATAAATTCTCAATGTTATCGAGCTTACTTTTCTCTTGTGCAGGTGTTGCAGACTGTTCACGAACGTAATCCATATAACCCGCTTCGTTCATCATTTGACGAACTTTAGGCACAGGTTCATCGTCTTCCAACAATTCACGCGTAAATGTCGCGATAAAGTCAGCAAATTCATGAAGCTGAGTTTCTGCCTTTTTAGGAAGCACCATGCTTAAACGTTGATCAGCAGAAGCACCAAGTAAAGACAAATTATTTTCTTGTGAGAATAAACCTAACTTCTCAAGAGTAACTGGGCCAATCGCACGTTTAGGTGTATTAATAATACGCAAGAAAGCACTGTCATCTTCTGGGTTAATAATAAGACGTAAATAACTCATCACGTCTTTAATTTCTGCACGAGCAAAGAACGAAGTACCACCAGAGAGTTTATACGGGATTTGCATTTGGCGAAGCTGTGTTTCTAATACACGCGCCTGAAAGTTCCCGCGATATAAAACAGCATAATCTTTCCAGTTTTTACCGTTCATCAGCTTATGAGTAAGTAGGTCTTTGACCACGCGCTCTGCTTCATCGTCATCATTACGACACGTAATAATTCTGATGACTTCACCATGTCCTTTATCACTCCACAATTTCTTATCAAAAATATGTGGGTTATTTTGAATCACACAGTTTGCAGCTTTTAAAATGCGGCTGGTTGAACGATAGTTCTGTTCAAGTTTAATAATTTGTAAATTTGGGAAATCCTGCTTAAGCAAAGCCATATTTTCAGGCTTAGCTCCACGCCATGCGTAAATCGACTGGTCATCATCACCTACCGCGGTGAACTGCCCCATTACCCCAACTAAAAGTTTCACCAAAATATACTGAGCGGTGTTGGTATCTTGATATTCATCGACCAATAAATAGCGAACACGGTTTTGCCATTTATCACGTACTTCTGCATTTTCTTGCAGTAAACGTGTTGGCATAACAATCAAGTCATCAAAATCAACAGCGTTGTAAGCACGTAAATTACGTTCATAAAGTTGGTAAAGATGGGCAAACTGTACATCTTCAGGTGTTTCACAAGTTGAATGTGCTTGCTCTGGCACGATCAGATCATTTTTCCAATCTGAAATTTTCTTCATTGCCTTAGCAATTAATTCTTTGCTTTCTGCACCTGACAAATTGTCGCGATGCATCAAATCCATCAAAATACGCTTACAGTCGTCTGCATCTAAAATCGAAAAATTAGCTTTTAAAGGTAAATTTTTAAGTTCTAAACGTAAAAGGTTTAAACCAAAAGTATGGAAAGTCGAAACAGATAAACCTTTTGATTCTTCACGTGACAAAAGCTTGGTCACACGCTCTTTCATTTCACGGGCAGCTTTGTTTGTGAAGGTCATCGCGGTTATACGATGCGCTGGAATACGGCAATGCTGCACCAAATAGGCAATTTTACGCGTAATTACCGATGTTTTACCTGAACCAGCGCCAGCAAGCACCAATAAAGGGCCCTGAGTATATTTCATGGCTTCTTCTTGCTTGTTGTTCAATTGACTGGCAGATGACATCGTGTATTACCTCTTAATTTTTCGAGCATGATTATAGTCATCTCTGTTTTAGAATCCCAATAGTAAATCTATGGATATGTATAAATGATGTCTAATAATGCAATTTATGCGCCGCAGAATGTCGTGATTATTTCTTGTACTACCCCCATAAAAAAACCACCCGAAGGTGGTTTTTGAAACAATAAACTAAATCTTATTGTTTAGCATAAATGCTGATTTCTACACGACGGTTTTGTTCACGGCCAGATGCAGTTGAGTTATCTGCGATTGGGTTAGATGAACCAAAACCTTGCGCGTCGATACGGCTAGCAGATACGCCTTGGCTAGCTAAATAGCTACGTACTGATTGAGCGCGTGCTTGTGATAATGGGATGTTAATTGAATCATTACCAGTGTTATCAGTATAACCTGTTACAAGAATTGCACTCTTGTTATCTTCAGCCAAAGTTTGAGCAACTTTGTTTAAAGTTGAGTAGAAGTTTGGCTTGATGTTTGATTTGTTTGTATCAAAAGTAATGCTACCAGGCATAATTAATTGAACAGAACCATCTGGATTACGACCAACGTCTACACCAGTACCCGCCATTTGTTGACGTAATTTTTTCTCTTTTTGGTCAAGGTATAAACCACTAGCACCACCTAAAACTGCACCAATTGCTGCAGCACGGTTGTTTTGACGGCTAGAGTTTGCACTTGATTTAGAAATACCATAACCAGCTGCTGCGCCAATTAATGTACCTAATGCGGCTTTATCGTATTCAACGCCACCAAGGTTGTTACCTGTTGTTTGACAACCAGAAAGTACTACTGCTGCCCCTACCACTGTTGAAATAACTAATGCACGCATTGCATGCCTCCTCACTTTGAGTGTTTTGTTGTTGAGTGAATAATGAAACAAAAAGGAAGTATAAAACATTGATATTTTGTTAATAATAAACAGTTTAGTTATGTTTTTGTAATATTTTGATGCACTTTAAGATGCTAGCTCATCACAATTTCTTCATTGTTGTCTAAGATATCGTTGTATTTCATATTATGACAGTTATAGTTGAACAACTTTTCTATGGATTTTAGACATTCGGGGTCATTCATATGTCAACTGCACCCAATAAGCAATCTGCGCTAAAAAAAATTACACGTGGACTCACTGTAGGTACAGTCATTACAGGAAGTACGTTTTTTCATGGTCCACCTGTTCTTGCACTGGGTCTGACCAAGCTTTTAAAAAAATCATCTAAAATAGATGAAACCAATATTCAAATTACAAACAGCTGGTTAGGGGTAAACAATTGGTTAATTGACCATGTTTTACCAAATCTAAAATGGGATATCACGATTGATGAGGGACTTGACCTAAATATGCAAGGTCGTTATCTCATGACGTGTAACCATCAAAGTTGGGTTGATACGACGGTAAATCAATATTTTGGTTTAACCCGTATGCCACTCACCCGCTTTTTTACCAAATGGGAACTCATCTTTATTCCTTTCGTTGGACAAGCTTTTAAAATTCTTGGCTTCCCGATGATGAAACGTCACACCAAAGAACAGGTTGCAAAGAATCCTGAGCTCAAAGACCGTGACATGATGGAAGCACGTAAAGCCTGCGAGCAGCTTTTAAGTCAGCCCTTCACCTTATTGAATTATTTAGAAGGTACTCGTTTTACTCAAGAAAAACATGACCAGCAAAAATCGCCATATAAGCATTTGCTTAAACCCAAAGCAGGTGGCTTGGCACTTGCCTTGAATATTTTGGGTGACAAAATTGATGCTTTAGTTGATATGACAATTGTCTATCCAAATGGTGTCCCTGGATATAGCGATTTCTGGCTCGGTGATGTTTCAAGAATTGCAGTAAATTTGCGTAAAATTGAAATTCCAGATTGGGTTCTTGGTGGAAACTATGAAGACGATGCGGTTTATCGTGAACGTTTCCAACAATGGGTGCATGAAATCTGGACCGAAAAAGATCAACTTATTGAGCAAATGAAATCTCAATATACCTCTACAAATATTTAAGAAAGCATCCGTTATTATGCAAAACAGCGCTGGGAAAAAAACGAAATATCATCATGTAGATCCAAACAGCCTTTCGTTTAAGCTGTTTTTGATCTATGACATCTTTATGGTGTTTATTATTATTTTTAACCTGTTCTGTCTTGCTACAAATTTCTTTTTAATGAGCAGTATTGGGGCATGGTTCTTTGAACACATTCATTTGCCCCAGATACTGAGCTTTTACCGTAATTCACTGCACCCATGGGTAATCACATCGGAAGCTTGGTTTATTGGTTTTTTAATTGTTGAGCTGCTCGTGCGCTGGAGCATTGCGATCATCAATAAACACCATAAACGTTGGTTCTTTTTCCCTTTTATTCACTGGTATGAAATTTTAGCCATTATTCCTCAGCTTCGTTTTCTACGTTTGTTCCGAGCTGGAATTATTGCTTATCGTTTACACGAAATGGGCTATCGAGTTATTCCAGAAAGCTGGAGAAAGACGGGATTATTTTACTATCGTGTTGTCATGGAAGAACTTTCCGATCGTGTTGTTATTACCGTGATTGATGGTATTAGATATGAACTTCAAACCAGTTCTAGCCATAAACAGATTATTCACGACTTAGTTAATCATCATCGTGAGCAATTTACTGCTACCCTAACAGCATTATTACAAGAGTCTTTAGCGACTGCTTTAAAAGAACAAAAACCGGCAATAACAAAAGGTGTTGGGAAAATTGTAGATCAGGCCATAGTAGATACACCTGAGCTGACCCAATTATTACGCTTAATTCCTTTAGTCGGTGGTCGTATTGAACAGCAAATTCAGAGTATTGGCCAAAGATTAGGTGAAAATATTAGTGCAGGTTTAATTGAACCTTTAATTGAGGGTTCACCAAACACTCCGAGTCCTACTTATCAATTAATTTCTCAAAAAGTGAGTGAAATAAATATTAATAATCGCCAGCTTGAGCAATTGGTTGAATCTGTCGTGTTCGAGACACTGGAGTCTGTACGAAAACAGGTCAAGGTCAAACAATGGCAACAAACGCTTGCGGAGTATGATCGAATCAAAGAATAAGCATTTACTTAATTTTTTATTAAACACGCTAGAGAATTGGCACGATTTGTTCTAGCATTTGCTCTATTTACAATAAACTTAACGATATTACAGCTCGTTTTAACGCCTTGAAGGAAGACTTATGGCTGATATCCGGATTACCGGCAGAATGGTTAACTTTAGCAGGATAACCTTCGATACCAATGATCATGATGTGATCCGCCAGCAATTATCAAATATATTAAATGAAGGTTCCTATCAAGGAACTTTAGTGATTATTGATAGTACGGTTGAGCAAGAGTTAATTGCATTAATTCAACTTCTGGTGAGCTTGGGTCTACAACCTATGGCGGTAATCGATGGTATTTTAGGAGATGAAGCTCGCGCTATTCAATTCCCTGTTTTACCGGCAGATCAACCATTACAGCGTATTAAAGCCACAACAGAACAAGTCGCAATTGTAGAAAAACCTGCTACCGCTCCTGCATCGTCTTCAGCAGAAACAAAAAAACCACTAAACAAGATAGCGGTTGCTCATATTACCTCTTATCATGATGAAATTTTGCGTACAGGCCAATCCCTTGTACAAGATAACGGCGATATTATTTTAAAGGCTGGCATGAATAGTGGTTCCGAGGTGATCGCTTCAGGAAATATACATATTTATGGCACAGTTCGTGGTAGAGTCATTGCTGGTGCGGGCGGGCACGCAGCTGCACGCATTTTTTGCCAATCTTTAGAGGCTGAGCTCGTTTCTATTGCCGGAACGTATTGTGTCGCAGATGATATCCCTAAACATGTGGTAAAAAAGCCAGTACATATTTATTTAAATGAAAAGCAAGAGCTTGAATTCGAAGCGATTGAACTTTAGTTTATTAAGCAAATCACCAAAAAACAGCCCTTTTAAGGGTGAATGACCATAATAGGAGTGGATTCGGTGGCCAAAATTGTTGTCGTAACATCAGGCAAAGGTGGTGTAGGTAAAACTACAACGAGCGCATCTTTTGCAACAGGTTTAGCCCTTCGTGGTCATAAAACTGTTGTGATTGATTTTGATGTAGGCTTACGTAACCTTGATTTAATTATGGGTTGTGAGCGTCGTGTTGTTTATGATTTTGTCAATGTTATTAACAACGAAGCACGTCTGCAGCAAGCCCTTATTCGCGATAAAGATATCGAAAACCTTTATATTTTACCGGCTTCACAAACACGTGATAAAGATGCGTTGAGC
This sequence comes from Acinetobacter sp. Li1LvA2, assembly GCF_056156705.1. NCBI lineage: Bacteria > Pseudomonadati > Pseudomonadota > Gammaproteobacteria > Moraxellales > Moraxellaceae > Acinetobacter > Acinetobacter sp. Li1LvA2. The sequence continues at coordinate 253,726 of NZ_JBSICF010000007.1, forward strand.
GACGATGGTGTTGCTCGTGTTATTGATGAGCTATCTCAAGAATTTGATTACATCATTTGTGACTCACCTGCTGGTATTGAACGTGGTGCGATTTTAGCCATGTATCATGCAGATGAAGCAATCATTGTAACAAACCCTGAAATCTCTTCAGTACGTGACTCTGACCGTATTATTGGTATGTTAGATAGCAAAACCAAAAAAGTTGAACAAAACGAAGGACGTATACGTAAACATTTATGTATTACACGCTTCAACCCTGAACGCGCAGACCGTCAGGAAATGCTGACCATTGATGATATTTCTAAAGATATTTTACGCGTACCGACATTAGGCGTTATTCCTGAATGTCCAAGTGTATTACAAGCATCAAACGAAGGTAAGCCAGTAATTCTGTATTCAGAAACTAAAGCTGGTCAGGGTTATGATGATTTGGTTGCTCGCTTTCTTGGTGAAGACCGTCCTTATAGACACATCACAGCTCAACCTAAAGGCTGGTTAGCACGACTATTTGGAGCGTAGATATGGCAGGATTCTGGAGTAAATTATTTAGCAGTGAAGAAAAACCATCAAGTGCTCAAACTGCCAAAGATCGTTTGAAAGTTATTGTTGCTTCTGAACAAGGTTTAGGCCGCCGTTTAAGCCAAGACAAGATTGATCAGATGAAGAAAGAAATCATGCAAGTGGTTAGTCGTTATGTCAGCGGTGTAGGTGAACAGCATATCCAAATGCAGGTTCGCTCTGAAGCTAATATCGAAATGTTAGAAATGAATATCAATTTACCTGAAGAACGATAATTCTATTTCTGACTATTCAATAAAACAGAATCAAGGCAAAATAACGCAAGTTATTTTGCCTTTTTTAAAACTGAGGAGATTGTCATGGCATTATCACAGCCAGCAACTTTCAATGAAGAATGGTCCGATGAGCGTGTTTTTGCCTACCTCAACCAACTTCCGCCAGCGGGTGTGAACGCAGATTTTCATGTGCTCTACCATGCATTCAAACATATGCGTCCAACAGACTATGAACGTCTTTTGACTCAATTTATTGCGGACGGACGCGATATTAATGCCAAAGACCCTGAAGGCCAACGCATCCATGATGTGATTGCCAAATTTCCGCGTCAATCAGCACCATTTTTAGAGGTTCTTGCAAAGTTTGCTTAAAAATAAAAAGCCTCTTCAAGAGGCTTTTTGCTTATCTCAATTTATCGATTACCAATGAGGAAAATACCAAATACGGTAAAAATACCACCTGAAATACCATCAATCCATTTTGAAAAATTACGATAAGCTGATCTAAAACTTGGTAATGAAAAAATAAAGGTCACAAAGCAGAACCATAAAATTGTTTCGACTGTGACAATAATAAAGAGCAACCAATGAACCTGATCAAGTTGAGGATTGGCTAAAAATAAAGAAAACACACTACCAAAATAAATAACAGCTTTAGGATTTGATAGATTGGTTATCAGGCCTTTAATAAAAAACAGGTAAGGTGCTTTTGGTAGCTCTACAGCAACATTATCTTCTTGCTGATTTTTTGAAAATGCCGAACGCAACATCTGATAGCCTAACCAACATAAATATAAGCCACCGGCGATGAGTAAACCTTGCTTTAACCAAGCCATTTTTTCAAAAATAAGATTTAATCCCATCAGTGCCAAACAAGCCCAAAACATAACGCCTGCTGTGATACCACCCACCACTAACATAGCGTCTTTACGTGATCGACTAATCGCTGTTTGAGATACAAGAAAAAAATCAGGTCCTGGAGTAATAAGTGCACAAAAATGGATAAAAGCTAACGTAATTAACGCGACTAACATGTTTTCCTCCAGATTTAATTCGTTGTTATTTATTTAGGGAAAATACATTAGCATTTTTTACTATACGTTAAAATCTTTAAGTCATTTTATAAATAGATTCAGTTTATTCAAATTATAAAAAAAGCCTCCAAAGAGGCTTTTTTTAGGGATAAGTTCTTAAACTAAAATATCTCGCTTACCATTAGGCCCCATTGCGCTCACAATGCCGTTCTCTTCCATTTGATCAATGATACGGGCAGCACGGTTATAACCAAGGCTAAATTTACGCTGTAGTGACGATGTAGAAGCTTTACGAGTTTCTAAAACAAATGATACACATTGATCATAAAGTGCATCACGGTCAGAACCACCCTCACCCTCTTCAAAACCACGTGAAGTTGGTTCTTCGTCAAATGGAGTCAAGATTTCGTCGACATAATCTGGCTCACCACGTTCACGCCATGCATCACAGATACGGTTAACTTCATCATCACTAATGAATGCACCATGCACACGCTCAGGTTCGATTTTACCAGGCCCCAAGAACAGCATATCACCATGACCGAGCAAATCTTCTGCACCACCAGCATCCAAAATAGTACGCGAATCAATTTTACTGTTTACACGTAATGCGACACGCGTTGGAATATTGGCTTTAATCAAACCCGTGATCACATCAACAGATGGACGTTGAGTTGCAAGCAACAGGTGAATACCGGCAGCACGAGATTTTTGCGCTAAACGCGTAATCATTTCTTCTGCTTTTTTACCCACCTGCATAATCATGTCGGCAAACTCATCCGCAACAATCACAATAGATGGTAATGGTGTTAAACGAGGTGCACGTTCTTGTGTCGCCGAATCACTTGGTTTCCAAGTTGGGTCAATTAGATCTTCCCCATTCGCAATTGCTTCTTCAACTTTACGGTTGTAGTCACTTAATTTACGAATCTTAAGAAACGACATCAGCTTATAACGACGTTCCATTTCATTTACACACCAGTTCAATGCGCTTACTGCATCTTTCATATCAGTAACGACTGGAGTTAATAAATGCGGAATATCATTATAGTTGGCAAGTTCAAGCTGTTTTGGATCGATTAGAATCAATCGCAACTGGTCAGGTGTATATTTAAGCAACATCGATAAAATCATCGAGTTTACCGCAACAGATTTACCAGAACCCGTTGTACCAGCAACTAGCATGTGTGGAGCTTTGGCTAAATCAGTTAATACTGGATTACCTGAAATATCTTTACCCATCGCCATACTGATTAATGCACTTGGATCGCGATATGTTGGCGTTTCCAATAGCTCAATCAAACGCACCATTTCACGGGCACTGTTTGGTACTTCAATACCAATATATGGTTTACCAGGAATGACTTCCACCACACGAACAGATGCCATCGACATTGAACGGGCTAAGTCACGCGAAATATTGGTTACCTTAGATGCTTTAACACCTGGTGCCAAATCTAACTCAAAACGGGTAACTACCGGTCCTGGTTGAGCTTCAACCACTTGAGCCTTAACATTAAATTCTTGTAACTTAATTTCAAGTAATTCAGATAAGCGCGAAAGCTGCTCTTCAGTGAAGTTAACTTTCTTATTTGGATCAACCTTATCAAGTAGATCCAGACCTGGCAAAGTTGGCAAATCCAAACGCTTCTTAGCAACCTGCATTGCACGAGACATTGGTCGACCAGCTGCATCTGTTAATGGCGCATCTAAATCGAAATCATCTTCATCAATATCAAGATTTTCTTGAGGTTTCCCAGCAGTTTCCTGCCATGCCTCAATAAACTCTTCTTTTGAAAGTTTATCGGCCTGAATAGTCGTTTGAATAGGAGCTTTTACAAATGCTGAAGATTGCGCATAACTACTTGTTCTGACAGGTTCAGCGGGCGCAATTTCTTCATCTATTAATAAATCATCAAAGTCTTCAAAAACTTGTTCATTTGCTAAATTTTTAGGTGACTGATTTACATTTGATAAAGGTGAAGATGTTTCATTCACAATATTCACAGATTGCGAAGTTGGTTCTGCTTCTACATGTTGATCTTGAACAAATGGTGTATGCACATCTGTTGCAGTTTTACTGTTTGGAACCGCAGCAAGCAACTCATCAAAAATTTCATCATCATTCCAGTCAAGACCATGTAGGTCTTGTTTAACTGTAGGTTGAGTTTGATGAACTTGTGAAATAGTTTGCTGGAATTGATCATGAGCAGGAACTTGTTCTGTTGAATCATCAGCTGCTCTTAAAAGTGCATCAATTTCTTGCTTATGACTCGCATCATCACGTTGTAAAGCACGCCATACTTCACCGGTAGCCACTAAACGTTGACTATCTTTTTCAAGCTTATGGGCTTGCTCAAGCGTATGTTCAAAGTTCTGAGTATTTGCAACTGGCTCAACTGCTACAGGTTCAGGTCGGCTCTGCTCTTTCGCTAATACATCTGCAAATAACCTTTCAGCAACCGCATCATGTCGTGTTGCTGTAGGTTGTGATTGAGTAGTTTCAGATTGAACTGGCACTTCTTTTTCATCTGAAGCATTGGCCTCAGTGCTTTGTGCAACTTTAACTGCCGCTGCTTTGTTAGCAGGCTGAGTTGTTAAGTCATAATCCGATTCGTTTGGTGATACGTTTTTATAAAATAAATCTTGTAAATAGCTTGGTGTCGCTTTAAGCGTAACCCATGTCTTGCTCCATTGCACCCCAAATGCAAGAGTAAACAAGACCACTCCGAAAACGAGTAAGAATAACGTCGCACCGTAAATTGTTAGCAATTGAGATAGGCTTTGACCTAACTCGTAACCAATAATTCCCCCAGCCGCATTATCTAAAGTATCTGCCGGCACATTCCAATGTAAATAAAGCAGGCTAGACACAACCAAAATTAAAAAGAATTGTGCAGCATAACGAAATGGGCGGTTTAAAAAACTACGTGGCCACCACACCTGTATTGCTTCAATAAAAAGGAAAATTGGAATAAGCAAACTTGCCCATCCTAAAAAACCAAACAGCAAATCTGCAATCCATGCGCCAGCAATACCACTTGCATTGGATACTTGCTGAGTATCACTGGAAATATGCATCCAGCCCGGATCAAATGGTGTATATGTTACTGTTGCCAGAAACATATAAATGCCAAAAGAAACCAAGAATAATGTCATCAATAAGCGCTGTGCATAAACACTCGACACCGCAGTCATATACTGTCCTGTAACCCATTTAATTATTGGTTTAGAGATGTGAAGAACTACATTCTAGATCTTCAACGAATGAACTTTATATTATGCACTTGTTCTTACAAAAAAGGTGCATGATTCTTTACAGTTGTTGTTAACATGAGGCACTTCTATATTGTTATATAACTTAATTCGATTGACCTGATCAATATTATCCACATTGATTTAACGCTATTGATCGGCAATTTCACGTATAATTTTCAAAATTCTCGAAATAAATAAGGATACCCTCAATGAGTGCTCGTCATTCTCGGTTAATTATTCTCGGTTCTGGCCCTGCGGGCTATAGTGCAGCTGTCTATGCAGCGCGTGCAAACCTTAAACCTACTTTGATTGCAGGTTTACAACTAGGTGGGCAACTTACAACAACAACCGAAGTTGACAACTGGCCGGGCGATCCTGAAGGTTTAACAGGTCCTGCATTAATGGATCGTATGCAAGCACATGCTGAACGCTTCGGTACCGAACTTGTCTATGACCATATTAACGAAGTGGACTTAAATGTACGTCCTTTCGTTCTTAAAGGTGATATGGAAGAGTACACTTGTGATGCATTAATTATTGCGACAGGTGCAACAGCTCAATACCTTGGTTTAGAGTCTGAACAAAAATTTATGGGCCAAGGCGTGAGTGCTTGTGCAACATGTGACGGTTTCTTCTATAAAAACCAAAAAGTAATGGTTGTTGGTGGTGGTAATACTGCTGTTGAAGAAGCGCTTTATCTATCAAATATTGCTTCACATGTAACCCTAGTACACCGTCGTGATTCTTTACGCTCTGAGAAGATTTTACAAGATCATCTATTTGCTAAAGAAAAAGAAGGCAAAATCAGCATCGTTTGGAATCATGAAGTTGAAGAAGTCTTGGGTGATAATACTGGCGTAACAAGTGTTCGCCTTAAATCAACCAAAGATGACACTAAGCAAGATGTAGAAGTTCATGGTCTATTCGTAGCAATTGGCCATAAACCAAATACAGGAATGTTTGATGGTCAATTAAACTTACGTGATGGCTACATCCAAGTACAAAGTGGTACTTCAGGTAATGCAACAGCAACTTCTGTAGCGGGTGTTTTCGCTGCAGGTGATGTAGCTGACAGTATCTACCGTCAAGCGATTACATCAGCTGGTTCAGGCTGTATGGCAGCACTAGATGCAGAGAAATATCTAGACAACCTTTAAGTTTAGATATTACAAACAGCCGTTTTATAACGGCTGTTTTTTTATCATTTATAATAATTACTGGCTGGCTCATATTAATTTTTATAGCATAACCTTTAAACGCACATTATTTTAGACTTATGAATAAACTACCTCTATCTCAATATATTTTTCCAGATCCAGAGGAAGCTGATCCAGATGGTCATGGTTTAATTTGTATCGGAGCGGACCTCTCCCCTTCTACTTTATATGAAGCTTACACCCATGGTTTGTTTCCATGGTTTAATGAAGATGAGCCTATTTGTTGGTGGAGTCCTGAACCACGCTGTGTGATTTATCCTCAAAACTATAAACCAAGTAAATCGCTCATTCGGAATATGAAAAAGTATGATTACACCATTACGGTAAACCGTGCTTTTGGACAGGTCATACGCTCATGTTCACTACCTCGAAGTTATGCCAATGAAACTTGGATTAGCGAAGATATTATTCAGGGCTACTGTGAGATGTTTAATGCTGGCTATGGATATAGTGTGGAAGTCTGGGATCAAAAAGAACTTGTCGGAGGTCTATACGGCATTACGATTGGCAAAGGATGCTTCGGCGAATCAATGTTTAGTAATGAAACTGATGTTTCAAAAATGGCTTTTTATACATTAATGCTGATTGGACAAGAAAATCAGCTACCATGGATAGACTGCCAACTCGTAAACAGTCACTTAATTAGTCTGGGAGCTTGTACACTTTCTCGTCAAGACTACTTAAAATCGTTACAAGATGTAATTATTCACCCCTCTATCAATTGGAAAAAGTATCAAGAACGTGTATTTTCAAGTAAAACAATAGCATTAGATGCAAAATTAATGGAATGATAACAGGAGGGACCAATCATGAAATCATATCACCCGAAGTCCCTTTTAAATGATCTGCAGTATTATATTACTCCGCCTCATGATTGCAGCTACTTAGAAAATAAATCTGCACGCATGGTATTTTTAGATCCCATCCATCGAATTGATGTGGTCACTCTTTCAGAACTTTCTCGTTTAGGCTTTCGCCGTAGTGGTGACTTTGTTTATCGCCCTGAATGTCACTTATGTCGACAATGTTTGTCTTGTCGTGTTCCAGTGGCCGATTTCCAAATGAACAGCATGCAAAAAAAAGCATGGAAACGAAATCAAGATCTCACCATGACTGTTCTGCCTACGCGACAGGCAGCACAAATCCATTATGATTTATACGAACGCTATATTAATGAACGCCATGCAGATGGCGATATGTTTCCACCTAGCTTAGATCAGTTTGAAAAATTTTTAGTGCATAGTTGTACAGATAGTTTTTTTCTTGAGCTTTGGAAAGATAACCGTTTAATCAGTGTGTCTACCTGCGATCTAATGGATGATGGACTGTCTGCGGTCTATACGTTCTTTGATCCAGACGAGCATCGCAGATCACTTGGTGTGTATTCTATTTTGAACCAAATCGAATATGTGAAATCGCTCGGTTTAGAGTACCTTTATTTAGGCTATTGGGTACCGCACTCAGCCAAAATGAACTATAAATCGCAATATACACCTTTAGAACTTCTACTCGATGGACAATGGCGCCGTTTAAACCGATCATTGTCACCAGAAGAAATTCAACAGTTAGGTACGTCGCTTATGACAACGTTACCTTCTGAATGGAACAATTTAATCATTAAATAATTTTAATCCTGCTGTTGTGAGGTCAAACAAACAGAAGATTAAAATAAAGATGCGAAATCATCTGTGCAGGTTTTTACCATAATGACTGCGTGTTCCCGCCCGCCTTCTTGAGTAGGATAATAATTGCGGCGCAGGTCAATTTGGTGAAAGCCTGTTTTTTCGTATAAACCGATAGCAGCTTTATTACTTTCACGAACTTCTAAAAAGATTTGCACTGGGTGATTTTTTAATTGATCAATTGATGCATTTAATAATTCATATCCTAAGCCCTGCCCTTGCATTTTAGGATCAATTGCCATGAGCAATAAATTCGCTTCATCTAAAACAGGCTGTAAAATACAAAAACCCACCACTCTGTTTTGTGACTCAATCACTGTACATTGATAAGAATTCAAAGATTCAATAAATTGCTGTTTTGACCATGGGTGTGTTTGCACTGATTTTTCGATTTGTACAACAATATCAACATCAGTGTTTTGCATAATACGAATCATGGGGTTCAGCACAATCAAAGTTCTAAAGTAATGCGTATTATAAAAACTTCACAAGAAAAAACGAGTAAAAAAAAGGACAATTAAATTGCCCTTTTTTACTATCCTTTTTAGAGACCTAGTTTTTCACGCCAAGTTGCTAACAGCGCTGTAGTATCAGAATCATTTGGATGAAATTTTGGTCTTAAGAAATCAAGTAACTCTGGAATTTGACGTGTCATAAAACCTTTACGACCATACATAAACTTAAGCATGTACTTCGTGTCTTTCCAAGTTAACTTTCCATCGGTTTTTAATAGCTTGGCGGTAAAATGTGTCTGAGTTGCAAAAATTAATGCCATTGCAATAATTAAAGCTGTTGAACGCATGAAATAAGCTTTCGGACCTTGCCCATACATGCTTGTGTACACATCAAATGCCACAGCTTTATGTTCATTTTCTTCAACTGCATGCCACATCCATAAATGATACATTGTGTCATCTTGGAACATCGCCTGAATTTCAGGGTTCTGTAAAAGTTCAGCTGCAATGGTAGAGGTAAAATGTTCTAGCGCACATGTCCCTGTTAAATCAATCATTTCTTTAGTGTAGCCAAAAGGTTTCATTAATTTGGTTACAACAGCCGTACCCATCTTAATGACTTTTCCTGTTTGCTTTTCCATATGGCGAACATCATAACCATAAGCTTGCGCTGAAGCATTAAATGCTAAATGCTCTTTCGAATGCATCGCTTCTTGACCAATAAAAGCGCTAATTTCTTTTTGAAGATCTGGATCAGCAAGCTTTGGATCATTTCGAACAGCACGAGTACTATTTACAAAGAACTGCTCACCTTCTGGGAAAAGGGCCGATAATGCTGTCATAAAATGTGTTAATGCCGCATCATAATTCGCCCAATAGCGTGGGACCTGAGTAAATTCAAAGTCCATACGACGCACAGGGAAACTAGCACCAGCACGATTGGAAATATTTACCTTAGCATTCATCTCAGACTCCTTTTAAGTGAATAGCTAATTCACATATAACTTTATTTATTTTCTTAATATTTATAATCATACGTCTTTCGGTGTACCAATTAAGTGCAGATGAGGACAGAGAAATATCAGATGAGGTCATTAATAACCCCATAAAGGTGCATAGACTTACTTATACTCATGGTTAGCAAATAATACTTAAAAAGAAAAAGGGCTACTCATGAGCCCTTTCAAATAAACATAGATTTAAATTACAAACCTAATTTTGCTTTCCATGTTTTCAATAGACCAACTGTATCTAGGTCATTTGGATGAAAACCAGGTTTAAAGTAAGCTAACATTTCTTTAGCCATACCACTAATAATGCCTTTAGATGGGCTGTATCCATATTTATAAATTACTGATAGTTCAGTTAAATTCAACTTATTGTCTTGCTTTAATAAACGAAGTACAAAAGATGATTGAATCAAAAAGATTAAAGTCATAGCAAACACTAAAGAGCTGGTTCGTAAGGCATAAGCTTTTACACCTTTACCAAATACACCTTCGTATACGTCAAAAGCTACAGCTTTATGCTCATTTTCTTCTATAGCATGCCAATACCACATGGTTGACATTGTCTCATCTGTCATCAACTCTTGAATGTGTTTATTAACTAATAACTGTGAAGCTATAGTAGCCGTAAAATGTTCAAGTGCTGTTGTAGCTGTCAGATCAACCATTTCTTTGGTCATACCGAAAGGTTTAACAATTTTTACAAAAGTTTTAATTGCTGTTTGAATCGCCGTGTCGGTAAACTTCTCTAGTGTTTCTACATCGTGACCAAACTTTTGAGCAGAAGCATTAAAATTTACATGCTCTTGAGTATGCATTGCTTCTTGCCCAATGAAGGCACTAATCTCTTTTTGCAATGCTTCATCATCTTTAATTGATGGGTGATAACGTACAGCACGTACACTATCTATGAAGAATTTTTCACCTGCCGGAAACAAGGCCGACAATGCTGTCATAAAGTGTGTTAGTCCAGCAGAACCATTCATCCAATATTCTGGTACATCATTAAAGTCAAAGTTCATACGACGTACAGGAAAGCTCGCCCCTGCACGATTAGTAATATTCACTTTAGCATTCATACCCAAAGCTCCTTATTAAGTAATCCAAATTACTCAAACTTTATTGTTCGTTTTCTTGATTCTTATCATACAAATTTCATAAAAAGGATTAAGGGTAAATAAGGACATTGAAATATCAGTTAAGGCCAGCTTTAATAGTGATTGTTAGACAATTAAATATAAAAAAAGCGCTCTAAAAAGAGCGCTTTTTTTCACTGAAAGTGATTATGCAGTTACTTTCGCAACAACACCAGCACCTACAGTACGACCACCTTCACGGATCGCAAAACGTAGACCTGGGTCCATTGCGATTGGGTGGATTAATTCTACTGACATTTCAACGTTGTCA
>NZ_JBSICF010000008.1:0-178438 GCF_056156705.1 Acinetobacter sp. Li1LvA2
TATGGAAGAATAATGAAATTGAAGAGTTTAAGCTAATGAAAGTACAGCTTTAAAATCAGATTTGCATATCAAGCATGTTCTATGAATATAATAATGATGAAGTTTCTTATTTTTAGGTATTTCCATGAAAATTAACTCCTTCTCTTTAATACCTGAAGATGATGAAGAACTTTCTCTTCCTGAATTAGTTTATTGGGCTTCTTTAGGTGATCTAGATCAGGTAGAGCAATTACTTTTAGAAGGACAAGATCCTAATCAGGCAGATGATGAAGGTTATAGCGCTTTGCAAGCAGCTGCTGAAAATGATCATTTAGAGATAGTTAAACTCTTAGTAGGAAAAGGTGCTCAGGTTGCTTATAAAAGCGAATACACAGCGCTACAGCTTGCAGAAATAGCTGGTAATATAGATGTAGTAAATTATTTAAAAAGTTTATAAAAATAAAAGGCCTCTTATTTTTTTATAGAGGCCTTTTTAAAATTTAAGGTAAATAATATTTCTGTAGTTTTTCAACAATTGATTGAAGTCCTTTTATTTCAAATTCATTAGCTTCGAATTTTTCATCTTTATTACGTTTAAAGATATCTCGTATCTCTATTACAGCATTCGGATCAATGATACTTAAACTTGAGGTGACTTGACGTATTTGGCTAATAGATCGAGAGCCATTCGTTGAACCATAGCCAATAAATGCAGCTGGTTTACCACTCCATTCTTTGCCTACATAGTCCAGAGCATTTTTTAAAGCTGGACTGTAACCATGGTTATATTCTGGGCTAATAAAGATAAAAGCATCTGCTTGAGCAATTTTGTCTGCCCATTCTTGTTGTTTAGGTTGATCATAAATTCCGGTAGCGGGTGGATGAGATCCTGAAAATAGGGGTAAATCCCATTCTTTTAAATCAATCACTTCTATCTGAAAATCTTTTAGATTGAATGAGGGAATTGCTGTTTCTACCCAATTGGCAACTTTAATTGCTGTACGTCCTTCGCGAACACTTCCCACGACAATATAGACCAGCATGTATTTTTCCCAATGATTTTTATACTTATAACTTAATTCATTACATGGGTAGCTGAGAATATAGAATTTGTAAAGATTCTTATGTTATGAAAAAAATTGGATAATAAAAAAGCCCTCATTGAGAGGGCTTTTTTATTTACATGAGTTTAATGCCTTGTTGGCCTTCAGGAGTAACCTTGAATATTTCTACTTCAAAGGTAATGTTTTTCCCAGCTAACGGGTGGTTAAAATCAATTTCTGTAATGTCATCATTAACTGACTTCACTACACCGAATAAAGTTGTTTTTGCCTTGTCTTCGAACTCAATCATATGACCAGGAATAGGGCGTTGTTCAAACTTAACTGTATCGAAAGTTTGAATATTTTCTGGATTCCATGGACCAAATGCATCTTCTGGTGGAAGATGTACGGTACGACGATCACCCGCACGTAAACCAAATAATGCTTTTTCAAAGCCTGGTAACAGATTTCCATCACCAATAGTCAAGGTAACAGGTTCTTCACGGTTACGTGTATTATCGATTTCTACACCATTTTCAATAGCAACAGAAAAGTGTAGATCGACTTTAGAGCCGTCTGTAATACGAATTTCTTCGTTAGGTTGGATAATTTCGGTCATATTATGCATCCGAATTTTGGTTGCGTTGCTTCTCAAGGAAGAATGTATCGATGAGTAGCAAGATGGTACCTAAGGTAATGGCACTGTCCGCAATATTAAAAGCTGGAAAGTGATGATTTTGGTAATAAACATGAATGAAATCGACCACATAACCTAGGGTAATACGGTCAATTAAATTGCCTAAAGCTCCACCTAAAATTAAAGCGATGGCTACAGGTAGCACCACCATTTTTTTAGGCATACGAAGCAACCAAAATACAAAAAGGATTGAAACTAAGCCTGCTAAAGATGTGAAGAAATAGCGCTGCCATCCTCCTGCATCCGATAAAAAGCTAAAGGCTGCACCATAGTTATGTAATAGTGTCCAGTTTAAAAATGGAAGCACAGGCACCGGATCTGCATAGTTCAGATGTGTACTCGCAATCCATTTTGTCCATTGATCCAACACAATGGCAAGGACAGAAAGTCCGAGCCAAATGAGATTGTGTGGATAAAACTGGAATAAGCCTTTTTTAGCTTGTGAATTAGGCATATTTTCTCACTTCGCCACGACCAGTGACGTTCACAATACAACGACCACATAAACCAGGATGATCGGCATGTGTATTTACATCTGGAAGGACATGCCAGCAACGTACGCATTTTTCACCTTCAGCTGCAGATATTTGTACACGTAAGCCTTCCATTTCAGTTGCTTCACCTTGCTCAGCAAATGGATGTACTACTACTTGAGAAGTAATAAGAACAAAACGGAGTTCATCAGCCAGTTGGTTTAAAACTGTTTGTAATGATTCATTTGCCCAAAGTTCAACTTTGGCTGAAAGATTACTGCCGACAAGTTTAGCGTTACGCGCTGCTTCAATCTGTTTATTTACTGCAGATTTTACGCTAATCAATGTTTGCCAATCTTCTTCAGAAAGCAGGTTTGCTTTTGATGAAACAGGCAAGTCATACCATTCTGAAGTAAATACATACTTTTCAGTTTGTTCTGGAATCAGTGGCCAAGCTTCTTGAGCGGTAAAGCTTAAGATTGGGCTCATCCAACGGATAAATGCTTGAACAATATGATAAAGCGCAGTTTGTGCAGAACGACGTGCTTGTGAGTCAGCCTTAGTCGTATATTGGCGATCCTTGATAATGTCTAAGTAGAAACCACCTAAGTCATTAATACAGAAGCTTGTTAACGCACTACACACCACATGGAAGTTCATTTCTTCGTAAGCAGTGATAATAGTTTGTTGTACTTCATTCGCACGTTGCAAGATGTATTGATCTAGAGCGATAAGGTCATCTACTGCTAAAGCATCTGTGCTTGGTTTGAAACCATTTAGGTTCGCAAGCAAGAAGCGTAAGGTATTACGAATACGACGGTAGCTATCACTTACACGGTTAAAGATTTCTTTAGAAGCTGCAATTTCATAGCGATAGTCGCTAGAAGCTACATATAGACGTAAACCATCAGCACCAAGCTGTTTGATGATTTCTTCAAGCGGAATGTAGTTGCCTAAAGATTTCGACAACTTACGGCCGTTTTCATCCACTGTAAAACCATGTGTTAACAAGGCTTTATATGGTGCACGATTGTGAATTGCCATAGACGTTAATAAAGAAGATTGGAACCAACCACGGTGTTGGTCTGAACCTTCTAAATATAAATCAGCAGGGCTTTCTAATTCTTCACGTTGCTCAAGTACAGCGTAATGTGTTGTACCAGAGTCGAACCATACATCAAGCGTATCGCGAACGGCGTTGTATTGTTCAGCATCTTCACCTATGAAGTCTTTTGCTTCACGTTTGAACCATGCTTCGATACCTTCTTGTTCGATCAGTTGAGCAACTTCTTCGATGAGTTCAGGTGTACGAGGGTGTAATTCATTCGTATCTTTATGAACGAAGAAAGGAATTGGAACACCCCAAGTACGTTGACGTGAGATACACCAGTCCGGACGACCTTCAATCATTGATTCAATACGGTTTTTACCCCAGTTCGGTACAAACTCGATATCGTTTTCAATCGCGTTAAGTGCGCCTTCACGTAAGCCTTTTTGATCCATGCTAATGAACCATTGTGGTGTAGCACGGAAAATAATAGGAGTCTTATGACGCCAGCAGTGTGGGTAGCTGTGTTTAATTGGTTGATGAGCCCATAAACGACCTACAGCACCCAACGCTTCAATAATCTTTGGATTGGCTTTATAGATGTGCTCACCAGCATAGATAGGGGCAGTTGGTAAATAAACACCATTACCACCGACTGGATTGTCTACTTTAAGATTGTATTGAAGACCTACTTTATAGTCGTCTGCACCATGGCCAGGCGCTGTATGTACTGCACCTGTACCGCTTGTTGCAATAACGTGTTCACCCAAAATCACTGGAACTTGACGATCAGTAAGTAGAGGGTGTTGTAAAGTAAGGTTTTCAAGAGCTGAACCTGTAAAGTCAGCTAAAACAACTGGGTTTTCAAGCTTGTAACGCTCAATTGCTGAAGCAACTAAGTCTTTAGCAAGAATGAAGTTTTGCTTACCGCGTTCAGTAGTCACTTGTACCAATTGATATTCAATTTCGGCATGCAAAGCAACCGCTTGGTTAGCTGGTAATGTCCACGGCGTAGTCGTCCAGATCACGATATCTGTCGGGTCTTGAACTTCTACGTTTAAACGGGCACTTAAATCTTTAAGATCTACAACGCCAAAACCAACATCAATTGCGTCAGATTTTTTATCTTCATATTCAACTTCAGCTTCAGCAAGTGCTGAACCACAGTCCATACACCAGTTCACTGGCTTTAAGCCCGGCTGGATATGACCATTTTTCTGGATTAAGCCTAAAGTACGAACAATATCGGCTTCTTGTTTATAGTTCATGGTGAGATAAGGATTATCCCAATCACCTAAAATACCAAGACGCTTAAAGTCAGTACGCTGTAAATCAATTTGTTTTAGAGCATATTCACGGCAAAGTTTACGGAAAGTCGCAGCGTCAACTTTTTCGCCAACTTTACCTACTTTTTCTTCAACTTTTAGCTCAATTGGCAAGCCATGACAGTCCCAACCCGGAACATAAGGTGCATCGAAACCAGCCAAAGTACGGCTTTTTACAATCACGTCTTTGAGTACTTTATTGACTGCGTGACCTAAGTGAATTGTACCGTTCGCATATGGAGGGCCATCGTGCAAAATATATTTTTTCTTGCCAATACGCGATGCACGAATCTGCTGATAAATGTTGTCGGTATACCACTCTTCTAACCATTTCACTTCACGTACTGCCAAATTTGCTTTCATTGCAAATTGAGTATCCGGCAGGTTTAGCGTGGCTTTGTAGTCCACTGCATTCTCAGGAGTTTGCTTATCGCTCATGCAAGTTTTCATCCAGTTTAATCAGCTTGGGAGCCGACATGTTTTACAATCAAAATTCGAATTAAAAAGGAAATTGTGTCGTGTCGTTACGGTATTGTCGTAACTGCTGCACGTCATTATCAATTCCTGCCTTAAGTGCCTCAAGCGAAGGGTAGTTCAATTCACCATGAAGATAGTGAAGGAAAGTCACCCGCATAAATAAGCCATACAGATTAGCAGAAACATCAGGGAAATGTACTTCTAATCTCCATTCTGGATGTTCTTGCTGAATGGCTGGACGTGTACCGACATGTCCAGCACCATAGAGGCTGTTTTCATGATATCCGGCAATTCCCGGTTTTTCGGGTGTATCTTGACGCACTTTTTGAGTAAGTGAGGTTGTTTCACAAATGACTTCAACACCATAAATCCCATTTAAACATGGCTTATGGCGGTTGAGGTGGACATTAATAGTTGGAAAATCTAAAGTTCGTCCAATTTGGTCGCCATATTGGACACGTCCTGTAATACTGTACGGACGACCTAATAATTTAGCTGCTAAAGCGAGATTACCCACTTGAAGCACTTGGCGAATACGAGTTGAACTGACGCGTTCACCTTCAAGTTCAATGGTATGTAAATTTGTGACTTGAAAGCCGTAATTCTTTAGAAATTCGCTGTTACCTTGACGGTCTTTGCCGAAATGAAAGTCATCCCCTAGAACCAAAGTCTGCGCATTTAGTTTATCTTTTAATAAATCTGCAAACTCAGACGCACTCATGCTACGGAAATGCTGATCAAATTTAGCAACCGCAATATAATCAACCCCAAGCTCGGTTAGATATTCGACCTTTTCTCGTAGTGAATTAATACGAGGAGGGGCATCGTAGCCTTTAAAGAATTCAAGAGGTTGTGGCTCAAAAATCATAACCAATGTTTTTAAGCCTTGTGCTGCAGCAATTTTTTTGAGTTGAGCAATCATCGCTTGGTGACCTAAATGGACACCATCAAAATTACCAATAGTTACCGCTGTTTGAGGTAACTGAAAATTGGGCGATAACGCATTAAGACGAAGCAGTTTCATGAACTTAAAATATGGCTATTTTTGCAAGGGCTATATATTGCCATAATCTCACAGATTCGTCTTGTTGTTGTGTTTTTACTCAGTTATTTTTCAACATGAATATTTGTATATTTAAAATATTGATGAATTAAATAAAAATAAATCAATTTTTCTTATTATTGATTTGCTCTAGTATATCTTTATCCACTCTTTGATTAGAGAACTAAGATGAAAAAACCCTTTTACCAATTAAATCATAGCAAAGATGTTATACGACATTTTACTCCAAATTGGTTTACAGCGACTATGGGTACTGGCGTGGTAAGTATGATTTTAATTCAGCTTCCATTTGCTCAATCATTTTTATTCACGCTAGCAACTTTGTTATGGCAATTTAATATTATTTTATTCAGCGTTTTTTCAGGTCTTTATTTATTGCGGTGGTTTCTTTTCCCTCATGAAGCGAAGCAAATATTTAACCATCCCAATATGAGCTTGTTTTTAGGCGCTATTCCAATGGGGCTCGCTACAATACTAAATGGTTTTTTAACCTTTGGTATAGGGCTTTATGGTGAAGTTGCGATACATATTGCTCAAGCTTTATGGTACATCGATGTCTTTTTAGCGCTAGCAATTGCGTGGATCGTGCCGTTCTGCATGTTTAGTCGTCAGAACCATCAGCTACATACCATGACTGCAATTTGGCTTTTACCTGTGGTTGCATGTGAAGTAGCAGCAAGTTCTGCCGGCATGTTGGTTGCACATTTACCAGCAGATTTACACAGCTTTCATTTATTAATGGCGGGCTACGTACTTTGGGGAATGTCTGTTTTACCCGCATTCGCTATTTTGACAATTTTAATGCTGCGTATGGCTTTACATCAGTTACCGGAAAAAGAAGTCGCAATTTCTAGCTGGTTGTCTTTAGGCCCTATTGGTACAGGTGCTTTAGGTCTCTTGTTACTAGGCGAGCAGGCACAAAGAGTGGCACCAAATGTAGGATTTCACCAATTTGCGAATGTCTTTCAAGCTTTAGGAGTCGTAGGTAGTCTCGTGCTTTTAGGCTTTGGGTTATGGTGGCTGGGTCTTGCAATTTTAACAACGCTTCGTCACGCAAAGACAGGTATTCCATTCAATTTGGGTTGGTGGGGCTTAACCTTTCCATTAGGCGTATTTATTCTTGCACTGTTTAATTTAGGGCATCAGGTTGAAATTGTATTTTTACAATACGTTGCTGTGGCATTGAGTCTTTTATTATTGACAATGTGGGGTGTGGTAATGAAGAAAACGCTAGCAGGCGCATATAGCGGCCAACTGTTCTTTTCTCCGTGTTTAATCGCCTTACAACAAAAAATGCAGTAATGATGAAAAGGTGTAAAAAGCTTTTGCACCTGATTTATACTTATTTTCTAATTTATTTAATTTTGATTTGAGCTTTTTGAATGAACACTGATATTGCTTTAATTATGGCACTTCCTAATGAATCTAAAGGTTTGTTTGAGCAGGCAGGTGTTGAAGTCCATTACAGTGGTATTGGTAAGATTAATGCTGCCTTTAAAGCATTTGAGGTTATTCAAAAAACTGGCTGTAAAACTTTAATTAATCTAGGTACAGCTGGAAGCTCTGCGTTTAATCGACATGATTTGGTCGAGGTAAAAACTTTTGTACAACGTGATATGGATGTTTCACCCCTAGGGTTTGAAGTAGGTGTAACGCCGTTAGATGATCACTTGTCAGCTGAAATTCATCTTCAATCACATTTTGCTGATTTGCCAAAAGCAATTTGTGGAACTGGAGATTCATTTGAAACGGGTCAGCCGAAAGTCGCTTGTGATGTGGTGGATATGGAAGGATATGCCTTAGCCAAAGTCTGCCATAAGTTAGGTGTACGCCTGATTTCGGTGAAATATATTACTGATGGTGCAGATGACACTGCACATATAGATTGGGAAGAAAATTTATTATTAGGTGCTCAAAAACTTTTAGCGCTTTATCAAAATCACTTCTAAAAAAAGATCGGCAAATTTGCCGATCTTTTTTTGGTTTTAACGAGGCAATACGCCGTAGAGCATCAGGTGGACTGTATGCTCAATTGAGCGTTGGAACATGCTACGGTTGCGAAGCGTTTTTCCAGTCACCATTTCCATTTGGGTTGCAAAATCTGCATAGTTTTGCGTAAGACCCCAAATGTTTAAGATTAATAATTCCGGATCGATATCTGGTGAAATCTTTCCTTCTTCTTGCCAAGTTTGGATCACTTTAGCCTTACGTTTAAATAGTTTTTTTAATGGTCCTTTGAGAATAGGGAGTATATGCGGCGCACCCTGAATAATTTCTAAAGCAAATAATCTAGATGCTTTCGGTTGGCTACGTGAAAGTTCGATTTTTTGTATTAAGTAATGTGATAGGGCTTCGGCTGGTTCTAATTCAGCTTCTAAAGTTTGTAAGGGAGCCAACCATTTTTGTAAAACGGTTGTGAGCACTTCTACGTATAAAGACTCTTTATTTTCGTAGTAATAGAAAATATTCGACTTATGCATGTCGGCGAGTTGGGCAATTTCATCCAGACTTGCGCCAGTAAACCCATAGACTGAAAAAACATCAAGGGCGGCAGCAAGAAGCTGATTGCGCTTTTGGGTACTCTTCTTTTGTTCCATCTGCTGCATAATTAAAAAAATAATATTCCCATTGTAAGGGAAATTGTTTGATTTGTGCACAGGTGTCTTGCTTTTTTAATCAAAAAACGGCTAGTTATTTGCGTAATAGATATACTATTGTGCAAAAAATAGAGAGATTCACTAGTTTATTGTTATTCTTAAAAATATTTTTTAAATTTCGCCCTAAAAAAGAGTAATAAAACAGCAGTTTTATTGCTCATAAATTGGGCATTTTTCGGTTGAACAGTTCTCATTACTCATCACGACCTTAAGTTGCCAAAACCGCATCGAGTACTTGTTGCTCAAGTTGGGAAAAACTAATACTTTTTTTACGAGGGCGTGGCAAATTAACTTGGAAACTTTGAGCAATCTTCCCCTTGTCTAATAAGATAATACGGTCAGCCAATTGCACTGCTTCACTTACATCGTGTGTCACTAAAATGGCAGTAAAACCTTGCTCTTTCCACAAGCGCTCAATCAAGCTTTGCATCTCAAGACGGGTTAGGGCATCTAATGCACCTAAAGGTTCATCTAACAACAAAATACGTGGTGTATGAGATAACGCACGTGCTAGAGCTGTACGCTGACGTTGTCCACCTGAGAGTTGAGAAGGCCATTGCCCTGATTTCTCTTTTAAACCCACTTTTTCCAGTAACTCTTCTGCTAAAGCATGTTGGGCTTTAGGTAAACCAAGTTGAACATTTTGAAGGATATTCCTCCAAGGAAGTAGGCGTGGGTCTTGGAACATTACTCGAATGTCATCGTTAGTAATGCCTTCGCGCAAATGCCGAGCAGATTTGAATTTGATTTCTCCAAAACTGGCTTTTTCAAGTTGAGCAATTAAACGTAGTAACGTACTTTTGCCACAGCCACTTCGACCAACAATTGCTAAAAACTCACCAGGCTGGATGTGTAGGTCAAGATCTTCAAGAACCTTTATCTCGCCATAGAATTTATAAAGTTGCTCAATCAGAATCTCTGCACCTAATACGGGTTCTTGAGATTCTGTTGGTTCTTCCGGAATGAGCTGCACTTCATTCTGATTAATATTTAAATTCAGATTTGTCATGTTCTAAGCTCCCTTATTTCTGATATCCGGAGTGCCAACGTAATAAATAGCGTTCTAAAAGCTGGGCTAAAACATCGGCCAGTTTGCCTAGTAAGGCGTACAGAAGAATACCGACCAGAACGACATCTGTTTGTAAAAACTCACGTGCATTCATGGTCATATAACCAATACCAGCTTGAGCTGAAATGGTTTCAGCGACAATGAGCAATACCCAAACCAAACCTAAAGCAAAGCGTAGACCTACTAAAATAGAAGGCATTGCACCCGGTAGAATAATTTCTTTGTAGAGCTGCCAACGTGAAAGTCCGTAGCTTTTACCCATTTCAATCAATTGTGGGTCAACTGACCGAATACCGTGATAGGTATTAATATAAATCGGGAAGAAAACGCCTACTGCGACCAAAAATAATTTCGCTGTTTCATCAATACCGAACCACAAGATGACGAGTGGAATAAGGGCCAATGCTGGGATGTTCCGTATCATTTGCAGGGTCGTATCGAGCAGGGTAGAGGCGAAGCGTGAAGAGCCATTAAGTAAACCTAAGAGCAGACCTAAGCCACCACCAACCAAAAGCCCAAGCAAAGCGCGACCAGCACTTACTTTAACGTGATGCCATAATTCTCCACTAATAAGGAGATGCCAAAAAGCGGAAACCACAGCAGTGGGTGCTGGCAAAATACGGCTTTCTAAAAGACCTGAACTTGAAGCAATTTGCCATACAACCAATAGAACAATTGGGAAAACCCAAGGCAGCAAATGCTGCCCGATCTGTTTTGTTCCACGTGAAACAATACCTTCATCTTTGCTCATGCAGGCTCCTTGACGGAACTATTTTGCTTCTTCTCGTCTGGAACATAGTTATTGGCAATAATTTCACCGAATGGACCGGTTAAATTTGGCTGAGCAAGTTTAGCGCGAGTTTCGATTGGTAATAACGGGAAGACCAACTCTGCAAAACGGATTGACTCTTCAAGATGTGGATAGCCCGAGAAAATAAAAGTATCGATACCTAAATCAGCATATTCCTGAATGCGGGCAGCAACTGTTTCTGGGTCACCTACAAGTGCTGTACCAGCACCGCCACGGACTAAACCAATACCTGCCCAAAGGTTTGGAGACACTTCAAGTTTATCTCGGTTACCGCCGTGGAGAGCTGCCATACGTTGTTGGCCTACAGAGTCCATTTGTGCAAATTTTTTCTGTGCTGCAGCAATAGTTGCATCATCAAGATATTGGATCAGCTCGTTCGCTGCTGCCCAAGCTTGTTCGTTGGTTTCACGAACAATCACATGTAAGCGAATGCCATAAGTTAATTTACGGCCTTTTGCCTCAGCTTTAGCACGAACATGTTCGACCTTTTGTTTAACTGCTTCTGGTGGTTCACCCCATGTAAGGTAAGTATCGACTTGTTCAGCTGCAAGATCGACAGCCACGTCTGAAGAGCCGCCAAACCAAAGTGGTGGATAAGGCTTTTGAACAGGTGGGTAAAGTAATTTTGCATCATCTACTTGTAAGCGTTCACCGTGGAAGGTAAACGCTTCACCCGTATGTGAGCGCGTCAAAATTTCACGCCAGATTTTTACGTATTCATTGGCTGTTTGATAACGCGTTGAGTGATCTTCATATAAGCCATCACCGCGTAGTTCGGCTTCATCGCCACCCGTCACTAGGTTGAGTAACACGCGACCATTTGACAAGCGGTCAAATGTTGCAGCCATACGAGCAGCCAAGGCTGGTGTTGTTACTCCTGGACGTAATGCAACTAAAAACTTAAGGTGCTGAGTTGCATCAATCAGGCTAGCCGCCGTAATCCATGGGTCTTCACATGAACGGCCTGTTGGAATAAGTACACCTTCGTAACCTAAATTATCT
The DNA here is from genome assembly GCF_056156705.1 of Acinetobacter sp. Li1LvA2. Taxonomy (NCBI): domain Bacteria; kingdom Pseudomonadati; phylum Pseudomonadota; class Gammaproteobacteria; order Moraxellales; family Moraxellaceae; genus Acinetobacter; species Acinetobacter sp. Li1LvA2. Next base: position 11,645 of record NZ_JBSICF010000008.1, read on the forward strand.
ACTGCCACAGCAATTTGCTTCATATAGGCATGGTCAACCTGACGAGCGCCTTTACTTGTACCTAAATAGCGACTATCACCGTGGGTAGGAATAAACCAGAAAATTTTCATGTGCATTACCTATATGTCTATTGAAATTACTTGGCAATCCAAACAGTTTGTTTGATGCTGATTGGTTTTGGAATGATGCCTTGTTGAGTAAAGATGTCTGCGAGTTGCTGCTGCTCAGCAATCACTTTGCTGTTCAGCGGAGCGGCTGATGAAGGACGAGGACGGCGTTTAATAAATAAGTCACTGGTTGCAGGCTTCAGTCCTGTGCTTTGGCTAATGGCCGTTGCCGTTTCTGCTTGATGGCTTTGAACCCATTTGTCAGCTTGATTAATTTGTTTGATGAGTCCAGAAACAGCTTTCGGATGTTGTTTAACAAAATCTGGAGCTGCTAAATAAAATGTATAGTTCGGGCTTAAGCCTTTACCTGATGCAAGAACTCGAGCTTGATCTTCTAGTTGTGCTGAAGCGAAGTAAGGGTCCCAAATGGCCCATGCATCAACGGCACCTTTTTGAAATGCTGCGCGAGCATCGGCAGGTGTAAGCCAGATCGGAGTAATGTCACTCCAGTTTAAGCCTGCTTTACGTACAGCTTGTACAAGTAAGTAATGTGAACTCGAACCTTTTTGCAGCGCAATACGTTTACCTTTAAGGTCTTTAAGTTGTTTGAGCTGCGAGTTTTTAGGAACTAAAATTGCTGATGCTAGTGGTTTAGCTGCTTCATAGGCAATGTAATATAAAGGCTTTCCAGCTGCTTGTGCGTAGACAGGAGGAGTGTCCCCAGTAACTCCGACATCAAGGGAACCCACAGCCAAAGCTTCTAAAATTTGTGGTCCAGCAGGAAACTCATTCCAAGTAACTTTGGCATTTGGAAATTCTTGTTCAAATAGTTTTTGCTGTTTGGTAATCGCAAAATTAATTGAACTTTTTTGAAAACCAATACGAAGTTCTTTTACAGTTGGATCAATTGCCCAAGCTGGCGCTGCGATTGTTAAACCTAATACAGCGACTGCACTGATGCGTTTAGCGAATTGTGCCCACTGACTCTTATTAAATAATGACTGATGTTGCATATTGATATCCTTGTTCCCCTTGAGGTCAGGCACAGCATTTATATGATTATTTAAGCTGTGCCCAAGCTGGGTTTATTTCAGTTTTAAAATGGCATCTTGAATGGTGAGCTTGTTAGGAATGAGCTTTTGCGCATAAAAGGCATCAGCTACTTGTTGTTGTTCTTGTGTCACCTTGTCAGAGATTGGCTGAACTCCAAAACCCATACGTGAAATGGAAGTTTTGAGTACATCAAACTCAAGTGCTGTAGGTTTTTCGAGTAGTTTGGCAGCTTCATCCTGATGTGAACTCACCCATTCAGTTGTCTGGTTAAGGGTTTGCACAACTGTATTGAGAACTTTCGGATTATTTTCTGCAAATTTACGGTCAGCTAGATAGAACTGATGATTGCTTACCAAACTTTCACCAGTCGCTAAAACTCGAGCTTGAATTTGATGTTCAGCTGCTGCAAAGAATGGATCCCAAATGACCCATGCATCTACTGCACCTTTTTCAAAGGCAGCACGAGCGTCTGATGGCGGTAAATAAACGGGTTGAATGTCACTTAAGCTTAAGTTGTTGCCCTCTAGAACTTTTAATAATAGGTAATGAACATTCGAACCTTTATTAAGAGCAACACGTTTGCCTTTTAAATCTTTAATAGAGTGGATTGGAGAGTCTTTTTGTACCAATAATGCTTCAGCTTTCGGCGCAGCAGGTTGGTTTGCGACATAGACTAAATTTGGATTGGCCGCTTGAGCAAAAATAGGTGGTGCTTCACCTGCTTCACCGAGTGAAACGCTCCCTACATTTAAGCCTTCAAGCAATTGAGGGCCAGCAGGAAACTCAACCCATTTTACTTGCACTCCTTGTTCTTTTAGTACTTTTTCTAGGTCACCACGAGCCTTTAAAATAGGAAGAATGCCATATTTTTGATAGCCAATATTTAAAGTTGTGGTGGCCTGCTCCTCTTTTTTGGCACAACCACTTAACATCATCACTCCTGCAAGGCTGGCTGCGATGACTGAATATTTTGTCCATGAAGTGGTGTTGAAAAGTGCCATGAGATTTCGTGCTCCCCGAAAGAGAAAAAGAAAAAATAATTGGATGAGCAGATACCCTAAAGGGATTTTTATTTCAGAAAAAATAAGTATTCGGTCTTTATTTATGCAAAAAAAAGCTAAAAATATTAGGCTATAAACTTATGCAAAAAAGTGATTTATCTAATAGAAATATATTTAATAAATTAGGAGTAAGTTGATGTAAATAAAATAAAAAAAATATTAAAACATTAAAAATAGAGATTTAAAAAAAGTACAACCATAAATGAATAGCGTTTATGGTTGTACTTTTTTAACTAAGCTTATCTGAAATAAGAATATCTTAAAAAGAGCAAAGGCTAGGGAAGCAGTTTTTTAAAGACTAAAGAATTCCTTTGATAGTTATAGAGCGCCTGACGGGCATTAGGTAACTCATCAACGCTGACTTGATGAAAACCATGTTCCAAAAACCAGTGAGCGGTACGCGTTGTTAAAACGAATAACTGACGAATACCTTGTTCTTTGGCTTTTTCTTCAAGGAATTGCAGAATTTGGCTACCACGATTTGATTTACGATAACTTGGATGTACTGCAACACAGGCAATTTCTGCAGAACGCGTTTCGTTAAACTCGGTTGGAATTGGATAAAGGGCAGCACACGCTAGAATCATACCGTCGCGTTCAATAACAGCGAACTGGCTGATTTCTTGCTCTAGGCGTTCACGTGAACGATAAACCAAGATGCCTTCTTCTTCCAAGGGACGCAATAAATTCATTAAACCACCCACATCTTTAATATGGGCTGTACGAACTTCTTCATAATGCGCATCGGTAATCATGGTGCCTATACCATCTCGAGTAAATAACTCTTCGAGAAGGGCGCCATCATAGGCATAGGAAATGAGATGAACGCGGTGTACACCTGATAAAGAGGCTTTTTTTGCTTGTTGCAAATGTAGGGTGAGTGTTGGGCTAAGGGTTTGATATTGTTGAATATAGTAGTCCAGTTGATGTGGGCTTAACTCACGTAATATTTGTTCATCTTCATTCAGAAGACCTTGTTGCTCTCCAAGAAAAATCAGTTTATCTGCTTTTAAATAAGTTGCAGTTTTGGTCGCAACTTCCTCTGCTCGTAAGTTAAAGACTTCGCCTGTAGTGGAGTAACCTGTTGGCCCCAGTAACACAATATTATGATTATCAAGGTGTCGTTCAATTGCATCGGTGTCTATTGAACGAACCTCACCTGTAAGCTGGAAATCCATGCCATCACGAATGCCATAAGGTTTAGCAGTCACAAAATTACCTGATACGACATCGATTCGAGCGCCGTACATGGGTGAGTTTGCTAAGCCCATAGAAAGCAATGCTTCAATTTCTAGGCGAATAGAGCCTACCGCACTCATGACACAGCTTAAAGATTCGCGTGTGGTAATACGGCTGTTGTCATAAAAAGGAGTTTCAATTCCTTTCTCTTTAAGATTTTGATTAATTTGCGGACGTGCGCCGTGCACAAGAATTAAGCGAATACCAAGAGAATGAAGTAATGCAATATCATGAATGATATGTTCGAAATTAGGATGACGGACTGCTTCACCACCAAACATCAATACGAATGTTTTATCGCGGTGGGCATTAATGTAGGGTGCTGAGTGTCGAAACCAGTGTACATAATGCTGGGGGTTATTATGCGACTTTTCTAAAGACTTGCTTGGCATACCGATCTCGAATCAACAGCAAAAAGATATAAAGATGATTCTAAACAAAAAAGATTAAAGCCGCATGTTTTAGATAAAAAAACACCCAAATCTAAGTTTGGGTGTTTAAATTTTTTTAAATTAGTGAACCACTCTAATGATTTTATGGCTTTGCTCGTTTACCAACACATAATTTCCGTTCACCTTGTACCATTTTTGGTAGCGACCCGGTTTAGTTAATTTTTGATGCTGACGATAGTCAATCACGTAACGTGAGTGTTGATATTCACGGGGTACAACCTGACCTGCTCGCCAAACATTACGATGGTCGTCTTTTTTAATTACTTTAACGGTTTTGACTTCATGGTTTTGGTAGTTGCCATGGTGGTTATGATCGTTTGGTGCTGCCATTGCTGTTGTTGCAATTAAACCACTAAGTGAAAGGACAATCGCTGTTGTTAATTTTTTCATTGTAAACCTCGAGTGATGAATTAAATTTCAATAATTAAAGATTAGTGAACAATTACAGATAAATCGTGGAGGCTACGAAGAATAAATGTGAAAACTAACGATGAAATAAGAAGAAATTAAGAAAATACGAAATATTAGAATATAAAAATCTATTTATTTTTTTAAATATATAAGTAATAAAAAAAGGATAAAACCATAAGGCTTTATCCTTTTTGCTCAGCGATAGCGAGGTTCTATCGCTTTAAAAACCACGAATACTCACAATACTATTAGAATCAGTATCGACTAAAATATAGTCATTGTTGATTTTGTACCATTGCTGATTACGGTCTGGTTTTGGCAAGTTACTATCTTTATAGTCAACTTTATAGCCATTGCCACGATAGTGCTGTGGCATAACATAACCAGGCTGCCAGCGATGCTGTTTAAGCCGTTCAAAACCACGTTCTTCACGCATACGGCGCTCGTCACGGACACGATCTTCATCATGATCACGTCCAAATCCTGGCCCACGATCATTCCATTCACCGCGTGGTCCTCCACCTTTAGGACCTTTGGGGCCATGGCCTCGGTCAAAAGGAGGATCAGCAAAGCTCGCCATACTTGTGGTGAGTACGGCTATGGAAAGGGTTAAGATTGTGAACAACTTTTTCATGATGCATCCTCGTTTACATCTGATGTCTCTCATGTTGAATACTCTACGCGCAAAATGCAGAGAAACTGTGAAGATCATTTAATGGTTCAATTAAAATTACGGATAGATCAAGAGTTTTTATCAATCATAAAAAAGGCTTGAATATATCTTTTCAGGTATAGGCAAGCCAGATTTCATGATCGGCTGTAATTTTCTTTAGCTTTTCATCTTTAACTTTTAATCCTGTGCATCAATACTTTGACCATTGAGCGCCAAGCTATCTTCACCCATTAAATAGAGATAAGCAGGCAAGATCGACTCTGGTGTAGGTAGTGTTTTCGGATCTTCTTGTGGATAGGCTTTAGCACGCATTGCAGTACGCGTTGCACCTGGATTAATGCAGTTAAAACGGATATTAGGATAAGTATGTTCCGCCGCAAAAATTTTGCTCACCGCTTCAATTGCAATTTTTGAGACAGAATATGCACCCCATAGTGCACGTGCTTCACGGCCTACACCCGAACTGGTAAATACAACAGAGGCATTTTCTGATTTTTGCAAAAGTGGTAGTAATGCTTGAGTTAAAGCAAAAGGCGCGCGCAGGTTAACAGCCATGACATCATCCCAAGTTTCGGTTGGATAATGTGCTAGCTCTACGCGTTCACCTAAAATACCTGCATTATGCAAAATACCATCTAGGCGTCCAAACTGCTTTTCGAGCGTATCGACTAAAAAGTCATAATCACGGTCAGAAGCACTCGAAAGTTGTAATGGCAAAATTGCTGGTTGCGGTGCACCCAGACTTTCAATTTCATCATAAATAACTTCAAGTTTATTTAAGGTTCTACCATGCAGTACAACAGTTGCACCATGTAGGGCATAAGTCAGAGCGGCAGCTCGCCCAATGCCATCGCCAGCACCGGTGATTAAAATAATTCGATCTTTGAGTAGATCCGGACGAGGTTGGTATTCTGAATATTTCATTGGTAAACCTCCTTCTTTTTATATTGATAAAACAAAGAACTGTTAAAAAAAGCCTATAAAACTCTTATGTTAACTTATCATACGCTGATTTTCCTGTAGAGCAGGAAGCTTTTGACGTAACATATGGTGTAATTCTGTCACCGTATTTACAATCGAATCGGCCTGCCATGCAGCGAGATCATCCCGATGTTCGATTGGTAAATAGCCATATGCAGCCAAAATAGTATACATATCGGCATTGCGACCAGCATCAATATCACGTGGATGGTCACCCACATAAATAATTTCATTTGCTGGGATATTTAACTGTTTAGCCGCCAAATACATTGGTTCTGGATCTGGCTTGGTTTTACTGACATCTTCAGGACACACCAAAACCGCACAGCGTTCGGTCAGATTTAACTTTTCTAAAAGAGATTCACTTAATCCGCGTGGTTTATTGGTCACAATACCCCACGGAATTTGCTGAGCTTCTAACTCTTCTAAAAGTGGATACATGCCTTCAAATAGGTCTGTATCAACCACAATATTATTGCCGTAAATATCTAAAAAGTTTTGACGATGTGCCAAGAAAATTGGATTGGCCACATCCAGCTCTGGATAGACCAGTTTAACCATCGCACGTGCACCTTCAGAAACCTGAGTGCGAATGAGGTCTGCATCAACAATTGGGCGTCTTTCATCACGGCACATTTGCTGAATAATACGAATGAAGTCGGCAGCTGTATCGATAAGAGTACCGTCTAAATCAAATAAAACAGCTTTCATCATGCACCTGTATTTATCGTGTGAACCATATAATTAACGTCAACATTTGGCGCTAACCAGTAATGCTTGGTCAGTGGGTTGTAGTGCAGTCCTGTCATTTCTTTTAGAGTAAGACCTGCATTACGAATATCATGTGCCATTTCAGATGGTCGAATAAATTTATGATAATCATGTGTACCTTTTGGCAACATGCGTAGTACGTATTCTGCGCCAATAATGGCAAATAAATAAGATTTTGGGTTACGGTTAATGGTTGAGAAGAATACATGGCCACCCGGTTTAACCAAAGCCTGACAAGCTCTTACAATAGATGCTGGATCTGGAACGTGTTCCATCATTTCCATGCAAGTGACCACATCATATTGACCTGCTTGTTCTTGTGCTAATTCTTCTACAGGAATTTGACGATATTCAATATTTTGAACATTGTCTTGTTGAGCATGCAAACGGCCAACAGCTAGCGGTGCTTCTCCCATATCAATACCAAGTACATCTGCTCCACGACGTGCCATGCTCTCTGCCAAAATACCGCCACCACAACCGACATCAAGTACTTTTTTACCAGCAAGGCCGCCTACACGTTCATCAATCCAGTTTAAACGTATTGGATTAATTTGATGAAGTGGGCGAAATTCAGAATGTTGATCCCACCATTTGGCAGCAAGTGCTTCAAACTTTGCGATTTCTTGTAAATCAACATTCAATTGCGACATGGTGCTACCTCTAAACTTGGGTTATCTTTTTGGATATAGTTCGCCGTTAGTGTAGCGATTATTGGGAAAAAAGCGATAAACCCAATAAAAAACTTCACAGAAGCAAAACGAATTTAGCATATTTGTTTTATATTTAGAGCATAAGCTAATGCATAACAACTTAGAGGAAAAGCTGTAGCAATGAAAAAATTGGTTTTGGGTGGTTTAAGCGCAGCAATTATGGCCGTATCGGGTAGTGCAATGGCAGCAGATTTTGTTGCTGGTAAAGACTACACCGTGATTGCCAATCCAGGCAAAGTGGAAGTTCCGGGGAAAATCGAAGTTCGAGAGTTCTTTTGGTATGGATGTCCACACTGTTTTAAACTTGAACCGCATATGCAAACGTGGTTAAAACAGATTCCTAACGATGTGCGTTTTGTACGTACACCAGCTGCTATGAACAAAGTATGGGAACAAGGGGCGCGTACCTATTATACATCTGAGGCATTAGGTGTACGTAAACGCACGCATTTACCATTGTTCCATGCGATTCAGGTGAATGGTCAGCAAATTTTTGATCAGGCTTCTGCTGCGAAGTTCTTTACTCGTTATGGCGTGCCTGAACAGAAGTTTAATAGCACTTACAACTCATTTGCTGTGACTGCAAAAGTTGCCGAGTCAAATAAACTTGCTCAACAGTACCAATTAACAGGTGTTCCTGCAGTTGTCGTTAATGGTAAATATGTTGTACAGGGTGAAGATGGTAAAGTTACTCAAGTTCTTAATTATTTAATTGAGAAAGAACGTAAAGCAAAATAAGTTGTTTAGGCTTTACTTCAAAAATGGGCTTCATATGAAGCCCATTTTTATATTTAGTTAATTATCACGAAATATTTCAATTAATTTTGCTTATTTTCATCTTCAATTTGAAAATTTAAAACATCAAAATTAACAGTTTGAGTTGGCAGCGATAATGCCTGATTAATATATAAATTAATTAATTTCTGGCGAGAACCAATAGAACGCTGATAATACGTAGAATTTAAAAGCAGTGATGCTCCATAAGTCAGTGACCAGATATAAGACAAATAATCACGAATCGACATATCATAATTTAATGATTTCAAATAATTTTCTGTAATATCTTTAATTGCTAAAATACGTTGTTGGCGGATTTCATAAAGCTCTTCGAAAAGATGCTTCAACTTAGACTCTGTCATTGTCAGATTTTCTTCAAGTTGATGCAATAAAATGGTTTTTCCTGGCGTAAGCAAATGGTGAAGCATGTAATGAGGGGCATACTCTTTGAAATCTGTATTATATTTTTTAGAAATTTCTAAAATTTGCTTTTCATTTTGAATAATGAGCTCAAGTAGAAGCTCATTTTTGCTTCTAAAGTGCTTATAAAGTGTGCCTTTAGCAATATCTAGCTCGGCCACTAACTCATCTAGAGTAATTTCCTGATTGTTTTCTAGTAACAACTTTTCTGCCACGCTCAGAATTTTTTCTTTGCGCATCAAAAACTGTGTATGACGATCAAGATTCATAGGTATTCCCACACCAGTTTGGCCTAACTAATAATTTACTTCCTGTAAAAAGAAAAAGACTTTTCTCGAAATTTTTAGCCTTTTTCTTTCTCTCTTTACGTATTACCACATAACCTGTTTTTTGTCATTTGCCGCTTCTACCGTTCCCAGTTTGCAATCCCTCTAAAGAGTAAGCGAACTTGTGTAGAAGCATTTTCAATAAAGGCAGCTTGTTGCAGCTTGAGCTGTTCACCTTGATATTGTTTCGATAGGTTGAGCCACGTCATTGCCCATGTAAATGACATATTGGTCAAAATGGTAGATAAGACATTTAAGTCTTGAGGCTCTTGAATATGTTTAAAATTTTCGAGTTTAGTGAGATCAGTTGTTAGATCTTCAATTAGAAATTCGATTTCTCGTGCAATGGCTGCACGAACCGTTTCTGAACCGCCCCAACGCTCGGAAATCATAAATTGCCACTGCTTAGGGCTATGATTTACCGCCTGAACAAATAGCTCAATGCTGGTCTGAGTTTTGGTCGATTTATGTTGTAAATAACTTTGACCTAATTGATGCAAAACACTTTTTAAATGTAGGGCAACTTGGTCAACCAACTCTTTACCGAGTTCATCCATGTCTTGAAAATGACGATAGAACGCTGTCGGTACTAAACCAACTTCACGTGCAACTTCACGCAAACTGATACTACTGAACGAGCGCCCAGACGTGCTCAGATGCAAGGCTGCATCTAGAAGTGCTTGACGACTTTGCTGTTTTCGTTCATCCCGTATCGACATTAAAAGAACCTATTTAAACCGTGAGCCAGAGTCTAACAAAAAAGAGCAAACTTTCATAAAAAAAATAGTGAACAAGTGTTGACTGAGTGAACAGTTATAAATATAGTGTACATATGTTCACTATACGAACATGTGTTCACTCAAATAAATAGCCAGATACAAAAGAGGAACGTATGAACGCAACACTTAGTTATCAGCCACATTTGGTCCGAGAAGATTTCGTTGATTTTGTTTTGCAGAAAATTAACGTGACTTGGGCTTGGAAAAGGGTACTTGCAGAAGTTACTACTGTTCAGTCTCTACATACTGATATGGTGCTTATCAAGCTTAAACCGAATCGTAATTTTAAGTTTGATCAGGTACGCGCAGGGCAAAGTATTCTATTAACGCTACTGATAGATGGAGTTTACCAACAGCGTAGTTATTCAATTATTGAAGTAACTCCTCAAGGTGAAATCTCTTTAGGTATTAAAGTACAAGGCTTGGTGTCTAGTGCAGCTCAACGATTACATGTTGGAGAGTGCATTGAGATTTCACAGCCACAGGGTGATTTTACTTTGCACCAAGGCCAGCAACCCGCGATTTTAATTGCGTCAGGTAGTGGTATTACTGCAATTTATTCACTTTTGCAGGAAGCGTTGAAACAGCAGCTTGAACAGATTCATGTTATTTATTTTAATCGTGCTGAAATTTTTCATGCTGAATTAAAAGCTTTGGCAGAAAAGCATCCAGAGCTTCAATATCATTTTTTTAATACCGCTGAGCAAAAGCAGCATTTAACTGAAGACTTATTGCAAAAGTTGGTTCCTGATTACGTACAAACAGCGACGTATCTGTGCGGACACCACGGCATGATGCAACAGGCAAATGAAATCTATGCACAGCAAGGTGCTCAGTCGCAGTTGCATCAAGAATATTTCCAGCCGCCTCAGGTCACTGGAACACAAACTGCGCAACCTATTATTTTTCGCCGTGCCCAGCAAGAGTTCTTGGCTGAAACGAATTTACTGAGCAGTGCAGAGCAAGCAGGTCTACGTCCGCAACATGGTTGTCGAATGGGTGTTTGTAATAAATGTAGCTGTACCAAAGTCAGCGGAGTCACTCAAAATCTGTTAACAGGTGAAATTGAAGACCAACCGAACCGTCCAATTAAACTATGCGTGAGCCAGGCATTAAGCCCAGTCACGATTGATCTATAAAAAGAATTAAAGAGGATTAACCTTATGAATATGGCATTAGAATTTTCTACAGTATCAAAGTCTGCACATTTAACACCTGAACAGACTGAAGAATTTGGCCGTCGTGTTGAACAGATTCGCCAAGAGGTTATGCAAAGTCTGGGTGAGCAAGACGCAAAATATATATACAAAGTACGTAATTTTGTCCGCTACACCGAAATTGCTTCTCGTGGCATGTTGATGTTTGGTGGCTGGATTCCACCTGTATGGTTATTGGGCACAGGTTTACTGGGGATTTCTAAAATTGTAGAAAACATGGAACTTGGCCATAACGTTATGCACGGTCAGTTTGACTGGTTAAATGAACCCAGCCTGAATGGTAATACTTATGACTGGGATACTATTGCATCGGGTGATGATTGGCGTGAAACACATAACTATGTGCACCACACCTATACCAATATTGTCGGTAAAGACCATGATGTCGGTTATGGTCTTTTGCGTGTAAGTGATCAGCAGAAGTGGGAACCTCGTCACCTGTTTAATATTCCACTCGGTCTACAGTTAATGTTTTTCTTTGAGTGGTATGTCGGCGTGCAAAACCTACATCTTGAAGATGCGTTAGTTTATAAAACCAAGAGCTGGAAACAGGTTTGGAAAGATGCTTCTAAATTCCGCAAAAAAGCGACCCGTCAAGTTTTAAAAGATTATGTATTTTTCCCTATTATCTCTGGTCCTATGTTCTTACCAGTTTTTGCAGGAAATGTAGTTGCTAATATTATTCGTAACTTGTGGTCATCTGCTGTGATTTTTAATGGTCACTTTACTGAAGATGCAGAAACTTTTGAACCTGATAATACGGATACAGAAACCAAGGCAGAGTGGTATTTACGTCAAATTCGTGGTTCAAGTAATTTTAGTGGTACAGAAGGAATGCACTTTATGAGTGGTAACCTGAGCCATCAAATTGAGCATCATTTATTTCCAGATATGCCGGCTAACCGCTATAAAGATGTAGCTCCTAAAATCAAGGCACTCTGCGCAGAATATGGTATTAACTACAATGAAGCGAGCTTTATGCGTCAATTCTGGAGTGTGTGGGTGCGTTTAGCGAAGTGTTCGCTACCAAACCAGACCACTGGAAAAGTACTGCAAACACTGCAAAAGTTAAAAACCAAATTAAAAGTTGCCTAGTTTAAGGCATTTCAAATAGCTCCTTTTAAGGGGCTATTTTTATTTTTGTGTCATGAAAAGTGCCGACTTACATTTGAAAGTAGGGAATAAACTCAACCTGTCAAAATCCTTTGCTATACTATGCCCAAGTTTGTATTTAAGAGAAGTTAGGAAGGATTATGCGTATTGACCAACGTGCATTAGACCAATTACGTGAAGTGAAAATTACACGAAACTACACCCGTTATGCTGAAGGTTCTGTGCTGGTCGAATTTGGTCACACCAAAGTCCTTTGTACTGCAAGTATCGATAATTCAGTTCCACGGTTTTTAAAAGGGAAAGGACAGGGCTGGGTCACTGCTGAATATGGCATGTTACCGCGTTCAACACACTCACGTTGTGATCGTGAAGCAGCGCGTGGTAAACAGTCGGGCCGCACACAGGAAATCCAGCGCCTGATTGGTCGTAGCTTACGTGCTATGGTCGATTTGAAGAAGCTTGGAGAAAACACAATTACCATCGACTGTGATGTGATTCAGGCAGATGGTGGTACACGTACGGCTTCAATCACTGGCGCGGCTGTAGCGTTAGTTGATGCGATGAATGTTTTGTTATCTCAAAAGAAAATTAAGCATGATCCGCTTAAAGGGTTAGTTGCTGCAATTTCTGTAGGTATGTATCAAGACGAAGTATTGCTTGATCTTTGCTATGAAGAAGATTCGAACTGTCAAACTGACTTAAATGTCGTAATGACACAAGCAGGCGAATTTATTGAAATTCAAGGTACTGCCGAAGATAAACCATTTACTCGTGCACAAAGCAATGACATGTTAGAAATGGCTGAAAAAGGGATTGCAGAGCTCATTAAAAAGCAACAAGAAGCTTTAGGCTGGTAATTTTACCCTTTCTAAAAAACGCATCTTCGGATGCGTTTTTTTATGTATTCATCAAATCGACATAAAAACATCACTTGCCTGTCACTTTTTCACTTTATTAGTAGTTCGCATTTAAACCGTTTGGAAAAAACCAATGCGAAAACTTTCACTTCTATTAATTACTTCTTTAGCACTTTTACTGAGTGCTTGTAACGATGATAACGACCTAGATAATTCATCGCCAACAACACCGCCAACCAGTAATTGCAAAATGCACTGCGCACCATAATAAGAACTTAGGATAGAACTAATGAATCGTCGCGAATTTCTTTTAAATTCTACAAAAACCATGTTTGGGACCGCTGCTTTGGCAAGTTTCCCATTGAGTATTCAAAAAGCGCTGGCTATTGATGCCAAAGTTGAAAGTGGAACTATTCAAGATGTTAAGCACATCGTGATTTTGACTCAGGAAAACCGCTCATTCGATAATTATTTCGGAACACTAAAAGGCGTGCGTGGGTTCGGTGACCGCTTTACTATTCCAATGACGGAAAGTCGAAAGGTTTGGGAGCAATATGATGCCAAGAAAAATAAAGTATTGCCGTACCATCTCGATAGTCGTTTAGGAAATGCTCAGCGTGTTTCAGGAACTCCTCACTCATGGTCTGATGGCCAAGCAGCTTGGGACAATGGTCGCATGAGCGACTGGGTGGCTTATAAAAAACCGCAGTCGATGGGTTACTATAAAAAACAGGAAGTCGAATATCAGTTTGCTTTAGCCAATGCTTTTACAATTTGTGATGCTTACCACTGTGCCATGCATGCGGGAACTAACCCGAACCGTAAATTTATCTGGACCGGAACGAATGGCCCTACAGGTGCAGGTGTTGCCAGTGTGGTAAATGAATTTGATGGGATTGGGCCATCAACAGAAGGTTATGAATGGGCGACGTATCCTGAGCGCTTACAGCAGGCTGGCGTAACATGGAAAGTTTATCAAAACATGCCGGATAACTTTACTGATAACCCTTTAGCTGGTTTCAAACAATATCGCCGTGCAAATGAACAATCGGGTCAGCCTGTCAGTAACGACACGCCAACATGCCCTGCATACGATGAAAAGATTGATGCGACTCAACCACTTTATAAAGGTATTGCTAACACTATGCCGGATGGTGGTTTTTTGGGAACCTTTAAAAATGATATTGCACAAGGTAAATTGCCGCAAGTGAGTTGGTTAGTCGCTCCTGCAACTTACAGTGAACATCCGGGACCATCTAGTCCTGTGCAGGGGGCTTGGTATATTCAGGAAGTATTAAATGCATTAACTGAAAATCCTGAACTGTGGAACCAAACCGTTTTATTGGTGAACTTTGATGAGAATGATGGTTTCTTCGACCATGTTCCTTCACCGAGTGCGCCGTCTAAAGATATAAACGGTGTCGTATATGGAAAAACGACTTTAACTGATCAGCAAATATCTTATGAGTACTTTAATCATCCAGCAGTAGCGACTTCAAAATCTCAACCTAAGCCAGATGGTCGAGTGTATGGGCCAGGTGTGCGTGTTCCAATGTATGTGATTTCACCGTGGAGCCGAGGGGGATGGGTGAATTCACAAGTGTTTGATCATACGTCTATTTTACAGTTCTTAGAAAAACGCTTTGGTGTGCAAGAGCCAAATATTAGCCCATATCGCCGTGCCGTATGTGGTGACTTAACGACGGCTTTTAACTTCAAAACACCAAACCTCATGCCTATAGCCCAATTAGATGGGAAGAAAACAAAAGCTGAAGCCGATGCGATTCGTGTTGCTCAAGCCTTATTGCCACAAGTTCCTGTTCCGAGTCAGCAACAATTTCCTCAGCAGGAAATGGGAATTCGACCATCGCGCGCTTTGCCATATATCTTACACACCAGTGCCAAAGTCGATGCAGCACAAAAGACTGTAAAGCTGATGTTCTCAAACACTGGTAAGCAGGCAGCCGTTTTTCATGTGTATAACCGATTAGATCTTACGGTAGCTCCACGTCGCTATATGGTTGAGGCGGGTAAACAGCTTGATGATGTGTGGAATACTATAAATGGACAGTACGATTTATGGGTACTTGGTCCAAATGGTTTCCACCGCGCGTTTGAAGGTAATCTGATCCAAGCCAATCAAACTCAAGCATTACCAGAAATTAGAGTGTGTGTGGAAGAGTGTGACGCGAATTTGTATTTAAAAGTTCGTCACGATGGTAATAAGTCAGTCAAGCTCACAGTCAAAGCAAATGCTTATCTTCTAAATAAGACATGGACTATAGAAACGAATAGTTCTGAAAAAGAATTAGTTTGGGATATGTCTGAATTTGGAGGTTGGTACGACTTCACTGTGACTTTAGCTGATGATGCTACTTTCAGCCGCCGTTTTGCAGGACGTATTGAAACCCAAGAAGATTCAATTTCTGATCCATATATGGGGTATTTAGAGTCTTAAGTTGCTGTAATGCATGAATGTTAAGATGAAGTCTTAGGTCGATCATTATTTTAAATTAGTTAGCACGACGGAGTCTTATCATTTATTCATCCAGTGGAAGTAGCTAATTCGTTACTTTGGTTTCGCCCAAAGTAACCAAATGCATTTGTCATCTACAAAACCTGTTCTCTTTCTGCATATATCTGATTTATTGCAAAAACAATATATTTATAAATTTTGGGCAGGTTGTAGATGACATCTCGCACAATCTAATGTTGGGAAATATAAATGAAGAGAGTTAATAACTTGTCGTATAGATGAATAATAAAAATAAAGGCTTACCTTTTGTAACAGAATCTCCTAAGCGTGGTCATATTTATCTTTTATCTTGAAACCCTGATTTTTTAAAGTAATGGGGAAAATTTATGCTACAAGGTTTTATTGTATTATTAGCAGTAGTTACATTTGTTTTAATGGCTGCCGATCCACGTGATAGTAGGGCACAAGCGACTCAGTCAGCATGGCAAAAAACACAAGCGGCAGACATGACCAAGTCGCAAAAAAATACCAATAATGATGCAGATTTTATCTAAGCATTAAAACGCATTGATAAATCCACAGCTCTAACATCTTTAGTCAGAACGCCCATAGAAATATAGTCAACGCCAGTGGTGGCAACTTCACGCAAGTTTTCAATCGTGATATTGCCAGATGCTTCGAGTTTACAACGGCCTGCAACATGTTTTACAGCATCAATCATTTGCTGTTGACTGAAGTTGTCGAGCATAACAATGTCTGCACCAGCTTCAAGCGCTTGATTTAGCTCATCCCAAGTTTCAACTTCGACTTCAACAGGTTTACCCGGTGCAATTTGATGGGCTTTTTCAATTGCCTGAGCAATACCACCTGCCGCCATAATATGATTTTCTTTAATTAAAAATGCATCAAATAGACCGAGACGATGGTTCTGTCCACCACCAATAGCTACAGCATATTTCTGTGCAATACGTAAGCCTGGTAAGGTTTTACGCGTATCGAGAAGTTTTGTATTTAAACCTTCAAGATGTTGAACATATTCAGCAGTTTTTGTTGCAACAGCAGACAAAGTTTGAATAAAGTTTAAAGCAGGGCGCTCTACAGTAAGTAAGCTACGTGCAGAGCCTGCAAGTTTTAAAAAGGCTTCATTTGCGGCAACACGGTCACCTTCTTGTTTTAACCAAGTTACCTGTACAGTATTGTCATAAGCTGAGATGAGTGCATTTACCCAAGGCTGGCCAGCTAAAACCATATCTTCACGGCTAATAATGGTCGCGGTTGCCTGCTCATCTTCAGGTGTAAGCATCGCGGTAATGTCACCGTCCCCAATATCTTCTTGTAATGCTTGTTGAATATTGATTTGAATTGATTGTTCAAGCAAAGACTGAGGTATGCTCATACGGTTTCCATTTTGTAGATGACCCTAAAACTTGCGATATATTAGCACCGTCGACTTTAAAAATAAGCTGTTTTATGAGATTAATCGCGATAAACAATCGTATTTACTGCTTTGAAAAGTAGATAACTGCTTTAAACTAAAACAATTGGCAAGCAATTTATTGGCATCTCAATGAAGCAAATCACACCGTATGAAGTTATAGATGGACAATTAAAAGGGGCGAGACAAATCCCTTCTCCAAATTTTAACCAGCGGCCGACTGGTACCGAAATTCAAATGATCGTTGTTCATAATATTAGCTTGCCACCGTCTCAATTCGGAGGTGGATATATTGAGCAGTTTTTTCAAAATAAATTAGATTGGTCAGTGCATCCTTATTTTCAGACCATTGAAGGCATGCAAGTTTCTACACATCTGTTAATTTTACGAACAGGTGAAGTCCTACAGTTTGTTAATTTTAATGATCGGGCATGGCATGCAGGACGTTCGAGCTATTTAGCCAAAGTAGAATGCAATGATTATTCAATTGGGATAGAGCTTGAAGGAAGTGATGATTTACCTTTTGACGAAGTACAATACGAAGTATTAACCGATGTGGTTAAGGCTATTCGTCAGGCTTATCCCGAAATTAAAAACCATATAGCAGGGCATTCAGACATTGCACCCGGCCGAAAAACTGATCCGGGACCTTATTTTAAATGGCAGCACTTTAGACAACTGTTAGTTCAGAAAAAAAGTTGAGTTCATTCATCATTTCACAACGAAAAGATTTTCTAGTTTCATTACAATAGCGTCTTTCGAATATAGCTGTAGGTGAGTACGATGGCATTGTGGCGATCGACTTTTATTGTCAGTGCAATGACGATGTTGTCACGAGTGTTAGGGCTCGTACGTGACGTCGTATTGCTCAACGTGTTTGGTGCGGGTAAAGATTTTGATACCTTCGTCGTCGCTTTTCGTATTCCCAACTTCTTTCGACGATTGTTTGCCGAAGGCGCCTTTTCTCAGGCCTTTATTCCAGTATTAACTGAATATAAAACAGGTCGAGCACACGCTGAAGTACAGATCTTGATTAGTCGGGTATTTGGTTGCTTACTAACAGTCATGACCTTACTGACTTTTGTGGCTATGGTTTTAGCACCTGCGATCATTTATATGTACGCACCGGGTTTCCATAGTGATCCTGAAAAGTTCGATTTAGCCGTCAGCATGTTCCGGTTAACCATCCCTTATTTATTATTTATGTCACTGACTGCTTTTGCTAGCAGTATTTTAAATAGTTATGGTTCGTTTGCTTCACCAGCTTTTTCACCAGTTTTACTGAATGTCGCGATGATTGCAGGTGCATGGTGGCTTACGCCGTATATGGCTGAACCCATCAAAGCCTTAGGTTGGTCGGTGGTCGTGGCAGGGATATTACAGTTAGCTATACAAATTCCTGAATTGTGGCGTAAAAACCTACTGATTCCACCTAAAGTTGATTTTAAACATGAAGGTGTAGAGCGTATTCTAAAATTAATGCTTCCAGCATTATTTGGGGTATCTGTTACTCAGATTAACCTGTTATTAAATACGATTTGGGCCTCTTTCATGCAAGATGGTTCTGTGTCTTGGCTCTATAGTGCAGAGCGTATGACTGAGTTGCCGTTAGGTTTAATTGGCGTTGCGATTGGTACAGTGATTTTACCTTCACTTTCTGCCCGTCATGCAGAACAAGATCAAGTAAAGTTCCGCGGTATGATCGACTGGGCTGCAAAAATTATTGTATTAGTTGGCTTACCAGCAAGTATTGCCTTATTTATGCTTTCTACACCGATTATTCAGGCATTATTCCAACGTGGTGAGTTTGACCTCCATGATACACAAATGACAGCGCTTGCATTGCAATGTATGAGTGCAGGCGTGATTTCATTTATGCTGATTAAAGTCTTTGCACCAGGTTTTTATGCGCAGCAGGATACCAAAACACCCGTACGTGTCGGTTTAATGTCAGTCGCAGCGAATGCTATTTTAAACGTTGTATTTATTGGTTTCTTTAAGCTGATTGATTGGCAGGCAGAGCATATGGCACTTGCATTGGCATCTTCAGGTTCAGCTTTAGTGAATGCGGGTCTACTCTACTTCTATTTACACAAACGTAATATTTTCCGATTTGATTCGCATTGGAAAAAATTAGGGCTCCAATATGGTTTGGCAAACCTTGCTATGATTGCAGCACTGTGGTTTGCATTAAATTGGTATAACGGCGAGCTTTCACAGTGGTTGCGTATTGCCGAAGTAGTGGGATTGTGTGTTGTCGGCGTAGTTGCTTATCTGGTCGTTTTAATCATCACCGGTTTTCGTCCTAAAGACTTAAAACACTAAAATAAAAAAGCGATCTTAAATGATCGCTTTTTTTATATCTAATAAATTTATTTTGGTAAAACTTGTAGTAATTCAATATCAAAAATTAAAGTACTATTTGGACCAATCGTGTCACCAGCACCGACTTCACCATAAGCAAGATTGGCAGGAATAAAGAAACGGGTTTTTCCGCCTTCTTTCATGGTTTGTAGACCTTCTGTCCAACCTGCAATGACTTGGCTGAGCTGAAACTCAACTGGATGATTACGAGCAATAGAACTATCAAATACGGTTCCATCTAGTAAACGACCTTCATAATTCACTTTAACGCGAGAGGTAGCTTTCGGTTTTTGTCCACTACCTTCTTTTAACACTTGGTATTGGAGACCAGATTTAGTCGTCATCACACCAGATTTTTTTGCATTGTCAGTAAGAAATGCTGCGCCTGCTTGAGCGTTTAGTTGACCAGTTTTTTGAAATTCGACGAGTTGTTTGGCTTCTAATGTTTTCTTATAGTCATTAATCGCTTTTGCCATTTCTTCATCAGTTAAGCGTGCTGTTTTACTTTGAGCGCCTTCTTGGAGACCTTGGTAAAAAATATCAAGATTCAAATCTGTTAGTGCATCCGTATTATTACGACCCATTAAATAGCCATAACTATAACTAAATTGTTCTTTTGCTGGACTTTTATTCGTTATAGGAGTTGCAGCAAAAATAGATAAACTCATTGTTGATGCTGCAATCATTAAACCGATTTTTTTCATGCTGTTTTCCAAAAAAAAAGGAGAGTAGTGTTCTACTCTCCTGAATGTTTTTATTTCACTGAAATAAGTTCTACATCAAAAATCAGTGTACTGTTTGCTGGAATGCCAGGAACTTCCTGAGGACCGTAGGCAAGATTTGATGGAATGAAGAAAGTCGCTTTACCGCCTTCTTTCATTAATTGAAGTCCCTCAGTCCAGCCTGGAATTACTTGATTAAGAGGGAACTCAACTGGCTCACCGCGTTTATAAGAACTATCAAAAACCTGACCGTTAATTAAACGACCTTCATAATGTACTTTAACAACTGACTGAGCTGTTGGCTGTTTGCCAGTACCTTCTTTAGTAATGATATATTGCAAACCAGAAGCGGTTGTTTTTACGCCAGCTTTTGATTTATTTTCTGTAAGGAACTGCGCATCTGCAGATTCAGGAGTAGCACCAGCAGCTTGCTCCAGTTTATTTTGTTGTTGCATTTTTTGCTGCAATTCTTTTTCATAAGCTGCTACAGCAACTTTTAACTCTTCTTGAGTATAAGCACTTGGCTGCTTGCTGCGAGCATCATGAATGCCTTTCACAAATGCTTTTGTATCTAGCTCAGGTGGAGTTTGCTGAGCAACTTCATATCCAAGAACATAACTGATTTTTTCAATTGGAGAGGCATTCTTATTTGCCTTGCTTCCGACTTCTGTGGTCGGATGTTGGCTTGCATAATATACTGGTACAAGTGCAGCACCGCCTAAAACTACAGCGACAGCAATGGGTAAGGCTTTACTCATAAAAGGTTCCAAAAATAATCATTTGAGTCTAAAAGGCTGCTTTTGATCTTAGCATGCTTAAGCATAGAATGTTTAAGAAAAAAAACGAGTGGTTTTTTATATATTTTAGTTAGTTTTAGTAGGGATATACTTAAAAAAATCTTAAATAAAAAAACCGGATCATTTGATCCGGTTCTCTTATCACTTTACGATTAATCTTCTTTTTGTGCTTTATAAGCATAGGCATAGTTATAACCATAACCGTAGCCTGCGCTAGCACGTTGAATGTCATTGAGAATAAAGCCATTGACTTTAACACCCGCTTGTTCAAAGCGATTAAGTGTTAATTCAAGCTCTTTCATTTGTGATTTAGCATAACGGGCAACAATTAAATTCACACCAGTATATTGCGAAATAATAATACCATCAGTTACTGCCAACACTGGCGGAGTATCAATAATGATATGGTCATATTGACTTTGTAGCTGTTCAAGTAGCTCTTTAAATTGGTTGGAACTTAAAATTTCTGATGGATTTGTTGGACTCTTACCACGAGTAATCACATCAAGGTTAGCAACTTGAGTCTTGTGCAGAACTTTTTGTAGATCAGTTTGTCCGCTTAACAATTCAGAAAGACCTGGCTTTACATCAACATCAAAATACTTATGCATATAACCACGACGCATATCTGCATCAATCAATAGTACTCGTTTATCACCTTGCGCAAAAATTGTTGCAAGGTTGGTCGAAATAAATGATTTACCTACTTCTGGTGAAGGACCTGCGATCATAATGATGTTATTTTTCGCACTCGCTAATGCGAAGTGAATCGCAGTACGGATACTACGTAAGCTCTCAATTGCAATATCATCACTATTTTTAACTGCAAGAATAGGAATACTCTTCTTCTTCTTTAAAATTTTGATGCGACTTTCTTGAATTGGAGAGCGTGGAACTGTTGCATAAACTGGTAAATCCAGTTCACTTTCAATTTGTCCAGAATCCTTGATGCCTGTGCGTAACATATTACGTAATAAAGCAACTAGGGTTCCAATAAACCCACCCAAAAATAATGACAAAATTAAAATTTGGAACTTTTTAGGCTTAATTGGTTCAATTGGTTCAATTGCAGTGTCTACAATACGAACATTACCAATTTCACCTGCTTTTGCAATACGAAGTTGCTGGTAAGAGTTCAACAAAGCTGTGTAGAGTTGAGTTTTAACCTCTACTTCACGATACAACTGTAAGTACTGGCGTTGTACGTCTGGAAGTTGCTTTAAAGTACTGTTAAGTTCACCAATTTGCTTATTAATAGCAGTAATTTGGCCATTAATTTCACGCATTGCTGGGTGTTCAGCAGTATATTTTGCTGCCATTTCAGCTTGCTTTTGTTCGAGCTCGGCTTTTTTAGTTTCTAAAGTAATACTCTGAGTTAAATAAAGTTCAGACTCTTTGGTGACATCAACAGTGTTGTATTGTTGACGGAATTTATTAAATTGACGTTCTGCATCATCTAGTTGCTTTTTCAAATCTGGAAGTTGTTCATCTAAGAACTTTAATGTTTGCGCAGATTCTGCCGAACGACGTTCAATATTTTGAGCACTATATGTTGCTAAAATAGCATTAAGTACTTTAGTGATCTGCTCTTTATCTTGACCTTGATAATTTAAACCTAATACACCAGTGAGCTTACCACGTTCTGCAACTGAATAATTTGAGCTAATAGCATTTACAGCGGCAGGTACTGATAGATTGGTAATATTATATGTGGCATCAAACTGATCATTCGTGAAGAGAGCAATTTTCCAAGTACCATGTGGCCCTGTAACTTGGTTTAACTTATTAAGAGGAATATTTATTATAACTTCTTCGGTTGTTGGATCGGTTAAACGCAACGATTGTTTGTCGAAGTTAAGATGTAATGTTTTATCTAAGTAATAAGCTGGAATTTCAAATTGACGAATTTCAAAACTTTTTAATCCGTCTTTAAATACAACAGAGTTTTTATTATATTCAGTTTTATATTCAGTATTACTTAATAAGCGATGAGTAAAAGTATTCTCTGTACTAGAAACTCGGATATTGAGGTGTAAATCTCTAATAACTGAGCCTAAAACTAAACGAGATTTTAAAATTTCAATCTCAGCTTGAGCTGGTGATTTTTGCTCAATCATTTGTGATAGATCACCTAAGAGTGCAGCAGAAGCACCTTTACTGTCTTCAACCTGAACCAAAGCATCTACCGAATAGGTATCTGGTGTTACGCGTAAATAGAGTAGAGCACATACAAGGCTCAAAATGATGCAGAGTGCAATTAATTTCCACTGGGCAATCAGTGAGAAAAACAATTCTTTTAAATCAATTGAATCTTCAGTTTTAGTATTTTGGTTCATAAGCTTAAAATCTTGGCGTTAAATATACGGTTTCCAGTCAGCAATACACTGTTGAATAAGTTGGCAAGTTTCATCAAAAATAGCTTGATCGTGCTGGTAAGGGTCAGGCACATTTCTATTTTGCCAATGACCTAAGCGATAGGTTTTACCCTTTGCAAATGGCCAGGTTTGCTCAATATGTTTTTGCTGGTTTTGACTCATGACTAAAATCAGGTCAGCTTTTTTAATATGCTCAGCATTTAGCTTACGGGCTACATGTGGTTGCAGATCAATGCCTAAATGTTGCATACAAAGTTGAGCTTTTTCATCAGCTTGATGCCCTATAAGTCCAGAAATACCTGCTGACTCGATATTTAATTGAGGATATTGCTGTTTTAAGAAATACTCTGCCATAGGGCTTCGGCAAATATTTCCGATACAAACCACCAAAATATTCTTAAATTGCATAATATTATTGTCCCAAACGGTCTATGTTATATAACGCACTTGAGAATGGAATAATTTGATTGACCACACGTTGCCAGCGAGTCAAGCCAGTCGCATCCACATAGATAATATCATTGCTACGTAGTTTAAATTGATTCGCTAAACCAAAGTCACCAATGCTCATCAAGTTTAAATGATAAAGTTCAGTTGATCGATCATTTGGATTGGTACGTAGCACATAGATTTTGCTAGCGCTAGCAGATAAAGGATTTAAGCCTAAACTTTCACCTAAAGCATCACTTAAAGTCATACCTTGATCACGCATTGGTAAAGCCTGGTTTTTACCTGCTTCACCCATCACATAAATTTTCTGGTTTTCACGTGTGCTGACATAAAGCGTATCGTTTGGTTGAACCAATAATTTATGTAATGAATAACCTGCTTTTTCTAGATCGATTGTATTTAGATTATAAGTTTGGCCATTTCGAATGAGTTGGATATAAGTATTATCACCTTTATCTGTAACTCCTCCAGCAAGGCCTAAAGCAGTATACACACTAACTGGTTGATCACTTAAATAGAACTGACCGCCCTTAAGTACGCTACCCTGCACGGAAAAACGCTGACCCTCGTATGAAAGAACACGAACAACAACGTCAGGATTTTTTAAGAAACGAGCTAGTTGACTGTGTAGCTCACGGTTGACTTGAGCTAGTGTTTTACCAGAAGCTTTATAGCGACCTACTAATGGAAACTGAATGTAACCACTTTGGTCAATTGGGTAACCATTAGCCTGGATTGATTGTTCATTACTAATACTGTTTACTGGTGGCGTAATTTCAGGGTAAGCCCACAACTGAATAGAAAGAACATCACCTGGGCTTAAGCGGTAAATAGGTTGTTGATTTTTAAATAAAGCTGCATAGTCACGTTGATAGTCAACTTGAGCAGGTTGTATCGCTGGTAATGTTTCTTGAGAAATTTTAACTACATTAACGGTAGTTCCAAGGTCTGTTCTATAAACGCCTTCATTAGGAATATCGTAAGTTTGTAAACCGGAAGTAACTGCACAACTGGCAGCACTTAAACTCAAGGCAAGAACAGAAAAAAACTGGCAATACTTCACACGCAACCCTTTGTGTATTTATCTTTAATTGATATTGTCCACTGCATAGTAACAAGTGTCTATTAAACGCAGGCTGAACTGATTCTAGCTGAAAAGAAATGAAAAAACATCGAAAAATCGTAGAGCTTTGTATGTTTAGTTTATCTGATCCACCTATTTAGACAGTAGTCATTCATCAGAAATATTAAAAACGTATGATTTTAGCTAAACTGATAAATTCTACTTATAAGTGCTGTAAACACATTTATACAATTGGTATGCGGTGCTAACTTAAAATCTGATATAGTACGCTGCATTGTAAGTGCCAAAAGCATGATTTATTAGATATAAACTCTAAGGAAAAAGGCTCGTTTATATGCAAATTGCCAATTTAAAAATAGCAATTATTGGGTTGGGCTATGTAGGCTTGCCATTGGCAGTTGAGTTTGGGAAA
This sequence comes from Acinetobacter sp. Li1LvA2, assembly GCF_056156705.1. Classification (NCBI taxonomy): domain Bacteria; kingdom Pseudomonadati; phylum Pseudomonadota; class Gammaproteobacteria; order Moraxellales; family Moraxellaceae; genus Acinetobacter; species Acinetobacter sp. Li1LvA2. The sequence continues at coordinate 36,710 of NZ_JBSICF010000008.1, forward strand.
AAAGTACCTGTAGTTGGTTTTGATATTTATCAGAAACGTATTGATGAGCTCAAAAGTGGTAAAGATCATACCTTAGAAGTATCAACACAAGAATTACAACAGGCGGTGCAATTAAGTTATACCGCTGAACTAAAGGACTTAAAAGACAGCAATTTTTTTATTGTAACGGTCCCAACACCAATTGATGACTTTAAACAACCAGATCTCACGCCATTAATTAAAGCATCGACCAGTATTGGTCAAGTGCTTAAAAAGGGTGATGTAGTAGTATATGAGTCTACTGTCTACCCCGGCGCAACAGAAGAGGTATGTATTCCTGTTTTGGAAAAGGTTTCAGGTTTAAAATTTAATCAAGACTTTTTCGCAGGCTATAGTCCTGAGCGAATTAACCCAGGTGATAAACTTCACCGAGTAACTAATATTTTAAAAATTACCTCAGGTTCTACACCTAAGATCGCTAATTATGTCGATGATGTCTACAATCTTATAATTGAGGCGGGCACTCATAAGGCGCCGAATATAAAAGTGGCTGAAGCGGCAAAGGTCATTGAAAATACCCAGCGCGATGTCAATATTGCCTTAATTAATGAATTAGCACTTATTTTTAACAAACTTGGTATTGATACAGAAGATGTGCTTAAAGCAGCTGGAACGAAATGGAACTTTTTACCATTCCGTCCTGGGCTAGTAGGTGGGCACTGTATTGGTGTAGATCCATATTATTTAACCCATAAAGCTCAATCTATTGGGTTGCATCCAGAAATTATTTTAGCAGCTCGTCGTTTAAATGACCGTATGGGTGAGCATGTGGCAACACAGCTCATTAAGGAAATGGTGAAGCAGCGAATACAAGTTGTTGGTGCTCGTATTTTAGTGATGGGACTGAGTTTTAAAGAAAACTGTCCAGATATTCGTAATACAAAAATTGTCGACTTTATTAAAGCTCTGAAAGAATATGATCTAGACTTAGATATATATGATCCATGGGTTGATGATACAGAAGTACAACACGAATATGGCCTAGCGCCAATTAAAGAATTACAACAAGGCTTGTATGATGCGATCGTCATTGCGGTAGCACATAACCAGTTTAAATCCATGAGTGTTGAGGAGTTCCATGCTTTAGGTAAAGAAAAGCATGTGCTTTATGATTTGAAATATGTTTTGGATAAAGAAAGTTCAAATATTAGACTTTGATTAGGGTTTTATAATGTCTACAGATATTCAATTAAATTTAATTGGCAGAACACAAGAGCTTTTTGTTGATGATATTCAACATTGGAATAATAAGTTAATCGAAATTGTTTCCTCATCGAAGTTTTTAGTTTTAGGTGGGGCGGGGTCTATTGGCCAAGCAGTTGTTAAAGAAATTTTTAAACGTAATCCTAAGAAACTACACGTTGTTGATATTTCTGAAAATAATTTAACAGAAGTTGTTCGTGATATTCGTAGCTCGTTTGGCTACATTGATGGTGATTTCCAAACATTTGCACTAGATATTGGCTCTGCTGAGTATGATGCCTATATTCAGAATGATGGTGATTTTGACTACGTTTTAAATCTTTCTGCTTTAAAGCATGTACGTAGTGAAAAAGATCCATTTACATTAATGCGAATGATTCATGTCAATATTTTGAATACTGAAAAAACGATTCAGCAGTCTATTGAAAAAGGCGTGAAGAAGTATTTCTGTGTTTCGACAGATAAAGCTGCTAACCCTGTAAATATGATGGGTGGCTCAAAGCGTATTATGGAGATGTTCCTTATGCGTCAAAGTCAGCATATTGATATTTCCACGGCTCGTTTTGCGAATGTTGCATTTTCAGATGGTTCTTTACTACATGGTTTTAATCAACGTATTCAGAAAAACCAGCCAATTGCTGCGCCAAATGATATTCGCCGTTATTTCGTTACTCCAAAAGAGTCAGGTGAGCTGTGCCTGATGTCTTGTTTACTGGGTGAGAATAGAGATATTTTCTTCCCTAAGCTTAGCGAGCACTTACACCTCATTACTTTTGCAGATATTGCAGTCAAATACCTTAATAATCTTGGGTATGAGCCGTATTTGTGTGAATCTGAAGACGAAGCACGTAGCTTAATTCAGACCTTGCCAAAACAAGGAAAATGGCCTTGTTTATTTGCTGGAAGTACAACTACGGGTGAGAAAGATTTCGAAGAATTCTTTACCGATAATGAAACTTTAGATATGCAACGTTTTAATAATTTAGGTGTTATTAAAAACGAGTTAAATGTTGAAGAAGATAAATTGCATGTATTCGAAGAAAAAATTCATGCGATGCTTTCAAATAAACAATGGAATAAAGAAGAAATTGTTGATCTATTTAACTATATGATGCCTAACTTTGGACACAAAGAAACAGGTTTATATTTAGATGGGAAAATGTAATGGATACTTCTAAGTTTAATCAATTTGTACGAGACATTTATCGTACCAATAATTTTATTCCATTACATGAACCTCGTTTTCTTGGTAATGAAAAAAAATATGTATTAGATACGATTGATAGTACTTTCGTCTCTAGTGTTGGGGCATATGTAAACGACTTTGAAGCCAAAGTTCAACAGTTTACAGGCTGTGCTAAAGCTATTGCGACTGTTAATGGAACTGCTGCATTACACATTGCTCTATTGTTGGCTGGCGTAAAACGTGATGATATCGTGATTACACAAGCTTTGACTTTTGTTGCAACATGTAATGCCTTGTCTTATATCGGCGCTGAACCCTTATTTGTCGATGTGTCATTAAAAACATTAGGTCTATGTCCGAAAGCATTAGACGCTTATTTGCAAGAAAATGCTTTTATCGACGACCAAGGTGTATGTAAACACAAAACAACGAATAAACGTATTTCTGCAATCGTGCCAATGCATACATTTGGTCATCCTGTTGAAATTGATGAGCTTCAACAGGTTGTAACCAAGTGGAATATTGCATTAGTTGAAGATGCAGCTGAAAGTTTAGGTTCTTACTATAAAGGTAAACATACTGGAATTTTTGGTTTAGTTTCAGCACTTAGTTTTAATGGAAATAAAGTTATCACCACAGGTGGTGGCGGTATGGTCCTATGTCAAGATGAAGAGCTTGGCATAAGAGCGAAGCACATTACGACAACTGCAAAAATACCGCATCCTTATGAGTTTTATCATGATGAAAATGGTTTTAACTACCGTTTACCAAATTTGAATGCTGCTTTAGGTTGTGCGCAAATGGAAAGCTTAGAAGGCTTTCTTGCGAAAAAACGTGAACTTGCAGAGCAATATCAAAATTTCTTTAAAGATAGTGATATTTCATTTGTTGTGGAACCTAAAGACTGCCGATCTAACTATTGGTTAAATGCCATTATTTGCAAAGATAAAGCTCAACGAGATTTGATTTTGGATGAAACCAATTCAAATAAGGTGATGACTCGCCCAATCTGGACTTTAATGACCAGATTACCAATGTACCAAAATGCATTACAAGGTGATTTAACTAACTCATTATGGTTGGAAGAAAGAGTTGTAAATATTCCAAGTTCGGTTCCTCTGGAGTAATAAGAATGAAAAAAATAGCCGTTTTTACAGGGACTCGAGCTGAATATGGTTTGCTGTATTGGTTAATGCGAGATATTCAGCAAGATCCAGAGCTGGAGTTGCAAATTCTAGCTACGGCTATGCATTATTCACCTGAGCATGGCGAAACTTGGAAAACTATTGTTCAAGATGGTTTCGAAATTACCGAATCGGTCGAAATGCTACTGTCATCGGATACATCGTCCGCTGTTGTGAAGTCGATGGGGGTTGGCTTACTTGGATTTGCAGATGCATTGAAACGTATGCAACCTGATTTATTAGTTGTTTTGGGTGACCGTTTCGAAGCTTTGGCAGTGACCCAAGCTGCTTTAATCATGCATGTACCTGTTGCACATTTGCATGGTGGTGAAATCACTGAAGGTGCATATGACGAATCAATTCGTCATGCAATCACCAAAATGTCCAATATTCATTTTGCCGCGGCAGAAGAATATAAGAAAAGGATTATTCAGTTAGGGGAGCAACCAGACAAGGTATTTAATGTTGGTGCACTAGGTTTAGATCATATCCAACGTACAACATTTAAAAATATTGCAGAATTAAGCGAATTATATGATTTTAATTTTTCAAAACCATATTTTCTGATTACTTACCATCCTGAAACTAATTTACTAGAAGAAAATGTTGCGCCTTTATTTGATGCACTTAAGCAAATAAAAGATGTCAATTTTGTCTTTAGTTATCCAAATGCCGACAATGGTAATACTAACATTGTGAAAGCAATGCTTGATTTAAAATCACAGTTGCCAGATCGTGTATTGCTTGTAAAGAGTTTTGGTATTCAAAATTATTTAAGTGTTTTGAAAAATGCTTTAGCTATGGTAGGTAACTCATCAAGTGGCTTATCAGAAGCTCCAGCGTTACAGGTTCCAACAGTAAATATTGGTGATCGTCAAAAAGGACGTTTGCGTTGTGAATCTATCCTTGATGTTAAATTAGACGAAAATGAAATTTTAGAAGCATTGCAAAAAGCAATTCATTTCCCAGATGATGAATTGAGTCAAGTTGTTCCACCTTTAGGGCTTGGCAACACTTCTCAGAAAATAATTGAACTTATTAAAACGACGGATTTTAAAAAGAAGGCACCATTTTATGATCTTTAATCAAGACGAAATTTATGTCATTGCAGAAATTGGTGTAAATCATAATGGCTCTGTAGAACTAGCAAAAGAGCTTATTTTAAAAGCCAAAGATTGTGGTGCGAACGCTGTTAAATTTCAAACATTTAAAGCAGATAGTTTGTTATCTGATCAAACTGAAATGGCTGCTTATCAAAAAGAAAATACAGGTTCTAGTCAAAGCCAATTAGAGCTTGTAAAAAGTTTAGAGCTCACTTATGAGCAAACAGAAGAAATACAGAAATTTTGTGATGAACATCAAATTACTTTTATTTCAACGCCGTTTGACTCTGACAGTTTGCAGTTTTTGGTGAATGACATCGATGTACCTTACTTAAAAGTATCATCTGCTGATATTTCAAATTTACCGTTTCTCTATGAAATTGCATGTTCAAAAAAACATGTCATTTTATCTACAGGAACGGCAAGTTTGGGTGATATTGAACAAGCCTTATCAGTATTTGCATTTGTTATCGATAAGGGAACAGATGTTCGACCGTCTCAGCAGTTATTTAGAGAAGCTTATTCTAAAATTTCAGTACGTAAACAGTTGAAGGAACAGGTTTCTATTTTACACTGTGTGACTCAATATCCGGCATTGTTTGAAGAAAGCAATCTTAAAGCCATTTCAACTTTAAAAAATGTATTTGATTTGGCAACAGGATTTTCTGACCATACGCTTGATGAATATGCAGCGGTTATTGGTGTAAGTCTTGGTGCTCGAATTTTCGAGAAACATATTACATTAGATAAAACGATGGCTGGCCCAGACCATGCAGCATCAATGGAACCGGATGAATTTAAGCATTATGTTGAAATTTTGCATAAAACACATGCAGCTTTAGGCGACGGTATTAAATTTATGCTAGAGCAAGAAAGCGATAACTATTATCTAGTACGTCGTAGTATTGTGGCGAAAACCGATATTGCGGAAGGGGAGCTTTTAACCTCTGACAATGTCACAACAAAACGAGCAGGTCGCGTTTGTTTAGAACCAAATAAGTATTGGGATGTTGTTGGTACAAAAGCAAAACGTAGCTTTAAAAAGAACGACTTTATTGAAATTTAAATGAAAAAACTGGCGATTTTTGGTTCAGGTGGCTTTGCAAAAGAGCTAGTAGATTTAGCAATAGATCAAGGCTATCGCCATATATTTTTTTTAGAAAGAAATGCCAAAGATGGTGACACCCTACTTGGTTTCCCCATTTTGCCAGAATCAGTGATTCCGACATTAATGGATACGGTGTATGCAATAGGTGTTGCTGATCCAAAGATTCGTAAAAGAATATATGAAGCTTATCCCGATTTACCTTATCCCAATTTGATCCATTCTCAATCATCACTTGGGTATGGCATTCGGGAGTTGCTAGAACATAGTAAAGGTGTGGTAATTGCGGCTGGAGCGCGAATTACAAATTCATGTCGTTTTGGTCATTTTATTATAGTAAGTTTTAACAGCACAATTGGGCACGACTGTATTCTAGAAAACTACGTTTCTGTCATGCCAGGTGTTAATGTGTCTGGTTGTATTCATTTGAAGCAAGGCACTTACATTGGAACAAATGCTGCTATTTTGCCGGGCAAAAGCCCAGAGCAATTGAAATATTTAGGTGAAAACTCCGTTATAGGTGCGGGTGCTGTGGTTGTGAAACATACGGAACCGAATAAGGTCTATATTGGATCACCTGCTAAGGAATTAAATCGTGACTAGAGATGTTAATAAAATAATTTTGCATAAAAATGATTCAATTCTGAAAGCATTAGAACTTCTTGATTTATATGCTTTAAGAATTGTTTTGGTGGTTGATGATCATAATCAATTGATCGGAAGTATTACAGACGGTGATATTCGTAGAGGTCTCTTAAAAGGCCAAGATGTGCATGCAGCTGTTGAAACAATCATGCATACGAATCCTTATAGTATTGAAGAAGGTAGCTTAAATAACCGCCAGATTTTTGAGATCATGCGTGAAAAAAGTTATCTGGCATTACCAGTAATTAAAAATAATCAGCTAGTTAATATTATTACGCTTGATGATTTGATTCGTAAAAAACGTAAAGAAAATCCCGTTTTTATTATGGCTGGTGGTTTTGGTACACGTTTACGTCCACTCACAGATACATGTCCAAAACCAATGTTACCTGTTGGTGGTAAGCCTTTACTAGAAACCATTATCTCAAGCTTTAAAAATCAAGGCTTTTACAAATTTTATATTTCTACCCATTATTTACCAGAAGTGATTAATGAGCATTTTGGTAATGGCGAGAAGTTTGACGTACAGATTCAATATGTACATGAAACTGATCCGCTTGGAACTGGCGGTGCATTGAGTTTATTACCAGCATCAGATATTAAATTGCCATTCATTGTGATTAATGGTGATGTATTAACAAATATGAATTTTGAAAAGTTATTGGATTTTCATGAGAAGCGTGAAGCTATTGCAACGATGTGTGTGCGAGAGTTCCAATATCAAATTCCTTATGGCGTAGTTAATTCAGAAGATAATGAAATACAAAGTATGACTGAAAAGCCAAGTTACTTTTTTGATATTAATACAGGTATTTATGTCATTTCACCTGAATTGTTGGCTCAAGTTAATGCACAGTTTATTGGCATGCCGACTATCCTAGAACAGCAAATGGAAAAGAAAAATAAAGTCTTAAGTTATCCTTTACATGAATACTGGCTTGATATTGGTCATATGGAAGATTATAACCGTGCGCAAAAAGATATTCATATGTTGGGTTTAGAATAATATGAAAAATATTGCTGTTATTGGTTTAGGTAATATTGCTACCCGACATCGCCGTAACCTTAAAATGCTTTTTCCTGAAGCAAAATTAATAGTGATGTCTGCCAGTGGTCGTATTCCTAAAGAGCCAGTAACTGATAGTGATCATATAGCAGAAAGTATTGAGGAAATTATTCAGTTGCAAGTTCAGTTTGCAATAATTGCTTCACCAGCTCCTTTTCATGCCCAACATGCAATACCACTTATTAAAGCTGGTATCCCTGTATTAATAGAAAAACCAGTTTCAGTTACGCAGACAGATGCTCAAGCTTTAATTGATGCAGAAGCCCAGTATAAGACACCTGTAGCAGTAGGTTACTGTTTGCGCTATTTACCTTCAGCGCAGCAAGTAAGGCAAATGATACAAGAGGGTGTCATTGGAAACTTATATAATGCATTTATTGAAATTGGTCAGTATTTACCAGATTGGCGACCTACCAAGGATTATCGCGAAACAGTATCTGCTAAAACTGAATTGGGTGGAGGAGTCCTATTAGAGCTAAGTCACGAGTTAGATTATGCTCAATGGATTTTAGGTTCGCTTACTCCTAAATATGTCGTTTTACGTGCTTCAGAAGAGCTCGGTTTAGAAGTCGAGGATAATGCCGATCTTTTAATGACAACAGCGAAAGGAGCCGTTGTTAATATCCACTTAGATTTTTTGCAGCGTAAAGCACATCGTAAATGCCGTTTTATTGGCAGTGAAGGATGTATTGAGTGGGATTTAATTCGAAATGAAGTTGTGCTTATAAAGGCTAAAGAGCGACAGGAAATTTATAGCGACCCTGAGTGGGATAAAAATCAAATGTATTTAGAAATGGTTACCGATTTTATTAGAAAAATAAACGGACAGCCAAACCAATCTATTAGTCTACAAGAAGCTGAAAGAACAGTTGGTCTGATTGTAGAGATGAAAGAATTTGTGACGAAAGAATGAGGCTGCTTATATGAGAAATTTTGCATTTATTTTTGCTAGAGGCGGCTCTAAGGGTTTACCAGGAAAAAATATTAAACCACTGGCAGGTAAACCTTTATTACAATATTCAATTGATACAGCTTTAGCATCGGATCTGATTGAACAAGTTTTTGTTTCAACAGATGATCAGGCTATTGCACAAGTCGCTATAGAAGGTGGAGCAATTCTTATAGAGCGACCTGCTGAACTAGCAACTGATCAAAGTCCAGAATGGTTGTCTTGGCGTCATGCCGTTGAGTGGGCAACTGAGCACTATGGTTCATTTGATGGTTTTGTTAGTTTGCCTGCAACAAGTCCATTACGTAGTCAAGATGATGTAGAAGCTGCGATTTTAAAAAGACAAGCAGAGATAGCTGATATTTGTATTGCAATTACACCAGCAAGCCGCAGTCCATATTTTAATATGGTTAAGCACAACGAGACAGGTTTTGTTGAGCTTGTAAACCAACCTGAGGGCGAGGTGTCACGCCGTCAAGATGCTCCTAAAGTTTTTGATATTACAACAGTAGTCTATGCGACAACGCCACAGTTTGTGCTGAATAACTATGGTTTATTTTCAGGAAAAGTTGCGAGTATTGAAGTGCCAAAAGCAAGAGCCGTAGATATCGATGATATTTACGATTTTCGTTTAGCTGAAGCTATTATTAAAGGTGAATAATTGATGCAAAATTTATTACAGAATAAAACCTTTTTAGTAGCTGGTGCTGGTGGGTTATTAGGCACGCGTTTAGTGGCGGCTATATTAGAACAAGGTGCAAAAGTTATTGCAGCTGATATAAACGTTGAATCTATGGAAACTCGATTAAGTAGTGTAGGAGTTAATCCTACAAATGAAAAGTTATCGTTGGTTTCCTTAGATATAACAAATGAATCAAGTGTAAAGTCATTTTTTTCAACAGATCTTAAAATTGATGGAGCTGTTAATACAACATATCCACGTAATAAGACATATGGTTCACATTTTTTTGATGTGACCCTTGAAAGCTTTAATGAGAACTTATCACTACATTTAGGTAGTATGTTTTTGTTCACTCAGCAATGTGCAAAATATTTTACACAATGCCAGACTCCTTTTTCGCTTGTGAATATTTCATCTATTTATGGAGTAGTTGCTCCAAAATTTGATATCTATAACAACACGAAAATGACGATGCCTGTTGAGTATGCTGCAATTAAATCAGCAACACTTCATTTAAACAAATACACAGTTGCTTATGTCAACGATAGTCGATTCCGCATTAATTGTGTAAGTCCAGGTGGTATCTTTGATCATCAACCTGAACCATTTTTAGAAGCATATAAGAGCCATACCCACGGAGCTGGTATGTTAGATGTTACAGAAATTATAGGTTCAGTTTTATTCTTACTTTCTGAACAATCCAGATATGTAACAGGTCAAAATATTATTGTAGATGATGGCTTTAGTCTCTAATTTTTAAGGATCACCACAATGATTAATATTTTAAAGACTATTGTAAATTATGTTAAGCCATATAAGTCTAGCGAAATAGAAGATGAGTTCACTAATTTAAACTCTCAGTATTGGAAAAAACAAAATACTCCTGTTTCTGAAAATAGTTATTGCTTAATAGAGGGCCAGATTACTTGTCCAGCAAGTATTATGGATAAAGCAAGAATAGGTAAAGCTGTGCAAGAAGTAACCGGTGCTAAACCTGTTGTCTTCTTAAGAGGGTTTTATGAGGAAGGTAATGATGTAGCACATATTTATAAATCATTTGGTATCAATGATTTTTATATGTGGTGGAAAGGGTTTCTAAACCCAATCATTTTTATTCCCGCTTTATTTGCAACATTAAAGACAATTGTTTTATATAAAGATGGCAATAAGTTAGCTCACCTTAAACATAAGGGTGTTGAGGTAGGTGAGCTTATTTATGATACTCTTATTAGATTTAAGCCAAATACTTATACTATTAAACAAATTAAATTTACGCATTATAGGTTAATATTTCGAGCATTCTTGACCTTTTATAATAATGAATACTTAATTAGAAAATATAAGCCAAAATATTTAGTTACAAGTCATAATGTGTATGCTGAATTTGGAATGTTGCCTAGACAGTTAAAAAAAGCAAATAATACAAATGTTATCTTTTTAAAAGATATTTATGCGTATAAATGCTATAACTCATCTGTAAATATAAAAGAACATTTCCTTAAACCTTCGATAGAGCTTTTTAATCAAAAATTATCATCACCTGAATATTTGGCAGAAGCTAGAGCTTATGTTGAAAATAGATTTAATGGAAACATTGATCAAATAGATGTTAAAAATGCATTTCTAAATAAAAAAACTTACAGCTTAGATGAGTTAAAAGAGATATTTCCAAAAGTAGATAAGAACAAAAAAAATATTGTGGTAATGTCTCATGCTTTTTCCGATGCGCCGCATGTTGGAGAGGGTTTATTATTTAATGATTATTATGACTTCTTAGTTAAAACTCTTATTCATTTAAACGAAAATAAAGAAGTTAATACTTTTGTCAAAGCTCACCCTAGTTCATATATGTGGAATGAAAAAGGAGCAGTAGAAGAGCTCTTAGAAAAGTATCAGTTGGATAATATTTATATTTTACCAAATAACTTAAATACAAATTCGATTGTCAATTTTGCAGATTATATTGTTACAGCAAAAGGAACAGCTGGTTTAGAGTTTAGTTGTCTTGGTATACCGGCAGTAACTGCAGGTAAAGGTTATTATTATGGATTTGGTATAACTAAAGAACCAGATACCGTAGAAGAGTACTATAGTGTTTTAGATAATATTACCAAAATTGATAGGCTAGATAACGAAACAATAAATAGAGCATTAGTCTTACTTTATATGGTTGCTCAAAGTAGACGTCATTCCAAAATTTTACCAAAAAGTCATATTATGCCAGGCGAGATTTACTCAGAGGTTTATTTAGGTAAATATAAAGAAATTATTGAAAATTTCAAAAATGGTGAAGCAATGAAAGATAGCTTCTATGATGAAATTAAAAAAGACGTAGTAAATAGCCATGTTTAAAAAAGGACTGATATATATTGTACTGAATTATACAATTCAGTTTTTAAATATTATATTTAACTTGTTGTTAATGAAGTATTTAAGCTCATATCAGTTGGGGAGTTTGACTCTTGCTAGAACTTGGCAGCAACTTGTAGATTACTCACATTTGGGTGCTAGATTTTCACTAGACAGATATATTCCTGTAGCTTCAGATGAAGAAAAAAAATATTTAGTTGCAACAGTTTTATTTACTACCTTTTTAGGCTCTTTATTTATTCTTTTAGTGGCTGTGGTATTAAATGACGCTGATATTGTAGTTTCAATACTAACAGCAAGCGGTATTTTTATTGCGGTAGGAAATATTGTAAAAGCCTATTATCGTGCTACAAATAGTTTAACAAAAATGTTAAAGCTGGTTTTTTATAATCAGTTAGTACCTCTTCTAATATCTATTGGTCTATATTTTTACACATTAGATTTTAATGTATATCTTATATCTTTAATTTTTTCTTATCTATTTTTTAGTCTTATCTTGTTTTATAGAGAGAGAGAGCTTTTTCATTTCATCAAATATGAAAGAATTAAAAAAGTTATAAAAGAAATAGCACTTCCATCTTTTTTGCTATTTATAAACTCACTAATGATTTTTCTATATTTAGTAATGGACCGCTTTTTTATTGATTATTCAAGTGGTAGGGAAGAGTTAGGACATTATAGTATTATTTTGTTTGCTTTTACTGCATTAATGATTATACCAGCAACAGTTGCTGAGCTGTTGTTTGTTAAGATTATAAAACAAAGTTGCGAAGCAGGTCAGAGATTATTTTTGCGAGAAACATTAATTACGCTTGGTATTACAGTATTAGGGGTGGTTGTTGCGAATTTTTGTATGGACTACTTTGTTCAAAGATTTACTAATTATGGTTTTTTAACTGGAAAAATGCATATAGCAACGTTAGCCGTTATTCCTTTTTCTCTGACAGCAATCTACTATCATGTAATGAATGGGCTGGATTTAAGAAAAGAAATTGTCACAGTAAATCTAGTTATATGTATTATTTTAGCCTTATATTATGCATACCCTCTCTTATTTAAATTAAATTATGGATTAGATTATTATTTATATGCAAAAGTGGCAACTGGTTGGTTGGTTTTTTTAGGATATATTTTCTTTATTCTATTTAATAGAGCAAAAGAGAATGTCTGATATAACTTACAGTGCAAGAAAATTTATATAGGTTGGTATGTGATGCTTATAAGTATTAAGAATTTTATTTTCATTTTATTCTTTATAACAGCTTTTGTAATTTTACCTTTTTTATTGGATTTAAACTTCAATATTGTAGGTTTGACTTTTTTTGCTAATGTTTTATTTTGTGTTATTTACATTGGATTGTGTTTAAAAAATTATATCAATTCAATACTTTTTTACTATATTTTTAATCTTCTCTTCATGTCTTTTATTCCTTGGATTAACTATTCTAATAATGTCATATTTTGGTCGAATAATGTGTTTTCAAGTTCTGACTATATTTTTGCAAATATAATGCTATTTTTATTTAATTTTTTAGTTTTTGTTTTTTATAAATTATTTCCAATTTCTAGAAGTAAAGAATTAAAAATTTTAAAAGAACCTAATTTTTTGATTGCTATTTTAACTTGTTCTATTTCTTTGTTTGTTATTTTATATGCCTTTGATTTTAATTTAACTAAGGTATTCTTTCGTGGAGTTGAAGATGATCTATCTGATAATTCCAGTGTAAATCCATTTTTCTCTATTTTTGTAATGTTATCAAGACTTCTGCCAGCCTTTGTTTTAATGAGATATCTAGTTGCAAAAAAATATTATAAAGCGGCAGTAATTTTTGTTTTTGTTTTACTTTGTGCTTTTCCTACTGGTATAGCACGGTTTTTAGTAGCATTTATATATTTACCTTTATTGTTAACAATAGTACCTCTATTGCGTAAATCCATTAATATTACATTACTTATTATTTTTAGTATAATTATAGTTTTTCCATTTTTAAATCAATTTCGCTATTTCTCTATTAGCCAAGAAATTAAATTTTTGCCAGAAGCTGTTTTCTTTAATCAGGGACATTTTGATGCCTACCAAAATCTTGTTGAGGTATTGAGGGTTGATTTTGTAACTCATGGATATCAGCTTTTAGGTGCTTTATTTTTCTTTGTTCCTCGTTTCTTATGGAGTGACAAACCTTTTGGAAGTGGATACCAATTATCATTAGATTTAGGTTATGCATTTAATAATATATCAATGCCATTTATAGCAGAAGGTTACGTTAATTTTGGATATTTAGGATTTATTATATTTTCTATCTTTTTAGCTTTCCTAATGAAAAAGGTAGATTCATTATATTTAAGTAAAGTTGACAATATTAATTTTAATTATTGTAAAGGTGTATTTTTATGTGCAGCTATCTTCTTCATGCTTAGAGGTGATTTAATGTCATCATTCTCTTTTTTGTTAGCTGGAATTGTTGCGTTTAAAATTGCTGAAAAAATATAGATGCAAATTTTAGAAGTAGCTAATAGTTATTTAATCTTACAAGTAATTTATTCCAATAGTGAAATATTTTATTTGGTTTTTAGTCTTTTGTTTATTATTTCAAGGTGAAATGATGAAGATATTAATTAATGCTGCTAATTTACATAGTGGCGGTGGTGTGCAGGTGGCTAGCTCTTTTATTAATGAGATGCCATTTCTGTCAAATAATATCATCAAATCTTTTGATGTCATTGTTTCAACTGAAGTAGATAAAAACATTAATCAAGCTACAAAAAGTTTTTTTAAAAACTATAATGTATATAATATTTTTGGTTTAAAAAACTATAAAAATAATTTAGGATTATTTGATAATTATGATCTTGTTTTTACTATTTTTGGACCTTGTTATTATAGCATAAAAGGAATAAATCTAGTTGGTTTTGCTCAAGCTTGGATTATTTATCCAGATAATGAGTGTTATAATCTTTTATCATTTAGTGAAAAAATTAAGTTAAAAATAAAATATTTTTTACAAAAAATATTTTTTAAAAGATCCGATTTCTTTATTGTCGAGCTTGAACATGTTAAGAACCAATTGGTTGAGTTGGATATATTTAAAAAAGATAATATTTTTGTAGTCTATAATACTGTCTCAAATGTATATTTTTCTCCTGAGAAATGGGAAGAAGTTAATATTAAAACTTCTAATAAATTTAAAATTGGGTTAATCAGTCGAGATTATTTTCATAAAAATACAAATTTCTTACCTCAAGTAAAAGAGGCGTTGAGAAAGAAACATCAGAAAGACGTTGATTTTTATGTGACTTTTAATGAAGAGGAGTGGGCGAATAAATCCTCTAACTTTCAGGAAAATATTATTAATGTAGGCCCATTGAAGGTAAATGAGTGTCCAAATTTTTATGAAAAAATGGATGCAATTATATTTCCTAGTCTCTTAGAATGTTTCTCTGCAACTCCTTTAGAAGCTATGATTATGGAAAAGCCCTTATTTGCTTCAGATAGAGGTTTTATAAAAGATGTCTGCTTAGACTTCGCATTTTATTTTGACCCAACTGCTCCAGATTCTGCAGCAGCTGTGATTAATCATTTTATCGAAAATAATGAAAATAATGAATTAGATATCAAATTAAGAGCTGCAAAAAGACACGCTGAAAATTTTTCGACTGCAAGAGAACGTGCAGTTAAATATACCCAGATTATTGAAAATTGTTTAAATGAGGACGAGAATTCATATGTTTAAAGATAAAATTTTGTTAATTACTGGTGGTACAGGATCTTTTGGTAATGCTGTTCTAAAGCGTTTTTTAGAAACAGATATTAAAGAAATCCGTATTTTTAGCCGTGATGAAAAAAAGCAAGATGATATGCGTAAGAAATATCACTCATCTAAGCTTAAATTCTATATTGGTGATGTTCGTGACTACAATAGCGTTTTAAATGCTACTCGTGGTGTGGATTATATTTACCATGCAGCTGCTTTAAAGCAAGTACCTTCTTGCGAATTCCACCCAATGGAAGCTGTAAAAACCAATGTAATTGGAACAGAAAATGTACTTGAAGCGGCAATTCAGAACCGTGTTAAACGCGTAGTATGTTTAAGTACAGATAAAGCAGTTTACCCAATTAATGCAATGGGTATTTCTAAAGCAATGATGGAAAAAGTAATTGTTGCTAAATCAAGAAATTTAGAAAATTTAGATATTGTTATTAGCTGTACCAGATACGGTAATGTAATGGCATCACGTGGATCGGTAATTCCTTTATTTGTTGATCAAATGCGTAAAGGTAAACCATTAACTATTACCGATCCTAATATGACTCGTTTCATGATGACACTTGAAGATGCAGTAGATTTAGTTCTATATGCCTTTGAGCATGGTGAAAATGGAGATATTTTTGTACAAAAAGCTCCTGCTGCAACTATTGAAGTCCTAGCTCAAGCATTAAAAGAATTACTGAACCAGAAAGATTACCCTATTACCATTATGGGAACCCGCCATGGTGAGAAAGCATATGAAGCTTTACTAAGCCGTGAAGAAATGGCTGTTGCAATCGACCAAGGTGACTATTTCCGAGTACCAGCAGATCAACGTGATCTTAACTATGAGAAATACGTAGAAGATGGTGACCTAAAGATTACAGAATTTGATGATTATAACTCGCATAATACTGAGCGATTAGATGTTGAAGGAATGAAAAAATTATTACTTAAGTTAGAGTTTGTAAGAGCTTTAACGAAAGGACAATATGTAGATCCAGAGGCATAAATATGAAGATCTTAGTAACAGGTTCAAATGGCTTTATAGCAAAGAACTTGATTCAATTTTTATCAGAAAAACCTGAGATTGAGATTTTAAAAGCTCATCGTGAAACAACAGATCAAGAGTATGAACAATCAGTTTTAGCTGCTGATTGGATTGTACATTTGGCTGGTGTGAATCGCCCTTTAAATGAAGAAGAATTTGCTGTAGGCAATACCTCTTTAACGGAAAAGATCACTCAAATTTTGCAGCAAGCAAATAAGAAAACGCCTGTTATTTTATCGTCTTCTATTCAAGTTGAACGTGATAATCCTTATGGTAAAAGTAAGTTAGGTGGTGAGCAGGCACTTGTAGCGCTTAATCAAGCACAAGGTAATCCAGTTTATATTTGCCGTTTAGCCAACGTTTTTGGTAAGTGGTCACGCCCTAACTATAATTCAGCTGTTGCGACTTTTTGCCATAACGTTGCAAATGACTTGCCGCTACAAATTCACGATGAAAATGCTGTGATTCGTCTTGTTTATGTCGATGATGTAGTTGAGACATTCTGGAATATTATCAATGGAGAACAGGTTGAACAATTTTTTCAAGTTGAACCTGAATATCAAATTACAGTAGGCGACTTAGCTAAAGTTTTAAATGGCTTTAAAGCATCTCGAGATACGCTTATTACAGATCGGGTGGGAACTGGGCTAACTCGTGCACTTTATTCAACTTATTTAAGTTTCTTAAAGCCTGAGCAATTCGATTATAGTGTTCCAAAATATGGTGATGCTCGCGGCGTATTCGTTGAAATGCTGAAAACCCCAGATGCAGGACAGTTTTCTTACTTTACTGCTCATCCAGGAATTACCCGTGGTGGTCATTATCACCATACAAAAACTGAAAAGTTTCTTGTTATTAAGGGTAAGGCACTATTTAAGTTTAAGCATGTCGTGACAGGCGAATTTTATGAGCTTGAAACACAAGGCGATGAACCACGAATTGTAGAAACCGTACCGGGTTGGACACATGATATTACTAACATCGGTGAGGATGAGATGGTAGTAATGCTATGGGCAAATGAAATTTTTGATCGTGATAAGCCAGATACTTATGCGATGCCAATAACAAATTAAGAGTAGAGATTTGTGAAAAAGTTAAAATTAATGACAGTCGTGGGAACACGTCCAGAAATTATCCGTTTGTCTCGCGTAATGGCTGCGTGTGATGAATATTTTGATCATGTTATTGTTCATACAGGTCAAAACTATGACTATGAGTTGAATGAAATTTTCTTTACTGATTTGGGTATTCGTAAACCTGATCATTTCTTAAATGCAGCTGGTGCGACAGGTGCAGAAACGATTGGTAATGTAATTATTGCAGTTGATAAGATTTTAGATGAGGTAAAGCCTGAAGCTTTACTCGTTTTAGGTGATACTAACAGCTGTATGGCTGTATTACCTGCAAAACGCCGCAAGATTCCAACTTTCCACATGGAAGCTGGAAACCGTTGTTTTGATATGCGAGTTCCTGAAGAAATTAACCGCCGAATTGTTGATCATACTGCTGATATTAATTTAACTTACAGTACGATTGCTCGCGATTATTTATTAGCGGAAGGTTTGCCAGCTGATTTAGTAATCAAATCGGGTAGTCCAATGTTTGAGGTGCTCCATCATTACAAAGCAAAAATTGAAGCTTCTGACGTACTTGAACGCTTAAATTTAAAAGAGTATGAATATTTTATTGTGAGTGCTCACCGTGAAGAAAATATTAACTCAGATCAAAACTTCTTAGATTTGGTAGAGATGTTAAATGCAGTTGCAGAGAAATATAAATATCCAGTAATTGTATCGACACATCCACGTACGCGTAAGCGTATTGAAGAGTTAAATGTTGAATTTCATCCTTTAATTCAATTATTAAAACCACTTGGTTTTAGTGACTACAACAAGTTACAGCTTTCAGCAAAAGCTGCGTTGTCTGATAGCGGAACAATTAACGAAGAATCATCAATTTTAAACTTTCCGGCACTTAACTTACGTCAAGCACATGAACGTCCAGAAGGAATGGAAGAAGCTGCTGTAATGATGGTAGGTTTAAAAGCGGAACGTATTTTACAAGGTTTGGCAATTTTAGAAGGACAATCTAGAGGTGAGGAACGCCTTTTACGTCTAGTTGAAGACTACAGTATGCCGAACGTAAGTGAAAAAGTGGTTCGTATTATTATGAGCTACACAGATTATGTAAATAGAGTAATCTGGAAACAATTTTAAGGTTATAAACTGTGAAAAAAGTGTTGGTTGTTTCAGAGTTTATTGATCCTGATCAAAATTCTACAGGATACTTTTGGTATAAGATTATACAGAAACTTGCTCAATCCGATGGGGTTGAGCAGTTATCTGTTATAGCGCCTTATTCAGGAGATCGTGAGGAAATACAGAAAAAGTTCTGTAGCAATATTGGCTTCTTATTATTTTTACATGCTTCTTATGATAAAAATAATTTACTTAAGCGATTGCTGGGTCAATTACAGCAAACTTTTGGTTTTTTTAAGATTTTGTTAAAAAACTTAGCTAAGGACAAGGTTGTTGTTTCTGGAACAAACCCACTTTTTCTCCTAGTTTTATTAGCTTTTTTAAGGGTATTCATTCCATTTAAATGGTATTTGCTCGTTCATGATGTTTTTC
Source organism: Acinetobacter sp. Li1LvA2 (assembly GCF_056156705.1). Lineage (NCBI taxonomy): Bacteria > Pseudomonadati > Pseudomonadota > Gammaproteobacteria > Moraxellales > Moraxellaceae > Acinetobacter > Acinetobacter sp. Li1LvA2. The sequence goes on from NZ_JBSICF010000008.1 coordinate 55,669, forward strand.
CTGAGAATTTAGTTCCCGCAGGAATTTTAAAGAAAAATTCTGTTTTATTTAAAATAATGAATTTTATTTTTAATCGTATCTATTCTAGAGCCGATCATCTGATCGTGATTGGCCGTGATATGAAAAACTTAATGAGACAAAAAACGGGTAGCGATAATATTACAGTGATTCCGAACTGGGTAGATTTCACTGAAATAGATGTTAGACAGAAACAACAGTCTTCAATTATTAGCTCACTGGGGTGGAACGAAAATATAGTTTTTCAATTTTTTGGAAACATGGGGCGTGTCCAAGGCATCTCTAATTTATTAGCCGCAATAAATTTAAGTAAACATCCAGCTGCTAAATTCTTATTTATTGGTGGTGGAAATGATGCTCGGTTGGTAAAAGAGGTTGCTGAAGGCGAGAATAATAAAAATAAAGTTGCTTATATTGGAGAGTTAGCTGCCCAACAGCGAAGTTTAGGTTTGAGCTCATGTGATATTGCTATCGTGACTTTAGCAGAAGGCATGCTTGGCCTCGGTGTTCCTAGTAAGGCCTATTTTACTATGGCTGCTGATAGACCAATTTTAGCTATTATGGAAGAAGATGCAGAAGTGGCTAATATGGTTAAAGAACATAATATTGGTTGGGTATGCCAGCCAAATGATCCAATTAGTTTGGCATCTTTAATTGATGAAATTTGCGAAAATAAGCTAAATACATTGTCTAAATCACCACGTCAAATTTTACAAGATCATTATCATCAGGATAAGTTACTGCAAAATTTTGCTGACATTGTGGAATCGTAATATGAAAAATATTTTAGTTACAGGTTCATCTGGTTTTGTCGGTAAATCTTTAATCCGTTCACTCAATCTGAGTAATAAATACCAAAAGATATATGCTTTAAATAGACGACATTTGCATACATTACCTGACATGGTTGAGCAGTTAGTAGCGATTTCTGAAGAAAATGTTTTTTCAACGCCTATTCCTACTGACATTGATGTGATCATACATTTAGCAGGAAGAGCACACATACTAAATGATAATGTGCAAAATCCTTTAGAACAATTTAGAGCCGTAAATGTCGATGGTACATTGCAACTCGCTCGACAGGCATTAGAAAATCAGGTTAAACGGTTTATTTTCATTAGTTCAATTGGTGTGAATGGAGCTGTAACAGATAAAAAAGCTTTTGATGAATTAGATCCACCGCAACCTCATGCCGATTATGCAATTTCTAAGCTGGAAGCGGAGCAAGCATTAAAAGAATTATTTGAGAATACAAATACTGAGCTTGTCATAATTAGGCCGCCATTAGTATATGCTGCTGATGCTCCTGGCAACTTTGCTCGATTACTTAAACTTGCTTCAACGAATCTACCTTTACCTTTTGCTTTCCTCAATAATAGGCGCTCTTTTGTTGCTTTAGAAAATCTAGTTTCATTTATCGAAGCTTGTATTGAGCATCCTCAAGCAAAAAATGAATTATTTTTAATTTCAGATAATGAGGTTCTATCTACCCAACAACTTGTGATTTCACTAAGAAAAGGTATGGGGCGAAAGGCGAACTTAATTTATATCCCTCAATTTCTTATGAAGATAGGGGCTAGTTGTATCGGTAAAAGTAAGTTGTATGAGCAATTATTCTTATCTTTAGAAGTTGATGCTTCAAAAGCGCATAATTTATTAAATTGGACCCCTCCAATTAATGGGTACGATGCTTTAGAAAAAACCGGGAAAATATATCTTGAGAGAAGTGAGTAACTTATGCTGATAATTTGGGTAATATTAGCTACTTTTTTAATTTCATTCTTGCTTACAGGCTACATGCGCCATTACGCATTGAAGAAAAATATTATTGATAATCCAAATGAAAGAAGTTCGCATACAGTCCCAACACCGCGTGGTGGGGGTGTATCTATTGTTATCACTTTCTTATTAGTTTTAGTGGGTTTGATGATTAGCCATCAACTACAATTAACTACGGGTTTAATTTTAGTTGCGGCTGGATTGGGTGTGGCGGTTCTAGGGTTTCTTGATGATCATGGTCATATCAATTCGATGCTTCGTTTAGCTATTCACTTTCTTATTGCAATAGGCGTGGTTTCGTTCCTAGGCGGTTTTTCTGACGTTACTCTATTTAATGGCAGCTTACATTTAGGGTGGTTTGCAAATATTATTGCGATACTTTTCCTTGTATGGCTACTCAATTTATATAATTTCATGGATGGGATTAATGGAATTGCTAGTGTTGAAGCAATTACTACTTTATTAAGCTTAGCTTTTATTTATTTATTATTGGATACGCAGTTATCTAGTGAATTATTATTTATTTTCGCGGCAAGCGTATTTGGCTTTGTTTTATGGAATTTTCCTAAAGCTCGTATTTTTATGGGAGATGCTGGCAGTGGGTTCCTTGGATTAATTTTAGGTATTTTGGCTTTAATTTCCTTAAAAACAGATCCGGCTTTATTTTGTGCATGGATCATATGTCTAGGCGTATTTATTGTAGATGCCACTTTTACATTAATCCGTCGTGTGATTAATGGGCATAAAATGTATGATGCGCACAGATCTCATGCTTATCAATACGCTTCACGTAAATATAATAGCCATACTACAGTGACGATTGGTGTGTTGTTAATTAATATATTCTGGCTTCTGCCAATAGCCTATCTCGCATCGCAAAAAGTATTGATGCCAGAGTTATTATTGTTTATAGCTTACCTCCCTCTAATTTTAATTGCTGTATTCTTTGGTGCCGGAAAAACTGAAAATGCTTAAAAAGAATGTCTTATTAATTTTAGGTGCAGGTGGGCATGGTAAATCTGTTGCAGAGGCTGCTCTCTTATCGGGCAAATGGAAAAAAATAGTATTTGCAGATGATAGTTGGCCTCAAAGAACAGATATAGCGGGTTTTCCAATTGTTACGAATATAGATAAAATTCAAGATATACTATCCGATATTTCTGCAGCAATTCCTGCTGTAGGAAATAATCAGCTCAGACAAAAATGGTTCCAACTATTAGAAAAGTTATCAGTACCTATTGCTACAGTTGTTCATCCATCAGCCATTGTAAGTTCTAACGTGGTAATAGGTGATGGAGTAACCATTATGGCTGGTTGTGTAGTGGGATTTGATGTGAGAATAGGTGATGGAGCAATTATAAATATGGCTTCATCAATTGATCATGATACTCATATTGGTGAATTTGCACATCTTAGTGTAGGTGTTAAAGTCGTCGGAGATAAGAAGATAGACTCCTTATCATTTTTACCTGCTGGTAGTGTGATTTCTCACTTGATGTGATGATATTTCTTGTTTAGAGAACAAAAGATGTAAACGTGTATAACTTTATAATCCCGACGGTTGATAAGACTTTATAGGGAGTAAAGTGCTACAGATTTAGTAATAATGGTTTGATATACATTATGTAACGAATGCGTAAAACTTGTTTCTAGTTATACAAGAAATGAGTATAAATATCGCACGGTTACTAGAACGATTAGAAGAGTATTGTGAAAAAGATTATCTATCAATTCGCATCAGCACCAAGACTTGCGAAACAATGTTTTTTGGTTCTTATAGACCTTTTTGCTGTTCCTGTTATTTTGTGGTTTTGTTATGCCCTTCGTTTATTCGACCTCGGTGCAGAAGTTATTCCAGGTATCAATTACGGCGTAGCAATTGTCACAATTGTTGCTATTTTAAGCCTAATGATAACTGGAGTTTATCGATTTATTGTCCGAACTTTTAATGAAGCTTTTATTGCTCAGTTAGCCATTGCTGTTGCATTGATGGTAATAGTTCTATATGGCATGAATATTTTTTCTCCAGCATTTATTCCTACTTCAATCCCTTTAATGTTTGGTTTTTTGATGTTCAGCTGGGTTTGGTGTGGTCGTGCATTTATTCGTTTTATTGTGAAAGCTACATTGCAAACGAGTGAAGAGCGTAAACGTGTAGTAATTTATGGGGCAGGTGATGCGGGGCAGCAAATTGCAGCAGTCCTTTATCGTTCAGGTGATCATTTACCTGTTTTCTTTATTGATGATAATCCATCTTTACAAGATCATATGGTTGGCGGTTTAAAAGTACTATCTTTAGAGAAAGCTTTACAACGTTTTGAAAAGTTTAGAATAGATGAAATTTTACTGGCATTACCCTCAGCGGGCCGCGTACGTAAGAGTGAAATTATCCAGCAACTAGACTCAGCCCGCCTTAAAATTACTGAACTTCCTGGCCTTACTCAACTTGTTGATGGTGAGCTTAAAGTCGCAGATATTCGTGAAGTAGACATTATTGACTTGCTGGGACGTGATCCTGTACCCCCTGTAGAGCATTTACTAGCAAAAAATATTCGAAATAAGGTCGTCATGGTAACCGGAGCGGGCGGTTCTATTGGTTCAGAATTATGCCGTCAAATTGTTAAGAATCAGCCAAAAATGCTGATCATTTATGAAATTACAGAATTTGCTCTTTATAGTATAGAAAAAGAATTACGCTTAACAGCACAATGTGAAATCGTACCTATTTTAGGTACAGTTCAAGATCAACAAAAATTAGAGCGTATTATTGAGCAATACAGTGTACAAACTGTTTATCATGCTGCTGCCTATAAGCATGTACCTTTAGTAGAATGTAATCCAATTGCAGGATTAAAAAACAATGCTATTGGGACAGCGAATAGTTTAAATGCAGCTGTGAAAAAGGGGGTTGAGACGTTCGTTCTCATCTCGACTGATAAAGCAGTACGTCCAACTAATGTCATGGGTGCTTCAAAACGTATGGCAGAGCTTTACTGTCAAGCCATGGCTGAAGCTCAAAAACAAACTCAAATTAGTATTGTACGTTTTGGTAATGTATTAGGATCTTCTGGCTCAGTAGTGCCTTTATTTAAACAACAAATTGCCAAAGGTGGTCCGATTACTGTGACTCATCCAGATGTAACACGCTACTTCATGACCATTCCTGAAGCATCTCAGTTAGTTATTCAAGCTGGTGCTCTAGGTAGAGGTGGTGATGTGTTTTTACTTGATATGGGTGAACCTGTTCGTATTCAGGATTTAGCTCGACAAATGATTTCTTTAAGTGGTTTAACTGTTCGTGAACAAGACTCAATTCAAGGCGATATCGAAATTCACTATAGTGGATTACGCCCAGGAGAAAAACTTTACGAAGAATTATTAATTGATCAAGAAAATACTGAATATACCGAGCACAGTAGAATTCTTCGATCATTTGAAAAGTTCTATCCACTCACTGAAATTCAAGAAGTTTTTGATCGAGTTAATAATATGACTGCTATTCAAAAAGATATTGATTGGGCTCTTTGTCAACTCGAACACTATGTTGATGGTTATAAACGTAGTAAAGATATTATGGTTAATTAGAGAGTGAATGTGTGATTAAAAAGGCAGTTTTACCGGTAGCTGGATTAGGTACACGTTTTTTACCAGCAAGTAAGTCAATTCCCAAAGAAATGGTTACAGTGGTTGATCGTCCTGCAATTGAATATGTAGTGCGTGAAGCTGTAGAGGCTGGAATTGAGCAAATTATTTTGGTAACCCATTCATCTAAGGCATCAATTGAAAATTATTTTGATCGAAACTTTGAACTAGAAACGACTCTAGAGCAAAAGAAAAAGTTCGATTTACTTGAAGAAATTACGCAGATTATTCCATCTCATGTAAGTGTGGTAAGTGTAAGACAACCCCAACCTTTGGGTTTAGGGCATGCTGTTTTATGTGCAAAAAGTATTGTTGGGCAAGATGACTTTGCTGTGTTGTTGCCAGATGTCTTGGTGCAAGATAATTCAGGACAGAATGATCTATCACGTATGATTTCACGCTATGAGTCAAGTCAAGCTGCTCAAATCATGGTTGAAGCAGTACCAGACCATCTTGTAGATCAGTATGGAATTGTTGATGTAAAGCAGAGCCCGAATGAGGGTGAAAGTATTGCTATGCAGGGAATTATCGAAAAACCTGCTATAGGTTCTGCACCTTCTAATTTATCTGTCGTAGGACGTTATATTTTACCTGCTAAGATTATGCAGCTTTTAGAAAATACTCCGAAAGGCGCGGGCAATGAAATTCAGTTAACTGATGCAATTGCGATGCTTCAAGAAACAGATACCGTTGAAGCCTATCGGATGCAAGGCCAAACTTTTGACTGTGGAAGTAAGCTCGGTTATTTGAAAGCTGTACTACACTATGGTGTTGCACACCCTAAGTTAGGATTAGAATTTAAACAGCTGATTCAAGAACTTAAATTATAAAGTTTTGTAGTTCTGCTTAAGTATTTGTAAAAACTGCTGAATATAGCAGCTGGGCAGTATATTCTCTTCCTGTAAAGGGAAGAGAATTCTATAAAATACGAAAAAATCAGGTGTGCAATGAAAATCGCAGTATTTGGAACAACGTTACATGCCGGTGTGATGGCAGCGTTATTAGCTGAATATGGTAATCAAATTTACTGGTGTACCAGTGTCACTTGTGAAGAAAATATTTCTGTACTCTCGTATCAAGATCAAGATGTAAATAATTATTTAAATAAGCAGCGAAAAGCGGGTTTTTTAAAAGAGAGCCCTTTTTCAGAGATTCCTTTAGATATTGAAGTTTATTTATTTTGCTTTAGTCCAACACAAATTGAACTTGCATTAAAAACAGTTGAGAAGTTGAGCGAACGACCTATTGTTCATCCGCGATTAATGATTAATGGCTCTACTTTTGGTTTGCATGGTACAGAGAAATTAAAACAGCATTTACCAAAAGATGAGTGGGTTTATTTTCCTGATGTGATTCAGGAAGGTAATGCTATCAACAGTGTATTGAATGTAAAACATGTCATTGTTGGTGTGGAATCTAGAGACGCAAGTGAAACTATGCAGGAGTTATTGCGTCCTTTTTTTCAATTTAGTTATCAATATTTATTTATGCCGATTTTAGATGCTGAGTTCACCAAACTTAGTATTTCAGGCATGTTGGCTACCCGCATTAGTTATATGAATGACTTGGCTATGGTGGCTGAAAAGTTAGGTATTGATATTGCGAATGTAAAGCATGGTATCGCTGCTGACACACGTATTGGTGCTGCCTATTTATCGCCAGGTGTAGGATTTGGCGGTGAGAACTTTTCGCATGATATTTTAACACTTTCAAGTACTGTGTCTGAAACTGGAACAAAAAGCCGCCTTTTGGAACAGGTATGGGCGATTAATGAGCAGCAGAAAGAAATTTTATTTCGTAAGTTATGGAATTATTATCACTGTAGTCTAAATGGCAAAACAGTTGCGATTTGGGGTGCTTCCTTTAAAGAGAATACTTCGAATATACATAATTCACCGATTCATATTTTATTAGCCGCATTATGGGCACAGGGTGTAATAGTACGTCTGCATGATCCTCAAGCTTTAGATGAAATAGCTGCAACTTATGGACATCGTGAAGATTTAATTTTATGTACGGACCAATATGAGGCGGTGCGAGATGCTCATGCGCTATGTTTAGTCACGGCATGGAAGCAATATTGGAGTCCTGACTTTAAGCAACTACAACAGTTAATGAAGCATCCTTTAATTTTAGATGGACGTAATATTTATGATCCTGCGTATGTAAAGGCGAAAGGTTTTGCTTATGAAGGAGTAGGTCGCTTATGAGTAAATCAATTGAGCAATTTCCAAAGGAATTAGCCTCACCTTTAACTCATCTTCAAACTCTAGGTGAAAAAAACTCAAAATTACATATAAAAGAGTTATTTGCTTTAGAGCCAGATCGTTTTCAAAATTATTCTGTAAAATTTGATCAATTATTTTTTGATTATAGTAAGCACCGCTTAACCAAAGATATTTTGGGACAATTAGTAGCTCTTGCAAATACTAAAAATTTAACCGAATGGATTCATCGCCTTTTTTCAAAGAATAAAATTAATTGTACTGAGCAACGTGAAGCAATGCACTGGGCATTGCGTTTACCAGCTGATTATTCAAAATTTCCAGATTTAACAGAACAAGTTCATAGCCAGTTACAACGCATGTATACCTTAGTGGAAAAAATCCATGCAGGGCAATATCGGGGTTCAACTGGTGAGGTGATTCAAGACGTTGTTAATATTGGGGTGGGTGGTTCTGATTTAGGACCACAAATGGTCACGCATGCTTTATCTGATTTTAAGGTAAAAACAGCTAAGCCTTTAAATATTCACTTTGTGTCGACTATGGATGGTAGTCAGTTATCTGAGTTGCTCCATCAACTTCGTCCTGAAACAACTTTGTTTATTATTTCATCTAAGTCTTTTGGTACGATTGATACTTTATCAAATGCACAAACAGTTCGTCAGTGGCTTGAAAAGGCCTTAGGAACACATGCTCGTGTATTAAAAAGTCACTTTATTGGTGTATCTACAAAATCTGAAAAAATGTCTGAATGGGGAATCTCGCCTGAAAACCAGTTACTACTGTGGGACTGGGTAGGTGGGCGTTATTCTCTATGGTCTTGTATCGGTTTACCTATTGCTTTGACGATTGGTGTGGAAGGCTTCCAGCAACTTTTAGCAGGGGCTCATGCAGTCGATGAACATTTTCAAAATACGAGTTTTGATCAAAACATTCCGGTTTTGATGGCATTGTTAGGAATCTGGAATAATAACTTTTTAAATATTCAGACCCATGCTGTATTACCCTATGATGGGCGATTAAAGTATTTTGCAGCTTATCTGCAACAGTTAGAAATGGAATCTAATGGGAAGTCGGTACAGCGCAATGGCTTAAAAGTTGAGCTTGATACTTGCCCTATTATATGGGGGGAGGTTGGACCAAATGCCCAGCATGCCTTCTATCAATTGTTACATCAAGGTTCTCAAGCAGTAAGCTGTGATTTTATTGCGCCAATTCAACGTTATAACGCAGATCATTTTACCTATGTTGAAAATGCTGAAGCTCTGGTTGAACAACATCATCTGGCACTTTCAAATTGTTTGGCGCAATCAAGATTATTAGCTTTTGGTAATGAAGCTCTAGACCCAGCTGAATTAGAGAATTTACCAATTTATAAGCAATATGAAGGTAATCAACCAAGTTCTACATTATTATTGAAAGAATTAAACCCCTATAGTTTAGGGATGTTGATTGCTTTATACGAGCATAAAGTCTTTGTGCAGTCTGTGATCTGGAATATTAATCCATTTGATCAGTGGGGAGTTGAGAAAGGTAAGCAGATTGCTGATCAACTACTTCCGATTTTAAACGGTGTTCAAAATGACCTTTCAACACTTGATGCTTCAACGCGTGGATTAATTAAAATATTGTTAGGAAAAGTAGATGGCTAAAATTCTAGTCACTGGTGGCGCAGGTTATATAGGTTCACATACATGTGTTGAGCTTTTACAGGCTGGTCATGAAGTTATCGTTTTTGATAATCTTTCGAATAGTTCAGAAGAATCTTTAAATAGAGTTCAAGATATCGCCCAAAAAAGTTTAACTTTTGTGCAGGGTGATATCCGTAATGCGGATGAACTTGATCGTGTTTTCGAAAATCATTCAATTGACGCTGTTATTCATTTCGCAGGTTTAAAAGCAGTAGGTGAAAGCCAAGAAAAACCGCTGATTTATTTTGATAATAATATTGCGGGTAGTATTCAACTGGTTAATTCAATGGAAAAAGCGGGTGTTTACACACTTGTATTTAGCTCTTCTGCAACAGTATATGATGAAGGCAATATATCGCCATTAAATGAAGACATGCCAACAGGTATACCGAGTAATAACTATGGTTACACTAAGTTGATTGTTGAGCAATTATTACAAAAGTTGTCGGTATCTAATCCAGAGTGGTCAATCGCATTACTTCGTTATTTTAATCCAGTAGGTGCACATAAGAGTGGCCGTATTGGTGAAGATCCACAAGGTATTCCAAATAATTTAATGCCATATGTGACTCAAGTTGCTGTTGGCCGTCGTGAGAAATTATCTATTTATGGTAATGACTATGACACGGTAGATGGCACTGGTGTGCGTGACTATATTCATGTGGTTGACTTAGCGAATGCACATTTGTGTGCTTTGAATAACCGTTTACAGACGAAAGGTTGTCGAGCATGGAATATTGGTACAGGTAATGGTTCATCTGTTTTGCAAGTTAAAGACACCTTTGAACAAGTTAATGGCATACCTGTAGCATTTGAGTTTGTAGCACGTCGAGCTGGTGATGTTGCGACTTCTTTTGCAGACAATAGCCGTGCGGTTGCTGAGTTAGGTTGGCAGCCTCAATATGGCTTAGAAGATATGCTCAAGGATAGTTGGAACTGGCAGAAGCAGAATCCTAATGGATATAATTAAATACTAATAAAAAAGGAGCTTATTGCTCCTTTTTTTATTTTTAATTAGTTCTGAATCAACCCAGTCAATTCATCTACATAATGTTGCATTGGCTGGGCTTGGCGATCTGCACGGCTTTCAATGTTGAGACGTAATAACGGTTCAGTATTTGAAGCACGGACATTAAAACGCCATGCACCAAAGTCTAGACTTACACCATCAGTACGGTCAATTTGTGGATTTTGATCGGCATAGAAATCAAAAATCTTTTGAATAGTGATTTGTGTGTCAGCCACTTTAAAATTGATTTCACCGCTACAAGGAAACTTGGTAATCATATTTTCAACCAGTGTTGAAAGTGATTGTCTTGTTTCAGAGAGTAGGGCAACGGTGAGTAACCATGGAATCATGCCGCTGTCGCAGTAAGCAAAGTCACGGAAATAGTGATGTGCACTCATTTCGCCGCCATATACGGCATTGTGTTCGCGCATGACATCTTTAATAAATGCATGACCAGATTTTGACTGGACAGCAATACCTTTATATTCATCCACGATATCAAATGTGTTCCAGACTAAACGTGGGTCATGAACAATTTTCTCGCCTGACTGTTTAATCAAGAAAGCTTGAGCCAATAAACCAACAATATAGTAACCTTCAATGAACTGTCCCTTTTCGTCAAATAAGAAACAGCGGTCAAAGTCGCCGTCCCATGCAATTCCCATATCTGCTTTATGCTCAATTACAGCATTTCGAGTACTGTCACGGTTTTCAATTAAAATTGGGTTAGGAATTCCGTTTGGGAAAGTACCATCTGCTTCATGGTGAATTTTAATAAATTCAATTGGTACGTTAAGCACTTTAAATTTTTCTTCAATCGCATCAATCACATGGCCAGCTGCACCATTACCCGCGTTTACCACTAACTTAAGTGGGCGGATTTTTGCAGGTTCAATGTAGGTAATTAAGTGATCAACGAACTCGGGCAAAATGTTATAGGTTTGAGTTGTACCTTTTTGGCTAACTTCTTCAAAGTTATTGGTTTCTGCTAAAGCCTGAATCTCTTTTAAACCGGTATCTGCACTAATTGGACGAGCATTTTCTCGAACTAATTTCATGCCGTTATAGTCCATTGGATTATGGCTAGCAGTAACTTCGATACCACCTTGTACATCTAAGTGGAAAGCAGCGAAGTAAACTTCTTCAGTACCCGTCATGCCCAAATCAAGAACATTCACGCCCGCATCATTTAAACCACGGATGGTCGCTTGTTTTAAAGATTCACTGCTTAGACGAATATCACAACCGACTACTACAGTCTTTGGTTTATAGATTTGTCCGTAAGCGCGGCCAATTTTATAGGCAATTTCTTCATTCAATTCGGTGCCGAGTTTGCCTCGGATATCATAGGCTTTAAAACACGTTAAAGTAGTCATTATTCAGTTCAATACAAATGATTTGAGTTTTAAGCATTATTATACATTTCTTAATAAATGGTTATGTTTATAGTTTTTATATTCAATTTTTACACTTCATTTCTGTAGCTCAGATTTAAATTTATAAGAATACTTTTTACGACTTTAGTCTAATAAATAAAACTGGAAGTTCGAAATAGCTTGATTTTATTCAGTACTATTGGTCTTACCAATTATTATGGTTATTTAATGATTGATCTTATAAATAACTGTGTTTATGATGCAATCTGCGGTTTAAGAAATAACATTTGCACTTAAATTTTAATTGGTCATACCAATTGTGTTAAATGTTTAAGAATTTAAGGTACAAAAATTCGCCCCGGCATTTCAAGGAGATGACAATGCTCAATATGTGGCAACAACTTTATGACCCTTTAAATAATATTTGGCTGTCCAGCGCGGTTGCATTAATCCCGATTATTTTCTTCTTTTTAGCATTGGCTGTTTTTCGTTTAAAAGGCAGTATCGCGGGTACAGGCACAGTCATTATTGCATTATTGATTGCTCTCTTTTTCTATCAAATGCCGGGTCAAATGGCCTTTGCGTCAATCATTTACGGTTTCTTCTACGGTCTATGGCCAATTTCATGGATCATTATTGGGGCAGTTTTTTTATACAAAATTTCGGTAAAAACAGGCCAGTTTGAGATTATTCGCTCAAGTATTTTGTCGATTACCGAAGACCAACGTCTGCAAATGTTATTGGTTGGTTTTGCCTTTGGTACTTTCTTAGAAGGAGCAGCAGGCTTTGGTGCTCCAGTGGCAATTACCGCTGCACTCCTTGTTGGTTTAGGCTTTAAGCCACTTTACGCAGCGGGTCTGTGCCTGATTGTAAATACGGCGCCAGTGGCATTCGGTGCAATGGGTATTCCAATTATTGTAGCAGGGCAGGTTTCTGGTGTAGATACCATGGAAATCAGCCAGATGGTTGGGCGTCAGTTGCCATTTTTAACGCTGATTGTACTGTTCTGGATTATGGCGATTATGGACGGCTGGCGTGGTGTTAAAGAAACTTGGCCTGCTGTATTGGTTGGTGGTGGTTCTTTTGCGATTGCCCAATATCTTACATCTAACTTTATTGGTCCTGAATTACCAGACATTACCGCTGCAATTGCGTCATTGGTGAGCTTGACTGTGTTGTTCCGTTTCTGGAAACCAAAACATATTTTCCGTTTTGAGCCTGAAGCTGGGCAAACTTTGACTCAGCAACCAACAACGATTCAGCGTTATAGCATTGGAAAAATTGCTAAGGCATGGTCTCCATTTGCGATCTTAACTGTCATGGTTACAATCTGGAGTGTTAAGCCATTTAAAGCACTATTTGCAAAAGACGGTGCACTGGAACATTTAATTTTTAAAATTGAAGTTCCGTATTTACATAAATTGGTCGAAAAAATGCCACCGATTGTGTCAGAGATAAAACCATACGAAGCGATTTATAAGTTCGATTGGTTCTCTGCAACGGGGACAGCAATTTTTATTGCTGCAATCATCACCGCTATTTTCTTGAAAATGAAAGCGAGTGAGGCAGTAACGACTTTTGGTGAAACAGTAAATGAGTTAAAAACACCGATTTACTCAATTGGTATGGTGTTGGCGTTTGCTTTTATTGCGAACTATTCAGGGTTATCTGCAACTTTGGCTTTGGCTCTATCACATACGGGTCATGCGTTTACTTTCTTCTCGCCATTTTTGGGTTGGCTTGGTGTGTTCCTTACAGGTTCAGACACCTCTTCAAATGCTTTGTTTTCGGCACTACAGGCGACCACAGCTCAGCAAATTGGTATTCCAGAAGTATTACTTGTAGCAGCGAATACCAGTGGTGGTGTGACAGGTAAGATGATTTCTCCACAGTCGATTGCGATTGCTTGTGCAGCAGTAGGCTTAGTTGGAAAAGAATCTGACTTGTTCCGTTTCACGGTAAAACATAGCATCATATTCACTGTCTTTGTTGGCATCATTATTACGGTTCAGGCTTATCTGGTTCCGTGGATGATTCCATAACTCCAGTGAAGGAAACGCGATGAGAATCTCCGATCAAGTGGTCATGAAATTGCAGGCATTAATTGAAGAGCGTCACATGAAAAAAGGTGACCGTTTGCCTGCCGAACGCCAGCTTGCAACAAGCTTAGGAGTTTCTCGTCCCTCTTTGCGTGAAGCGATTCAACAGCTCAATAGTCAAGGTGTACTCAGTAGCCGCCGTGGAGATGGGACTTATATTCAGCAGTTACCTGAACAGTGGCCACAGCAACTGATTGTAAATCCAATTAGTAACCTGATTGAAGAAGATCCGCTGTACCGTTTTGATGTGCAAGAGGCGCGGTTATTACTTGAAGGTGGCACTGCGTGGTATGCCGCATTGCGCTCAACGCCTGAAGATCGCGCCAAAATCCGTCATTATTTTAATGAAATTAGTCGCCACCAAAATGCGGGTGACTCAGCACAGGCTGCGGTTGCAGATGCTGAATTTCACTTAGCGATTGCTGAAGCATCTCACAATGTGGTGCTGATTCAAATGATGCGTAGTCTCTTCGATTTGTTGCAATACAACGTCTTGTTGGGGCGTAAAAAAGTTTATAACGATCCAGTCAATGGTGACTTGCTGAGCGAGCAGCATTTTCAGGTGATGGATGCTATTGATCGTAAAGATCCCGAGGCCGCACGCCAAGCTGTCTGCGGTCATATTGAATTTGTGATTAATCATGTGCGTTCTCTGGATGAAGATGAAGCTCGCCAGAAACGCGCAAACCGTTTAAATAGAGTTGATTCAAAATGATTATTTCTTCTGGCAATGATTATCGTGCTGCGGCACAACGTCGCTTACCTCCATTTTTATTTCACTACATTGATGGTGGAGCGTATTCGGAACATACCTTAAAGCGTAACGTACAAGATTTGTCAGAAATTGCATTGCGTCAACGTGTGCTGAATGACATGTCAGCGTTAAGTTTAGAGACAAAATTGTTTAATGAAACGCTGTCGATGCCAGTTGCGTTGGCACCAGTGGGTTTAACAGGCATGTATGCGCGTCGTGGTGAAGTGCAGGCAGCGATGGCGGCCGACAAAAAGGGCATTCCATTTACGCTTTCAACGGTTTCTGTATGTCCGATTGAAGAAGTTGCACCTGCAATTAATCGCCCGATGTGGTTCCAGCTTTATGTATTACGCGACCGTGGTTTTATGCGTAATGCTTTGGAACGTGCAAAAGCAGCAGGTTGTTCAACACTGGTATTTACCGTAGATATGCCTGTACCGGGTGCACGTTATCGTGATGCACACTCGGGTATGAGTGGGCCAAATGCTGCGATGCGTCGTTATATGCAGTCTATGTTTCATCCACATTGGTCGTGGAATGTCGGCTTAATGGGCCGTCCGCACGACTTGGGCAATATCTCTAAATATTTAGGTAAACCAACTGGTCTTGAAGATTATATTGGCTGGTTAGGCTCGAACTTTGACCCATCGATTTCATGGAAAGACCTGGAGTGGATTCGTGAGTTTTGGGATGGCCCAATGGTGATTAAGGGTATTTTAGACCCTGAAGATGCTAAAGATGCCGTGCGTTTTGGTGCAGATGGCATTGTGGTGTCGAATCACGGTGGTCGTCAGTTAGATGGCGTGATGTCGTCTGCTCGTGCATTGCCTGCAATTGCTGATGCTGTTAAAGGTGATTTAGCGATTTTGGCTGACTCAGGCATTCGTAATGGTTTAGATGTCGTGCGTATGTTGGCACTCGGCGCTGATACGGTTTTACTTGGCCGTGCATTTGTTTATGCCTTGGCAGCAGCAGGTGGGCAAGGTGTGTCGAACTTGCTTGATTTAATTGATAAAGAAATGCGAGTTGCGATGACGCTTACGGGTGCTAAGTCGATTTCGGATATTAATGCGGATTGTTTAGTACAGGCAATGAAGCTCTAAAATTTTCGTATTAACTTTGATGATATTGGCACGACGGCGTCTTATCGGAAAAAGTTCAATGGAAGTAGCTAATTGAAGTTACTTTTTTAAAAAAGTAACCAAAAACCTTTGTTTCGATGATGGTACGTCCTTGCTACCGCATCGAAACGGCGGCATCCCTGCCGCCAACGCGTAGCCAATTGAGTTAAGAAATTAGCTGCTGGTGCTAAGCGTCACTTACAGCCTGCGTGGTATGAGCAAGGATTTGTTTTTGCAATGTAAATTGAAAAATGGATACAGCAAACAGGTTCTGTAAGTGACAGTGCCTTTGGTCTTACGTGGCTTTAGCCGCCACTCAGGGCAAAATCAAAGTAACAGAATGAGCTGTTTACATCGAAGTTTTACCTGTAAGACTCCGTCGTGTTGCTCTAAATTTAAAAAAACTATGTGGTATGGATGACCAAAAGGAAACCATCATGCAAACATTTTCTCCTCAAGCAGTGATCGAACGTTTACAAAACATTGTAGGGCGTTCGCATGTTTTGATCGATGATCAAAGCACGCGTCAGTATCGTCAAGGTCGTCGTTTTGGTGAGGGGAAAGTACTTGCTGTGGTGGTGCCAGGAACACTGCTAGAACAATGGCAAGTTTTGCAGGCTGCAATTGAGGCAGATTGTATTGTTATTATGCAGGCGGCAAATACGGGACTCACTGGTGGTTCAACGCCATATGGCGATGATTATGACCGTCCTGTTTTAGTCATGAGTACGCGTCGTTTAAAGGGCATTCAAGTCATTCATGACGGTAAGCAAGTGATTTGTTTACCCGGCGCGACTTTAGATAATTTAGAACAAATTTTAAAAGGCTATGACCGTGAGCCGCATTCAGTAATTGGTTCATCCTGTATTGGTGCATCGGTACTTGGCGGTGTATGTAATAACTCTGGTGGTGCATTGGTACGCCGTGGTCCTGCATACACTGAACTGGCGTTATATGCTCAGGTGAATGCTGCCGGTCAATTAGAACTGGTGAATCATTTAGGGGTGAATTTAGGCTCGACTCCTGAAGAAATTTTGACTCGTTTAGAGAAACAGAAATATCAAGCCATAGATATTTTAGATGATGGCGAAAAGCAGGCGTCGGATCATCGCTATGCGCACGATGTGACTCAAGTCGATGAAGATACGCCTGCCCGTTATAATGCAGACCCATCACGTCTGTTTGAAGCATCAGGTTCGGCAGGTAAAGTCTGTGTGTTTGCTGTACGCCTTGATACTTATGAAAAAGTAGAAAGTAATGTCTTTTATATTGGTACTAATGATGCCGATGATTTAACCGCGATTCGTCGTTATTTACTGACCTCACTGCCAAGCCTGCCGATTGCGGGTGAATATATTCACCGAGATGCTTACTTGATCGGTGAAAAGTACGGGAAAGACACGTTCTTATTTATTGAAAAGTTCGGTACAGCCAATGTTCCAAAAGCTTTTGCGATGAAAGACAAAGTCGATGGCTTCTTAGAAAGATTTAAAATTAAAGGCTTAACGGATCATATTTTACAGGCGATTACGTTCTTTTTACCGAGTCATTTACCTAAGCGTATGACCGAGTATCGAGATCGTTATGAGCACCATTTAGTGCTACGTGTCGAAAATAATTCGAAAGCACAGACAGAGCAGTTTTTAAAAGAATATTTTGCGGTGCACCAGTCAGGTAGCTATTTCGTATGTAGCGAAGAAGAAGGACGAAAGGCATTCTTACACCGTTTTGCGATTGCAGGGGCGGCAATTCGTTACCGCGATACGCACCGTAGTGAAGTTGAAGATATTGTGGCGCTTGATATTGCGTTACGTCGTAATGACCGCGAGTGGGTAGAGCAACTGCCAGCCGAGATGGAAAACAAAATTCTCCATAAACTCTATTATGGGCATTTCTTTTGTCATGTTTTCCATCAGGACTATATTCTTAAAAAGGGCCATGACCCATTAGAAATGGAACATCAAATGTGGAAGTTGCTAGACACGCGCCGTGCTGAATATCCAGCAGAGCATAATGTTGGGCATCTTTACATTGCCAAACCTGCCTTAGCGAACTTCTATCAAAAACTCGACCCAACCAATAGCTTTAATGTGGGTATTGGACACACCTCAAAACTGAAATATTGGGGCAAAGCTAAATCTTAATCTCGAGAAACAAAAAAAGGCGCCGAAGCGCCTTTTTTAATAAATGTCTTATGCAGCTTCTGTTGATTTAGCAAGCACTTCTGCAACTGCTTTAGCAACAGTGTAAACATTGTTCATGTTTAAACCAGCAACACAAATACGGCCACTACGTACTAAGTAGATTGCATATTCTTCACGCAAGATATCAACTTGCTCAGCAGTTAGTCCTGTGTAGCTGAACATACCTTTTTGGTTTACAAGGTAGCTAAAGTCACGGTCTGGTAGAGCTTTAGTGAGTTCGTCTTTTAAGATGCTACGCATTTTAATAATACGCTCACGCATCTCTTTCACTTCACCTTGCCATTGTTGGTTAAGTTCAGCGTCATTTAACACTTCATCAACTAACCAAGCGCCTGTAGTAGGAGGGCTAGAGTAAATACGGCGTACAGTCGCTTTTAACTGACCGAATGTGCACTGAGCAGCTTCTGCATCGTCACATACGAAAGTTAAGCCGCCAACGCGCTCGCCATATAAAGAAAAGATTTTAGAGAACGAGTTGCTCACAATGAAGTTTAGACCTGCTTGGTCTAAAGCACGAATTGCATACGCATCTTCTTCCATACCGTCACCAAAACCTTGGTAAGCGATGTCTAGGAATGGAATAAGGTTACGGTCTTTTAATACTGCAATCACTTGATCCCATTGCGCTGGGTTTAAGTCAGCGCCAGTTGGGTTGTGGCAGCATGGGTGCAATAACACAATGCTTTGCTCAGGCAAAGTTTTAAGTGTAGAAAGCATACCGTCAAAATCTACACCACGTGTTTCGTTATCGAAATATGGGTAGAAATGAGTTTTGATACCAGCGCCATTGAAAATCGCAACGTGGTTGTCCCAAGTTGGTTGGCTTACCCAAACGTCTGAATTTGGGAAATAAGTTTTTAAGAAATCCGCACCAACTTTCAATGCACCTGAACCACCAAGTGTTTGGATGGTTACAGCACGGCCAGCTTTAACTGCTGGGCTGTTTGCACCAAATAAAAGTGCTTGAATTGCTTCACGGTAAGGTTTGAAGCCTTCCATTGGCAAATAAAGTTTGGTTTTACCGTTTTTAGGCTCGATACGCTTTTGCGCTTCAATAATGGTCTCTAACTGAGGAACAATACTGTCTTCGTTATAATAAAGACCAATACTCAAGTTCACTTTTCCAGAACGAGTATCAGCGTTGAACTGTTCCATTAAAGAGAGAATTGGGTCGCCTGCGTATGGGGGGATATGTTGAAACATCAAAAAAGTCCTTTCATTCAACAATATGCATAGTGCTCGGTTTTTTCTGTCTCGAAAAATACGCCACAACTATGTCGATGTTCAATAATGTATCAATAAAGCTACCGTGAAGCACCTGATAATTTCACTAATATCGATATTTTCTGGATGAAAATGATAAAAAGATTTAAAAGAAATTACGGTAAATAGATAGTAATTTATAACTCATACTTTCATTCAAGCAGATTGTCTACAATCTTGCTGTAATACATTGGTTGTAGACTAAAGTTTGAAACAAAAGATTAGCGGTCGAAAAGCAGCTAAAAAAGTGCCATAAATCTATAGGTAAAATAATATTAAATATCTGTTTTATAAATACTAATTAGCAAGTGGTGTAATGCTGTAAATATAAGGTGAGAGAACAGGTCTAACGATAAAAATTGACCTGATGCGTTCTGTAAAGTGTCAACAATCACCTTGATTTTTTTCATTCATACCGCTATAAAACTCATAATTGATTAAAAATTGTCGACAATATGCAAGATTTGACCTTCGCACCAGAGCCATTACAAAGTCAGGGAAGAACACTGACTGAGAATGTATTTAAACAAATACAGACGGCGATTGTTTTGGGCCAAATTCCGGCGGGTAGCAAAATTTCTGAACCTGAGCTGGCGCGCACTTATGGCATTAGCCGTGGGCCATTGCGTGAAGCAATTCATCGCCTTGAAGGTCAACGTTTGGTTGAGCGTACCGCACATGTGGGTGCGCGCGTGGTTTCACTTTCACTGCAACAGTTTAAAGAGCTTTACCAAATTCGTGCGTCTTTAGAGGGTTTGGCTTGCAAACTTGCTGCACAGCATATTGATAAAAAGCAAATCTTGGCACTACGTGATGTTTTGCGTATGCATGCCGAAGATGAAAACTTTAAAGCAGGTAAAGGATATTACTTGCAAGAAGGGCAGGACGATTTTCACTACTGCATTATCAAAAGTAGTGGCAATAAAACCCTAGAAAAAATGCTATGTGATGAGCTTTATCACCTCATTCGTATGTACCGAATTCAATTTTCAAACACACCCGATCGTCCGAGCAAAGCTTGGGACGAACATATCCGTATTTTAGATGCAATTGCAGAAGGTGATGGTGAACTTGCCGAGCTGCTGATGCATCGACATATCAATGCTTCTTACAAAATTATTGAGCAAACACTGCTACAAGCACAAGGAGAACATAACAATGGCTAAACAATCCGCAGGTCAGCTATTTCGCGATGCAGTAGCCCAAGAAAAGCCATTACAAGTGGTTGGAACCATTAACGCCAATCATGCACTTTTGGCAAAACGTGCAGGTTATAAAGCGATTTACTTATCAGGTGGTGGTGTAGCCGCTGGTTCTTTAGGCTTACCTGATTTGGGAATTAGTAACCTTGATGATGTGTTGACAGACGTACGCCGTATTACCGATGTATGTGATCTTCCATTATTGGTCGATGCGGACACAGGTTTTGGTGCTTCTGCATTTAACATTGCCCGTACTACAAAGGCACTTATCAAGTTTGGTGCGGCGGCAATGCACATTGAAGACCAAGTGGGCGCAAAACGTTGTGGTCACCGTCCAAACAAAGCCATTGTGACTCAAGAAGAAATGGTTGACCGTATTAAAGCTGCGGTCGATGCACGTGGTGATGACAGCTTCGTGATTATGGCGCGTACCGATGCATTGGCCGTAGATGGCTTACAAGCTGCAATTGACCGTGCGGGTGCCTACATTGAAGCGGGTGCAGACATGTTATTCCCTGAAGCAATTACCGAGCTTGATATGTACAAGCAATTTGCTCAGAAGACAGGTGCACCAATTTTGGCAAACATCACAGAGTTTGGTTCTACACCACTGTTTACCACTGAAGAGTTAGCATCTGCTGATGTAAGCCTTGCGCTTTATCCGCTTTCTGCTTTCCGTGCCATGAACAAAGCAGCCGAAACTGTATATGAAACCTTGCGTAAAGAAGGTACGCAAAAGAACGTGGTTGATATTATGCAAACGCGTAAAGAGTTATATGAACGCATTAACTACTATGCGTTTGAAGACTACTTAGACAACGCTTTTGCTAAAAAGAAATAAACCAACCCTCTTTAGAAAGAAGGGGGGAAACGATGGTCTTGGCTATCGTGAGGGCGGCATGGATGCCGCTACGTTGGACTGCGATATAGGGATATATCGTCAGACCAACAAGGATTTTTGCTTACTTTTCATCCGTGAAAAGTAAGGCGAACGGCAGGTTAATCCAAAAAATGGATGAAAACTCGGCAAGACGCTGTCGCGTTTTTACCCAAGTAAAAATTGAACAAACAACAAATTCTGGTTGATATAAAGGATGATTCTATGAGCTCAAATGAAACAACAACAGGCTTCAAACCAAAAAAATCAGTTGCACTTAGCGGACAAGTTGCAGGCAACACAGCACTATGTACCGTAGGACGTAGCGGTAACGACTTGCACTATCGTGGCTATGACATTCTTGACCTTGCAGCAGGTAGCCAGTTTGAAGAAGTTGCTCACTTGCTCGTACATGGCAAACTACCGAACAAAGCTGAACTCAAAGCATATAAAGCAAAATTAAAAGCACTTCGTGGCTTACCAGCAGCACTTAAAACAGCACTTGAGCAATTACCACCGTCTGCACACCCAATGGATGTGATGCGTACAGGTGTTTCAGTTCTTGGTTGCTTAACTCCAGAACATGAGGACCACAACGAAGCGGGCGCAAAAGATATTGCTGATAAATTAATGGCAAGCCTAGGTTCAATGTTGCTTTATTGGTACCACTTCAGCAACAACGGCCGTCGCATTGAAGTTGAAACAGATGACGACTCAATTGCAGCGCATTTCTTACATTTACTTCATGGCGAAAAGCCATCTGAAGAATGGATTCAAGCAATGCATACCTCTCTGATTTTGTACGCTGAGCATGAGTTCAACGCATCTACATTTACTTCACGTGTAGTTGCAGGTACAGGTTCAGACATGTACTCGGCAATTACAGGCGGTATTGGTGCACTTCGTGGACCTAAACACGGTGGTGCAAACGAAGTTGCATTCGTGATTCAACAACGTTACGACAACGCAGACGAAGCTGAAGCAGACATCCGTAGCCGTGTTGAAAATAAAGAAGTCGTGATCGGTTTTGGTCACCCTGTCTATACAGTTTCTGACCCACGTAACGAAGTGATCAAGAAAGTGGCGCACGACTTGGCACAAGCACAAGAGAACACCAAAATGTACCTTATCGCTGAGCGTTTAGAAGCAGTGATGAAAGAAGTGAAAAACATGTTCCCGAACCTCGACTGGTTCAGTGCGGTGAGCTACCACTTAATGGGTGTTCCAACTGCAATGTTCACACCATTGTTCGTGATTGCACGTACAGCAGGCTGGTCAGCACACGTGATTGAACAACGTCAAGACGGCAAAATCATTCGTCCAAGCGCGAACTACACAGGCCCTGAAAACCTCGAATTTAAACCATTGGCGGAGCGTGGTTAATGAATACAAAATACCGTAAACCGCTGGCAGGTACCCAGCTTGAATATTACGACGTGCGTCAAGCCGTTGAAGATATTCAGCCAGGCGCATACGAAAAACTGCCTTACACCTCAAAAGTACTCGCAGAGCAATTGGTACGCCGTGCCGATGCCGAGAACTTAACTGCTTATTTAACGCAGTTGATTGAAAGCCGTCAGGACTTGGACTTTCCTTGGTACCCTGCGCGCGTGGTGTGTCATGACATTTTGGGTCAAACTGCATTGGTTGACCTTGCTGGTTTGCGTGATGCGATTGCTGACAAAGGCGGCGACCCATCTAAAGTCAACCCAGTTGTACCAACACAGCTGATTGTCGACCACTCTTTAGCAGTGGAATACGGTGGTGCTGACCCAGACGCTTTTGCAAAAAACCGTGCTGTTGAAGACCGCCGTAACGAAGACCGTTTCCACTTTATTGAGTGGACCAAAACAGCATTTAAAAATGTCGATGTGATCCCTGCTGGGAACGGCATTATGCACCAGATTAACCTAGAGAAAATGTCTCCGGTGATTCAGGCGCGTGATGGCGTAGCATTCCCAGACACATGTGTCGGTACAGACTCACATACACCACATACAGACGCTTTGGGCGTAATCTCTGTGGGTGTGGGTGGTTTAGAAGCTGAAAACGTAATGTTAGGCCGTGCATCTTGGATGCGTCTGCCAGACATTATTGGCGTTGAGTTTGTAGGTCAGCGTCAGGCAGGTATTACTGCAACAGATATCGTACTAGCTCTAACTGAGTTCTTGCGTAAAGAGCGCGTGGTTGGTGCTTATCTTGAGTTCTTTGGTGAAGGTGCTGACAGCATGTCTGTAGGCGACCGTGCAACCATTTCGAACATGACACCAGAATATGGCGCTACGGCTGCGATGTTCTACATCGACCAAAACACAATCGACTACTTACGCCTAACAGGCCGTGAAGATGCTCAAGTGGCGTTGGTTGAACAGTACGCAAAAGAAATCGGTCTTTGGGCTTCTGACATGACCAAAGCAGAGTACCCACGCGTACTTCGTTTTGACCTATCAAAAGTAACCCGTAATATTGCTGGCCCATCAAACCCACATGCACGTGTTTCAACTGCGGACTTAAAAGAAAAAGGCATTGCGGGTGTTGTTGAAAACCGTTCTGACGGCTTAATGCCAGATGGCGCAATCATTATTGCTGCAATTACTTCGTGTACTAACACTTCTAATCCACGTAACACTGTGGCGGCAGGTTTGTTGGCACGTAAGGCAAATGAGTTAGGTTTGGTTCGTAAACCTTGGGTGAAATCATCATTTGCACCGGGTTCAAAAGCGGCTGCACTTTACCTTGAAGAAGCGGGTGTTCTAAAAGACTTAGAACAACTTGGTTTTGGTATTGTGGCTTACGCTTGTACGACCTGTAATGGTATGTCAGGCGCGTTAGATCCAGTCATTCAACAAGAAATTATTGACCGTGACTTGTACGCAACAGCTGTACTCTCTGGTAACCGTAACTTCGATGGTCGTATCCATCCATATGCAAAACAAGCGTTCTTGGCATCTCCACCGCTTGTTGTGGCGTATGCAATTGCAGGTACGATCCGTTTTGACATCGAAAAAGATGCGTTAGGTCATGACAAAGAAGGTAACCCGATTTACCTGAAAGACATTTGGCCATCTGACGCTGAAATTGATGCGTTAGTTAAAGAAGCTGTGAAGCCTGAACAGTTCCGTAAAGTCTACATTCCAATGTTTGACTTAGGCGTAACCGTAGAGGCCGAAAGTCCGCTTTATGACTGGCGTCCACAAAGTACTTACATCCGTCGTCCACCATATTGGGAAGGGGCGTTGGCTGCACCACGTACTTTAGCGAACATGCGTCCTCTTGCAATTTTGGGTGACAATATCACCACTGACCACTTGTCGCCTTCAAATGCGATTTTGATGGACTCGGCTGCGGGTGAATATCTTCACAAAATGGGCGTACCAGAAGAAGACTTCAACTCATACGCAACGCACCGTGGTGACCATTTGACGGCACAACGTGCAACATTTGCTAACCCGAAACTCTATAACGAAATGGTGGTACGCTCAGACGGTACGATCAAGCAAGGTTCAAAAGCGCGTGTAGAGCCAGAAGGCGAAGTCATGCGTATGTGGGAAGCGATTGAAACCTACATGAACCGTAAACAGCCGTTAATCATTATCGCGGGTGCTGACTACGGTCAGGGTTCAAGCCGTGACTGGGCTGCGAAAGGTGTACGCCTTGCAGGTGTTGAAGCGATTGTGGCAGAAGGTTTTGAACGTATTCATCGTACCAACTTGGTGGGTATGGGCGTGTTACCGCTTGAGTTTAAACCGGGTGTAAACCGCAAGACTTTAAAACTAGATGGTACAGAGCTTTATAGCGTGATTGGTAATATCGCGCCGCGTTCGACTTTAACTTTAGTGATTGAACGTGCTACAGCGGATGGTAAAGAAGAGATTCTTGAAGTGCCTGTGACTTGTCGTTTAGATACAGAAGAAGAAGTTTCTGTATATGAAGCGGGCGGTGTATTACAGCGTTTTGCGCAAGACTTTTTAGAAGGCCAAGTGGCTTAATATTGAGTTAAAAATAATTGATACGGTTTTAAAAACCCCGCTTTAGAGTGGGGTTTTTATTTATTTACGCATCGCTAATAAATTATAAGAAACGAATGGATATATTATGTTTTTTAAAATTATTTTGTTTTTGTCATCAAATTCTCTTTAACTTACATTAAGATACGCGGCTCTTACACTTAAATATAAATCACAATAGATTTCTTGGAAAATATCAATGCGTAACTTATTAATTATTTCAATTTGCTCTCTTATATTAACTGCTTGTGGAACGATGCCTTATGTAAGTACAGAGTACCCTTTACGTGCAGGTTTAATTCAACCTGTGAAAGTCATTGGTAAGGCAGATGTGACCAATGCCCAAACTTCAGATGAACGAGTGATTGTATATTCTTATATGGGCACAAAACTGGACTCTAGCATCAAGGCAATTACAGAAACGATGGTACAACAGACTCAAAAGGAACTATTGAAAAATGGTCAACCTGTTGATGGTAATGGATCGAAATCGATTGCGATTAAAGTAAATTCATTACGTAGTACCTACACGAACCTGCTTTTCTGGCGCAGTAAAATTAAATTCGAAGTGACTTTAGGAAATGGACAAACTATTCCATTTACGGTTCCTCATACGAGTGGTGTGTTAGTACAAGATTTAAATGGATGTATTGCAGAAGGGGTAATGACTTTACTCAATGATGCACGTGTAAGAAGCTACTTAGCAGAAAAATAAGAATATAAAAAAAGCCCGACATCCTGTCGGGCTTTTTCGTATTTGGTTGCTAGATATGACTCCTGTCGTATCTCACGCTCCTAGTGCATGAACCTATTATTGTTGTTTTGTGTTCCGGAACATCCTGTTCCTGTATGAACTCATGATAGGAAAAAAGCAGGAAGTCGCCAATCCGCAAAATCCCTAAAAGCTTGTAGGTTAAAGCGTACAAAGTGAGATTGAGGAAGATTTTTTAGAAGACTAAGTGGTTTGATATTTAGTCTATATCTAATTGAAATTTATTATAAAATAAACTATTTTGACGGTGGGGTTACGTGCGTTATGTAAAGAAAATTGATGGTCTGCTAAAGAGTTGTATTTAAAATAGGTTTTTATTAAAAATGTCCATATAAAAAGGATGGAAAATTGGAAACAATAAATAAATTAGATAATCAATCTGAGAAGAAGGTACCAGTTAAAGCGCATATATTAAGTGCTTGGCCACTCCTACTTATGTTGGTTGGTGGTGCTATTGGCGGAGTTCTTGGTGCAAGTGCTTATAGTATAAATATTAAGATTTATAAATCAAATTTATCAAATGTCGCTAAAATACTACTCAATTTGCTGACTGGTTTAACAGCCGTTATTCTCATGATTATTTCGGTATATTTGATTCGAATATTTTTTCTTTAAAGTAGTTTGTTGTATAAAAAAAGCCCGACATCCTGTCGGGCTTTTTCGTATTTGGTTGCTAGATATGACTCCTGTCGTATCTCACGCTCCTGGTGTATGAACCTATTATTGTTGTTTTGTGTTCTGGAACATCCTGTTCCTGTATGAACTCATCATAGGAAAAAAGCGGGAAGTCGCCAATCCGCAAAATCCCTAAAAGTTTGTAAGATAAATCGTACAAATAACATTTTTTGCATTTATGCCATCATCATCGGGCGAAATGGACAATTGACAATCATTCTAACTGGGTTATATTCCTGTTTAATATCTATACGATTATAGGAATGCAATCATGGTAACAGCTGGCGAAAAACCCGGAACAGGCTTCTATTTCTGCGCTCAATGTGGCCAGAGAGTGTTTTTAGAAATTAATACAGATCGTTTACCACCATGCACTAAATGCTATTGCACTGAGTTTAAACGTTAAGAATAAAATAATATTTGCGTTCGCATTTAACAAAAAGCCCTGTCACCCGATGGGGCTTTTTGTTAATTTAAAAATAAGACTTACATAACAAGACCCGTGATGGGCATAAAAAGGAAACTGTTATGGAAACTATATTAGGTTTATGTATTGGCGTGGGGCTGAGCGCTGCCTGCGGTTTTCGCGTGTTTGTGCCATTGTTGGTGATGAGCATTGCAACAATGATGGGATGGTTTGAGCCATCAAAAGGTTTTGAGTGGTTGGCTATGCCATCGGTTTGCTTGGCTTTAGCCGTGGCAACCGTCTGTGAAGTTGCAGCTTATTATATTCCATGGGTCGATAATGCTTTAGACACAGTCGCGACTCCTGCGGCCATGATTGCTGGTACGTTAACCACCATGGCTGTGAGTAGTGGTGAAATGTCACAGTTCGCAGGTTGGGCAGCAGCGATTATTGTGGGCGGTGGTACGGCAGGTATGGTGCAAATGAGTACAGTCGCTGCGCGCGGTGTTTCAACTGCAACCACAGGTGGCTTAGGGAATTTTGTTGTTGCTACAGGGGAGTGGATTGGAGCAATCTTACTTTCGGTTTCAGCTTTGTTAGTTCCTGCGCTGGTTGCGATTGTGGTGGTTATTGCTGTTATTTTGGCAATACGTTGGATACAGAAGAAGAAGCAAGAACAGGCACATAGTCCGCTATAGCTTAGCTTCACCATCATTTTTAAATAGCAATAAAAAAAGCCCAACATCCTGTTGGGCTTTTTCGTATTTGGGTACTAGATATGACTCCTGTCGTATCTCACGTCCTGATGCATGAACCTATTATTGTAGTTTTATGTTCTGGAACATCCTGTTCCTGTATGAACTCATCATAGGAAAAAAGCGGGAAGTCGCCAATCCGCAAAATCCCTAAAAGTTTGTAGGTTAAAGCGTACATTCAGAAATAATTTAACTTTTCAAAGTGAATATGAATAATAGCCACCTTGTTACTTTAAGAAAAAAATCAAATGCGTATTAGAAAATCTTCAAGACTATTAGTTCTTAATGAAAATCATCAAATTTTGTTATTTCAGTTTCCTCATACAAATGATGCTTTGGCTGGACAATCACATTGGGCAACTGTAGGTGGCGGGCTTGAAGATGGGGAAACCTTCGAGCAAGCAGCTTGCCGAGAGCTTTATGAAGAGTTAGGTGTAGTACGACAAAATGTAGGTACTCATGTTGCAACACGCAATTTTGAAATGATGTTGCCGAGCGCGGAAGTTGTGATTTCTGAAGAAAGACTCTTTATTGTTTTTATTAAAAATGCAGAAGTGAATACGTCAAACTGGTCAGAACATGAAAAGCTTGTGATTAGTAAAAGCCGTTGGTGGACATTTGGTGAGTTAAGCCAAACAGATGAGATTGTTTATCCAAACAATATCCCTAATATTCTTGCAGATAGTCTGCCTGAAATTTTCGAACTATAAATTTTGTCTCAATATGCAGATATAAAAAAAGCCCGACATCCTGTCGAGCTTTTTCGTATTTGGTTGCTAGATATGACTCCTGTCGTATCTCACGTCCTGATGCATGAACCTATTATTGTTGTTTTGTGTTCCGGAACATCCTGTTCCTGTATGAACTCATGATAGGAAAAAAGCGGGGTGCAGCCAATCCGCAAAATCCCTAAAAGTTTGTAGGCTAAAACGTACAAAACAAAAGTATGGTTATCTTTATATAAAAGGATTTTCAGTTTCCCAAGGCTTGCTGCTAAAAATGATCTGCCCATTTTCAACACAAAGAATCCACGTATAGAAATATTCTTCTCCTAACCCTCGACATTCAAAATTTGCATTTGGAAATAGAGGGGTAATTTTTTCTATGAGTTGTAAGCAATAAACGGGATCGACATTAAGGGATGCCTGACCATCAGAAAAGGCATCTACTAAAGCACCATAAACATCTTCGTGGATTGAATCCTCAGTTAATATTTCTAGAATTTTTTGCTTTTCAGTAGATAAATCAATCGTATCAAAATCTGTATAACGAACTTGTAGTTCTGTATAAAAACTCATTTTTATTAGCTCTATGATATTAATGTTAAAAAATACTACTTATTAAACATGATCTTATCGTTAAAAATGAGTTGAGTATAGAAATATCTAAACTATAAGAGTTCAAATTTCTTAAAAATATTCTTCTTTAGGCCTCTGTGCCACAACAGGCTTTAATCTTTTGCGCTGATTTAAAGTAATAAACTATTGCGGCACAGAGATAACGAGCTAAGCCAAACGCTTAACCCAGACTACTTTTGTCACACCGCTGCATGACGCTGAAAAAAGTAGGAGCAAAGTCCTGTGGGAGAACAGGACTTTGCAAACTGAAAAACCATAGCTACCTAGAACGAAACTTAAAGCCATAATAGGTTTATAAATTGTCATATTATTCTCATAATGATTTATATCTATGAGTAGAATAAAATATAATTAGTTTTAAGGTTTAAATAAATTTTTAGATAATAATTAACCCTCCCATAAATACAGGAAAATAAAAATAATTAAATTTTTAAAATAAAAATAATTTATGATTTTAAAAAATCAGGCAATAGAAAACCTAAATTTTAAATAAATAAAATAGTTAAATAAGCGAGGGAATGAGTTTAAAAAATGTCATGGTCAACTCCTTGAAAATGGAGTCCTACCACCAAGAATCACCGTCAATTGATTATGGTGGTAGAACGAAAGGGGGTTGACAGACTGGAGCTCATAGAACCAGCACGCACAGGGCGTCCCCCTCCCGTCCTACCGCAAAGAAAGGGGACGCAAGGGTCTAACGAACTATAGTAGAACTATAATCCGCTATGAGCTTACGGTCTGTCAAAACCGTCTGGCAATGTGGCCAGCAACGAGATAATAATCGGTGATTTTAATTACGTCAATTTAATATTTAAAATATTTTTGATTTAATAATAAAACTAAATGTAGCTTTAAAATAATAGAATTAATTTTTATATTTAATTAGAAAAAATAAATAATAAAATAATTGTGCATGCGGTTTTATTATTAGTAGTAATTCATCATCTTATAAATAAAAATATTATGAGTAACTACCTTTATTCTAAAGTTTTAAGCATTTCTTTCGCATCTAAATCTCCTGTATTGGCAGCTTGTTGGAACCATTTCTTTGCCAATGGTAGGTTTTTTGGCGTGCCTTCACCATTTAAATACATTTGGGCCAAGTTGTACTGGGCATCGCTCTCATTGTGCTCAGCCGCTTTGGTGTACCACTTCAGCGCTTGCTCATCACTTTGGGTGACGCCGTGACCTTTTTTATATAGCTGAGCTAAATTATATTCTGCGGGTGGATAGCCTTGCTCGGCAGCACGACTGAACCACTCAAATGCCTTTCCATAATCTTGCGCAGTTCCTTCACCTCTGTCGTATAACACCCCTAAGTTATATTGTGCTTTAGCATGACCCTTGGCCGCAGCCTTAGTAAAATAGTCAAAAGCGCGTTTGGCATCTTTTTCGACGCCCGTACCTGTGTAATACATCATTCCTAAACTATATTTTGCCCCCATACTTCCATTTTGGTCAGCCGCAGTTAGCCATTTAAACGCTTGCTCATAGTTTTTAACAACGCCTTGTTCGCCACTTAAAAGCATCATTCCCAAATGATATTGAGCAACAGCTTGTCCTTGCTCTGCACGATATTGAATATCGGCGACACTCGGTTCCGCAAATGCTAAAGAATGAAGTGAGAAAATCACAGTAAATATATAAAAAGCAGACTTTTTTATTTTCATATCTCATCCTGAATTTTATTAATTTGGAGATTTATTTTTCTTGATATATATTTGATTATATAGGAAAAAATCTAACTATATCTCAGTGGATTATAGGACTTTAAAATGATCCGATTTTACTTTTTAAATATCCATTTAATAACAAATTAACGTAAAACAGCATATTTAGACTAGTTACATTTTGAAAATGAGTATAGATAGACAGATTAGTCTTTTTTTAATTAAAATGCGGCCTAAATATAAGTTTGATTGATAATAAAAATGCAGATGAGTGTGTCGAGTATATTGGAGCGTTTAGGCCTTGTTTCACAAAATCGTGCCGTTCATATCCAATTCTCAAATCAGTCTTTAAATCAGCAAGTCTTCTTACAACGCATTGAAGGCGAGCATACGCTCAACCAAGGCAGCGTTGCTGAGTTACTGTGTCTCTCGACAAACGCGCATATTGCATTAAAACAATTTATTGGTTGTCAGGTGGCTGTCGATCAGGTCACGGACACAGGTCAGTTTTTTAGAACTACGGGCATTATTACCGAAGCGAGCCAAGGGCAAAGCGACGGCTCACTCACCATTTATAACTTAACCTTAAAAGATCCAACTGCACTCTGGCATAAACGCCGTAATAGCCGCGTGTTTATGAATAAAAGCGTACGCGATATTAGCGAAATTCTGTTTAAAGAATGGCAGGGGAAAAGCCCGTTATTTGCCTCAAGTTTAACGCTCGACACGGCAGGGTTAACGAAAGACTACGATGTGCGTCCATTTGTGATGCAGTCAAACGAAAGCGATTATGACTTTTTAACGCGTTTATGGCGTAGCGAAGGCATTAACTGGTTAGTCGATGAATCTCAGCTTTTTGTCGCTGACCCGAATGCTTCTATTCAGCCACAAGTACTCCGCTTAATTGATGATAACCAAAATTATCAAGCCCTTGAGCGCCGTAGCCTACGTTACCAACGCAGCAGCGCCACAGAACAGTTCGATACCATTACCCAAGTCAAGGCAGAGCGCCGCTTACAACCAACTTCTGTTCATGTGCAACGCTGGCAAGCTGATGCCCTACAACAAGAAGAAGGCAGCGGTAGCGTACAAGGCACGCAGAAACACAGCGAACACTATGACAATGCCAGTCTAAACCTTGAAGATGCATGGCATGTTAGCCCCGCTTGGATGCAAGACTTAAAGGGTGAAGATCAAGCAACAGCTTCTGGTAATAGTCAGATTGAACAGCTGAACCAGCACATCAATGCTTACCATCACTTGAGTTCTAAACAGTTTACGGTTTCAGGTAATGTCCGTGATGCACAAGTCGGTTACTGGTTTGAGCTGAATGACCATCCAGAACTCGATCAACATGACAGCGCTGACAAAGAATTTTTAATCTTAAGCAAACACTACTATAACCAGAATAATTTACCAAAAGAATTACAACAGCAACTTGAGCGTCTGTTGCCAAAAGACAAGCTCAAAGCAGCTCAACTCGATAGCCAGAATCCTGAGCAGCGCCACTTTGCTGAGCTCAATGTGGTTCGACGCAACATTAAAACTGTCCCAGAGTATAGCCCGCTAGAACACCGACCAGCCGCTTACCCGCAGCGTGCTAGAGTGGTGGGACTGGAACGTGAAAGTATTCATGTCGACCAGTGGGGACGCATTAAAGTCCGTTTCCTGTTTACCCGAACTGATGACCATAGCCATGACGGCGGGGCAGGCAGTAATGACAATGACACTGACTCGGCTTGGGTGGATGTACTCACCCCGTGGGCAGGCGCAGGTTATGGCGCACGTTTCTTACCACGTGTCGGCGAGATCGTGGTGATTGACT
Organism: Acinetobacter sp. Li1LvA2; assembly: GCF_056156705.1. Lineage (NCBI taxonomy): Bacteria > Pseudomonadati > Pseudomonadota > Gammaproteobacteria > Moraxellales > Moraxellaceae > Acinetobacter > Acinetobacter sp. Li1LvA2. The sequence goes on from NZ_JBSICF010000008.1 coordinate 88,397, forward strand.
TTTTTGATGGCAACATTGACCGTCCGTTTGTGGTGGGACGCATTCATGAAGCCGAACGCCACCCAACGCAGTTCGACCAGAAAGGCCAACTACCTGACACCAAAAAACTCAGCGGTATCCGCTCCGAAGAAGTCGATGGTAAAGGCTTTAACCAACTCCGTTTTGATGACACCACAGGACAAATCAGTGCCCAACTACAAAGTAGCCATGCAGCAAGCCAGCTCAACTTGGGTAACTTAAGTCATCCAAAAGATAAGGCAGAGAGCGAAGGCCGAGGTGAAGGTTTCGAACTCAGAACAGACCAATGGGGCGCGGTAAGAGCGGGTAGTGGTTTACTCGTTAGTACCCATAAACAGGACCAAGCTCAAGGTGTACACCTTGATGCAAATGAGGCCAAACAACAAATCGACGGTGGCCTTAACAATGCCAAGGCACTCAGTGAAGTAGCCAAAAACCAGCAAACTGACCCTTTAGAAAATTTAGAAAACCTAAAGTCGTTTATTGAAAAACTTGAGCAGCAAGACAACGCAAAAGCCAAAACGTTTAAAGAAGCAATTATGTTGTTGGCGAGCCCAAATAGCATCGCGCTAAGCAGTAACGAAGACATTCACTTAAGCGCAGATGGCCAGATAAACCAAACTGCTGGAGACAGCGTTAATCTGTCTACCCAAAAGAACTTGATTGCACATGCCCAAAATAAAATTAGCCTTTTTGCAGCGCAAGAAGGGGCAAGACTCTATGCAGGCAAAGGTAAAGTCGAGATACAAGCACAAGGCGACGGAGCAGATTTAATTGCCCGTAAAGCTGTTCAGATTATTTCAGCAGAAGACAAAATTGAGGCGACAGCAGCCAAAGAAATTGTACTCACCGCAGGCGGCTCTCAAGTCAAAATTACTGGTTCAGGTATTTTTATGACCACGGGTGGCAAGTTTGAGGTGAAGGCTGGGCAGCATTTGTTTATGGGGGGAGCTGAAGTAGGCATGAACCTCCAAGGCTTACCTGCTTATGAAACCTATAATGAGAGGTTCAAGATGTTCTTGCCTTCAGGTGAGCCACTTTCATTTGTTGATTACAAGATATCTTCTGAAGGTAAAGAAATTTTTGCTAATTCAGATAAGAAAGGACAAACCAAAGAAATACATAGCCCTAAAGAACAGGGGCTTAAGCTCGATTTGTTATGGTTGGATCTAGAAACAGTAGATGAAGCCGAAGTTTGGGTAGATCCAGCGCAAGGAAGTAAAAATGTCTAACAGTTTAGATTGGAACAGTAAAACAAATATAAGTGAACATAGTTGTAAGGATGCTCACTGTGATTGTTTGACATTTTGGGAAATATATCAGCAAGAAGCGATCAAGAGATTATCTAACTTACAAAAAGCGAATAACTATAAACTTGAGCCAGGATATGAGGCAAGAGCAAGAAGAATTGCCTCCGTATATGCCAAAATATTTTTAGAAATGGAGCTAGGTGGAAATGACAATCTTTTAGGACGATATTATTGGATGGGCTTAGGAGCTTTTGCTTCAAAAACCGTTGCAACTATATTCAAGCATTGGGGGAGTCTGCTTGGCTATAATGTCGGAGTACAAGAGGCTATAAATCTTTTTGCTCGTGGCAATTTGTGGTTGTTTATGGATATTGCTCCTTGGCATTTAGCTTGGAGTGCATCTTCAGAGTCTTTTAAGAGTTGTAAAGATACGCGAGATACTAGTACATTCAAATTTGTTAAGCCTGCATTAATGAATTTGCCATGGTCATCGTGTTTACCTAGTATTAAAAATTTAAAAGTTACTTCAGAGATTAATCAAGCCTTTGCTCTGTTACCTACAATTGAACAAATTTTTGCTAAAGAGAGAATTGAGCAAAATAAATATAAAAAAGCAAGTAAACACTTATTTAATCATTTGATGTTTATTGCTGTTCAGGAACAACATAATATTCTACAAGTCGTTGTTTGGGAAAATACATCAGTTAAATTTGGTGCTTGGATGCAACGTTGGTTTATAGGTATGCCTGATGCAACGCTTGTTCTATCAAGCGATTATAGTGTAGACGCTGTAAAAAAGAATTGGTTCGGTAATTATAACGGTAGTAAAGCTGATCAATTAGTAGAGTTAAAAGAGGATGTTTACCTTGCTCCTCTCGATGGTACGATTGCCGAAAATTATGATAGTCGTATGAAATGGATTGGATCGGCAGCAAAGAAGTATCACCGTTTAATGCTTGATGAAAAAGGTCGGCCATTTTTACAACAAGAGTTGAAAACCATTTCTACATGGGGAAAAAGTAAAGCCGATTTTAAAATACATTCAAGTAGTAATGAAGGGAAGGTGTGATGCTAGACAAGGCTGGGTACTTATTATGAAAAACTATTCTTTATTTATCTGCATTATTACATGCATCTTTTTAACTTCTTGTAAGCCCGCAAATAATACTACCCAAGGAAATAAGTCGATGAACCAAAATCAAGATGTAATAGCCCTTCATTTTGGTGAACAAGGCATTCAGGATTTTGCTAAAAATAGTAATACCCCAGTTGATCGCCAACCTGCGGGAATGAATTTCTTATCATTAGATTGGACTCCACCAAAACTTGGTCGAGTAAGTGTGATTACTGAAAAGAGTAATTTAGAAATTGAAAATGTGATCAGTGTTCTAGGTACACAAGTAGCTCGACGAAGCAATGACGGTATTCAAATCATGGATATCGATGCAAGTTTACATCCAAATGAATATACCACTAGCCAAGAAGCTTATACTGCTTATACCAAATTAGTACGTCAAATTAATGATAAACAATGGAAGCAATATTTCTTACCTTTTAGTGCTCGAATTGATAAGCAAGATAATTTTAAGCATATGAGTGAAACAATGGGAGAGGTTATTGACCCTACTTATGTTTTAAGTTTTAAAGAGTGGCAGGATGTTCTGTTAAAAACCTCGGGGGGGATTATATTTAATTTATATAATGGAGATGTAGAGTTAGGTATTAGCCTTCAACGGACCTATCAGGATGATAAAAAGGAGCAATATATAGTTAGATATAGCTTTGAGAATTTTAAATATGCAGGCCGAAATGCTATTTCTGGTTCAGACAAGATGAATTCAGAACAGTTAAAGCAAGCATTTGAAACTGAAGTTGCCAATAATAAGAAAGCCCGTAAAACTGAAGAAAATAATATGAAAAAAGAGGGCTACCATATAGATGGGAGCTATATAGACCCAGATATTTGGCCTTATGTGCAATAAGCTGTAAGAAGCGTAATTAATTACGCTTCTTCTGCCATAAGAAAATTATTTAAGCAGCTTGAATTGCTTCTCCACAAAGAGAGACAGTTTCTTGTTTATGCTGGTGTAAGTACCAGAACTGCTCCGCAATGGTTTCTGGATGTACTGTGTAGGTCTTATCTTGTGAGCCTGCTGTTCCATCTACGAAGCCATTCACAATCACTTGGCTTACGTAAACATTTGAGTCAGCTAGACTATGAGCAAGCAAGTTAGTGGTTTTATATTGAGCGGCAGCGGCAATTGCTAAAGGTGAATATTCTTTGGCAACCAAATCTATTCCGACTGCATCGAATGCGAAAATTCCATTGGTCGATAAAATACTACCGCTATTCTTTTCTAAATCACGTAGACAAGCTTGTACCGTAGCAATATAGCTTGAAACGCGAATATGAAAGCTTTTGGTAAGCTCTAGTGGAGGAGTTTCTAATATGTTGCCTTCAATATCATGGAAAGCATTCCAATGAATATTTTTAATCTCTCCGCATTGATCTTTAATACGTTTAATAAGATTTGGTATATTTTCAAGAACTGCTAAATCACATGTAAAAGCGTAAGCCTCAATACCTTGTGTTTTAAGTTCTAAAATGGCTTTTCCGAGTTTTTCAGCATTACGTGCCACTAAACCGATTTTATAGCCTTCTTTACCAAACTTATGTGCTACGGCTTTGGAAATACCTGTTCCATAACCAAAAATTATAATATTGTTGTTCATTATAAAGTTCCAAAAAACCAATCATTTGGTTAGGAATAGTTTATAATATGTTTTTATAATGTATTCAAGTGAAAACATTAAATCTAAAAATAATGCAGAAATAACAAGACAAAAAAATGAAAAACACTAATTAAGTCAGTCAGTTTTAAATAGTCTGGATAATATAGCTTTTATTAAAAATTTCACCTTCATGAAAAGCCTAGAGTAGTGATTTTCGAATTACAGAAATGTTTGCTGATGAAATAATTTTTTAATTTGACTTCTCTATCGGTCTGTCATAAATTAATTGGAATGATCGTTCCTGTTAGCATCTATTTATGCGTACAAAAGAATTTGAAACTGATGAAATTGCTGATGCAGCCATGCATGTTTTTTGGCGTCGTGGATATGCTGCTACTTCTGTTCAAGATTTAGTAGATGGCACTGGCTTATCCAGAAGCAGTCTTTATAGTACGTTTCAGAGTAAACAGGGACTTTATCAACAAGCATTACGTCGCTATGAACTTTTAACCACTCTTAATAATGTAAAGTTATTGTCTGGTTTGGATTCTCCAAAAGCACTCATTCGACAATTACTTCTCAATATTGTTGAAGATGAGCTGAGTGATCCAGAGCACAAAGGTTGCTTGGTCGCAAATGCATGTTTAGAGCTAGCAGGCCATGATGAAGAGATCGCCGAATTTGTTGTGAGTAATCTGCAAAAAATACAGCATGCTTTAGAGAATTTATTAATTAAAGCTCAACAATCTGATGAAATTGCTTCTACCCAAAACCCGCGCGCGTTGGCGAGTTTCTTTGTAAATACTATCCAAGGATTACGTGTTTTGGGGAAAGGCAGCCCGCTTGAACAAAGAAAGCAATCTTTAATGGACGTCATTGAGGTTGCTTTAAGCATTTTATAAAACTCATTTAAACCTTAACTATTGTTGAGCTGAATAGTTAAGGTTTTTATTTGATTTTAATTGGAATGATCATTCCAAAATAATGATTTTTAGTTTATACGGAGAACAAATGTCTTCCCATCCTAACTTTATAAAACGAGCTATAGCTATGCAGAGCAAGGTAAGAACGTTGAAAAAGAATTTGAGAGTAAACCTTTATGAATATTAAGTGTGATGAAACAGCTCATCAGTTAACTGATGAATTCTCTTCTCAATTACCGATTTGGAAACTGTTGGCTTTTACCGTTGCCGGCTTTCTGACCATCATGACAGAAACCATGCCAGCAGGGCTGTTGCCACAAATCAGTCAGGGATTAAACATTTCAGAGGCCTATGCAGGTCAGCTTATTACAGTTTACGCATTAGGTTCAGTATTGGCTGCAATACCTATTATTAGCTTTACTCGTAGTTGGAATCGAAGACCATTGTTACTCAGTGCGATTGCTGGATTGCTTTTATTCAATGTGATTACTGCCTTATCAAATCATTATATTTTGACTTTGGTAGCTCGTTTTATTGCAGGCATGGCAGCGGGCGTTATATGGGGGCTTTTAGCAGGTTATGTAAGACGCATGGTGTCAGCATCGTATCAAGGACGAGCTTTAGCAATCGCTGGAGTTGGGCAACCCATTGCCTTATCAATTGGCGTTCCTTTGGGTGCGTGGTTGGGCACGTTGTTTGAGTGGCGTGGCGTATTTTGGATCATGTCTTTACTGGCATTAATTTTATTTGTCTGGATTCGCTTTAGTATTCCCGATTTTGTAGGACAGTCAGCACAAAAAAGATTGCCCATTTTAAAAGTTCTTTTAATGCCGGGCATCGGAGCTATTTTAGCAGTTGTCTTCCTTTGGATATTGGCTCATAGCATTCTTTATACTTATATTTCACCATTTTTGGCCTCGACAGGGCAGACATACAAAGTTGAGACTATCCTTTTTATATTCGGTATTTCTTCAATTGTAGGCATTCTCATTACAGGCATGTTTATCGATCGTTCATTAAGAAAAATAACGCTTTTAAGTTTATTTATCTTTGCAATCGCAACAGCGCTCTTAGGTGTTTATAGTTCTTCAAGTTTTGTTGTACTGGCGGGTGTTATGTTATGGGGAGTAACTTTTGGTGGCGCTCCCACACTATTACAAACAGCCTTGGCAAATACTGCGGGTCACGAAGCAGATGTAGCCCAATCCATGTTGGTCACGGTATTTAACCTTGCTATAGCTTTTGGTGGAATGGTTGGTGGTGGATTGCTTGAAATTTTTGGGGCAGCCTATTTTCCATGGTTTATGCTGGTTTTTGCCCTTATCGCGTTATCTACTGTTTACCATGCCCGTAAACATGGTTTTATGTCTTCATGAAAGATTTTTGCCCTTCATGGTTAAAAAGTGAAGGGTGATTTACTTTTTATAGTTTGATGTACTGTCACTCAAAATAATTAATGACTTGGTAAAATAAACCGAAAAACACAAATAAAGTGGAATTTAAAATTAACTAATTATTATGAAATGGAAATATATTCTTTTTAATTTAAATTATTGCGTAAAAATTCCCAAAAATATTTAAAATTAGCTGTTCTTAGAAAAACAATCCCACAGGGTGCTGGCTAAACTATATCTCAAGGGTGTGATAGGGATCGAAAAGAGTAGCATGCACCAAAACGTATAACGTTAGTGTGTACTCACCCAAAAGGTCTCGATTCGGCTTAGGACGCTATAGATCAAAAGTTTATAGGCAAAAGGTTCTAACTTACAAAGTTATAATTGTTGAAGTAAACCATAGATGGTTTCCCTTGACACCCTAAAAAATTCTCTATAATAAAAACGATACTTTACAAGAAAATAATTCATGAATAAGCCTTATCTTTCTGCCTTGCCGCATGATAGCCAAATCTCATCCCAATTGAACAATGCCTTCTTCCACGACTCGTGGAATATTGTGTTGGGTCAGCCCGACCTGAATGTATTTGAGCAGCTTATTAAGCTGTTCCATCATACTCCTCAGTGCATAGAGTGGAGCATGAATGTGCGTAATAAAATTACTTCCAAGATTGGGCTTAAAGATTTAGGAAGTTTTAAGCAGATTGATTTGAATAAAAAAGAAAATGAATATGTTGCAGGTGACAGAATTGGAATTTTTACTTTGCTACAACGTACCGAAAATGAGTTAGTCATTGGAGATGATGATAAGCATTTAAATGTGACTTTATCTATTTATAAAAATGAAGATAATCAAGTGTTTACAGTGACCACAGTGGTACATATTAAAAATCTGCTTGGGCGATTGTACATGGTACCTGTAACTCCTGCCCATCGAAAAATAGTGCCAGCGACTTTACAGATATTAGGTTAGAGTACTATTTTTATTTACGATGCGGTCAGCAAAAATCGTTTATATACTAATCTTATTATCATAATAACGAGCTCAATAATATGGAAAATAAAAACCATTGTCGCCAATGCGCCGTTTGTGGAAAAAGTTTTCCCTTAAAAGATCTTGTGTCTGGTGAAGTCATTCGGAATGTAATCAGTGATGAAATTTTAAAAGATCACCCAGACTGGACTTACTCAAGCTTTATTTGTCGAGCCGATCTGGCAGACTATCGAATTAAATATGTTCAGTCGCTATTACGCTCGGAGAAAGGCGAATTATCTAATTTAGAAAATGAAGTGATTGGCAGCATGCAACGGCATGAGCTGATTAGCCGAAATACAGAAACAGATTTTGATCAAAAATGGACGCTTGGAGAAAAACTAGCAGATAAAATAGCTACTTTTGGGGGAAGTTGGGCGTTTTTAATTTGTTTCGGGCTATTTCTGGTCGCGTGGATTATTTTAAATACAGTTGTGATGGTAGTACGTCCAGTCGACCCTTATCCTTTTATTTTGCTGAATCTGGTTCTGTCATGCTTAGCTGCAATTCAGGCACCTATTATTATGATGAGTCAAAACCGTCAAGAAGCCAAAGATCGCTTACGTTCTCAACATGATTATCAAATTAATTTAAAAGCCGAGCTTGAGATTCGCCATTTGCATGAAAAAATGGACCATCTTTTATCGCATCAATGGGAAAGGCTTGCGCATATTCAAGAAATTCAGCTCGATCTTTTAGCAGAAATGAATAAAAAACGATAAAGATTTTCTGAGTTTCACGTGGAACATGAGTAGAGCGTTATAGATTATTTTGCGGTAGGTCTGAAATTTCTTTATGATCTGCCGCCATGCTCCATTGCTGTTTCTACGACCATGCCTTTAAACGACAACTTTGTTTACGCTCCACCACAAGATCCGCTTTCAATTCTATTTGAAGATGACGATTTAATTGTGGTTGATAAACCTGCGGGCTTGTTGTCGGTCATGGGCCGTTTACCTGAGCATCATGACAGTGCTTATTTGCGGGTGTTAGAAAAGTTCCCTTTGGCTAAGGTCACTCATCGTTTAGATATGGCCACATCGGGCTTACTTATGTTTGCCAAGCATCGTGATGCAGAAGTTGCGGTAAGTAAAATGTTTCAGGCCAGAACAGTCAAAAAACATTATATTGCTTTGGTGCAAGGCCAAGTCGAAGAAGAGGGTAGTGTAGAAGTTCCGCTCATTACCGACTGGGAAAATCGCCCAAGACAAATTGTACATTTTGAATTAGGTAAACATGCTAAAACCTTGTTTCAGCCCTTGGTTTATGATGAAAAAATCGATCAAAGTCGAGTGTTACTTGAACCAGTAACAGGACGTTCGCATCAGCTACGTGTGCACATGATGCATATTGGCCATCCTATTATGGGCGACAAGTTATATCACCCTGAACCTAAACGTTTTCACTTAAACCGCATGGCCTTACATGCTGCATATTTGGCTTTTCAGCATCCATTAAAAGGCAAAGATGTAGTCATTGAATCGCAAGTGCCTTTTTAAAATTTATATACAATTAAAAATTCAATTTGGTGCAATTGGGAACGGAATATATACCCAAATTGCAATAAAAGTCGGGTATTCTTGATGTCGAATAATATTAATACTGCGACAACAACAAGGATCACTTTATGACTCGTGACTACGAACAATTTCCAGATGACGATAACGGCAATGTACTTTGGCAAATGGCTGAAGATGGGGATGATTTAACCGAGCTGCATGAAATTGAATTTTCTATTGCTTTTCAAGATCAGAAAAATGCAGAGCAATGTGCACTCTATTTGCTTTACCAAGAACAAAAAGTTTCACTTTTCCAAGATGATTCTGTTGAGCCAAATGAATGGGTGATTACCATCTTTGTCAACATGGAACCTGAATACTCAGATATTGTTGATTTAGAGCAATGGTTTGCCAGTATCGCTGAAAAATTTCAAGGCGAATATGATGGATGGGGCTGTATGGCCTATGTCTTCGAGGAAGGCGACGACGAAGATGACCTGTTGCAGTAAGGTCTAAAATAAAGAGTAGGAGATAAATATGAACTTATCTCAAAAACAAATTGCAGTACGGTTTTTAGAGCTTGCCGCAGCTGGTGAAGTTGATGAAGCCTATAGCAATTACACTGCGCCGAACTTCAAGCATCACAACCCTTATTTTGCAGGTGATGCGACTTCTTTGAAGGAAGGTATGCGTGAAAGTGCAATTGAAACTCCTAACAAAGTCTTTGATGTTCAACATGTCATTGAAGAGGGCGATTTGGTTGCTGTGCATTCAAAACTTGAAATGCAAATGAACGGCTTAACCACCTTGGCTGTGGTTCATATTTGTCGTTTTGAAAAGGGCAAAATTGCTGAGTTTTGGGATATCGGTCAAGTACAGCCCGACCCCCTCATCAATGAAAATGGTATGTTCTAATAAGAAAGCCCGAAAGTTTTCGGGCTTTCTTCTTTATAGATGAATTAAAACTTCCATTGTGCCGAGATTGAAGCATTAAGTGGTTCACCTGGTTGAACCCACAAATCGCTATAGCTTGAAACATAGTAAGTTTTATCAAACAGGTTGTTCACATTGAGCTGATAGCGTAAACGGTCAGATGGGGCATAGTAGCCATTTAAATTGACCAATGTATAACTCGGTAAATTAAAGCCATTATCAAGGTTATGTCCGCTGCGCTCGCCAACATAGGTGAGGTTAGCTCCTACACCTGCTTTTCTCGGACCTTCTTGTAGAAATTCATAATTAGTACTTACAGCACCTTGATGTTTTGGAACATTGCTTAGACGTGCACCTTTTGCCAAGTCTTGGTCTTTCTCAATTTGAGCATCGGTATAACTATAGTTAGCATTGACGAACCAGCGGTCATTGATCTGACTATTTAAGTCAAACTCAATTCCTTTACTGTTCACTTCACCTGCTGCGGTTTGAAAGTTACTGTCGATTGGGTCTGTTGTCAGTACATTTCGTTTTTTCATTTTAAACAAAGCGAGACTAAGCACACTTTGGTCATTCATTTTATATTTGGTACCGACCTCGTAGCTTTCGCCTTTTTCAGGAGCAAAAGTCTGGCCATTTCGGTTCATACCACTATTCATGGCAAATGAGCGGCCATAATTGGTATAAAACGCCCATTGCTCAGAAGCTTTAAAATTTACTCCGAAACGCGGACTATTTTGATGAAGGGTCTGGTTGCTTTCAGTCTGGGTCAGGTGATTCTTAAAATCTTGTTCGACCTGATCAAAACGGTTGCCGAAAAGCACACTCCACTGATCATTGAAAAAGATCTGATCTTGTAGATTAAGTGCAAAGTAACGCTGCTGTTCTTTGGTGTTGGTAAACGGTGCTAAGTTTGGTAAATATTTACCATATTCAGGTTGGTAAATATCAATTGTGTTTGGTGAGCCTGTGCTATGGTTGCGACGAAGCTGGTTTTGTTTATAGTCGAGTTGACCAAGCTCGGTTGAAAGTAAAATTTCATGACGAGCCCACGACGTATCAACCTTGCCAAGTAACTCTGTCTGAGCCAGAACATCTTCACTCGTATAGTCACGATAGCGACGTTGACGCTCTAAAGTACGTCCATCGGCTTGCATACGACGAGGTTCGGTTGCAAAGCCGACCATTTTGGCGTCTTTATAACTGACAGCACTATTTAGCTTCCAGTCAGGGTTAAATTCGTGACTCAGACGTAATTGGTAAAAGTAATCTTTTATTTTCAAATCGCCGTCGTCAGGTTCACCTGTAAAGGTTTTCGGGTCCATCACAAACTCATGATTGACGGTGCTTACACCACGGTCAAAGGTTCCTTTGTGCTCAGTAAATTCACTGTCAAAGTCGAGTTGCGTTTGGTCTGAAATTTTCCATGTGAGCTGTGGTGAAAAGAACCAGCGTTCACTACTGACATGATCACGGAAGCTTTGATTATCTTCGTGAGCCACTGCTACACGATAAGCCAGTTCATCGTTAATAGGCGCGGTATGCTCCAGACTAATTCGATATTGTTCTTGGGTATCGGCACGCAGGTTAAGTTCACTTTCGCTTTCCCACTGTGGTTTTTTACTGTTGAGGTTCAGCAAACCACCTGTTTCGCCGCGACCATATAGCGCAGCCATCGGTCCTTTTAAAAACTCTAAAGATTCAATATTTACGACATCTTTTGGAGCATTAATCCCTCGGTTGACACTCAAACCGTTACGGATCATAGAGGCACCTAAATTGGGATCGGTACTAAAACCACGGAAAGAGTAGTTATCCCAAAAGCCGCCACCAAAACTGTTTTGATGAAAAACCCCGCTCACCAAGCTTAATGCGTCATCAATCCGTTGAACGTCTTGTTGTTCTATCATTTGTTTTGAAACATAAGCACGATTAAAAGGAACGTCTAAAACATCGTGAGAAAATTTAGTCGCCGAGCTATTTTGACTCACACCTTCTTGGGTGCTTTCAGCCTGAACGCGTATGGTCTCAAGTACCGTTGACGTTTCTTCTGCCCAAGTGAATGTCGATATAAATGATAGACCCAACGAAGACAACAATCCTAATTTGTGTTGCATAAATAATCAGCCATGAAAGACAAAAGAACTATAATGTAATAGTATAACGTTACATTATTTTATTGATTACTGCTATGTCTTTAGAAAAGAATATTGAACGTTTACAGTCGATTGATGCATTGCGTGGTTTGGTGATCATCATTATGTTGCTCGACCATGTAAGAGAAACTTTCTATTTACATAAACAGGTTACCGATCCAATGGACGTAACAGTAACAGAACCAGCAGTATTTGGCAGTCGATTATTGGCACATATTTGCGCTCCGGTTTTTGTACTTTTAACAGGAATTTCCACTTTTTTATTTCAATCAAAAAAACAAGATTTACAGCAAACGCGTGCTTTTCTATTAAAACGTGGCTTATTTTTGATTGTGCTAGAACTTACGCTTGTGAACTTTGCTTGGACAGCGACTTTTCCACCCGAAGTCATTTATTTACAAGTAATTTGGGCGATTGGTATTAGCATGGTGGTGTTGGCTTGCTGTGTGAGTTTACCGTTGCCAATTCTTGCAGGTATAGCGTTGGTCATTATTTTTGGACACAACTTATTAGATTCTGTGCACTTCTCACAAGGCATCCTACAGAATATATGGTTCGTTTTACATGAACGTGGCTGGCTTGAATTTGCGGGTATCAAGCTTCGTACAAGCTATCCTATTTTACCTTGGATAGGGGTGATTTTATTAGGCTACGTTTTAGGTCAGTTCTTTAGTTCAAAATATACTGCAAAGCAAAGAAGACGCGCTTTACTCAGTATCGGTTTGGCAAGTATTGGGTTGTTTGTTTTACTACGCCTTATCAATATCTATGGCGACCAGCCGTGGCAACATTTTGAGTCATTACAACTGAGTCTCATGAGCTTTTTTAACCTCACTAAGTATCCACCATCTTTACTATTTATTTTGCTGAATGTGGGAATTGGCTTACTTGTGCTCGTTGCTTTTGATCGTATCCAGCAATACTCATTTTTAAAACCATTGGTGGTATTTGGCTCGGTGCCGATGTTCTTCTATTTATTGCATTTATATGTGCTGAAACTGATCTATGTGTTTGCACTCAGTCTATGGGGAGCAAATTATGGAAATTATTTGTCGGTGAGCCATGTGTGGATGCTGTGGTTAATCACAATTGTGCTGTCTTTTGCACTCTATCCAGCGGTTAAGTGGTTCTCGAAGTTCAAACATCAAAACAAACATATTTCGATTTTAAAATATTTCTAATGTTCAAAATGTGAGTAAAGCGAGTTCAATAATGCTCGCTTTACTTGCTTACATCTAGATATAGAGTTTCTTTTACTTCTTCCATGACCACATAGCTGTGTGACGATGCCGAAGCGGGGAGTTTCTTTAATAGATCTCCTAATAAGCGGCGGTATGCGCTCATTTCTTTTAAACGCGCTTTTACAAGGTAGTCAAATTCACCTGAAATAAGGTGACATTCAAGTACTTCAGGAATCTCAACTAAGTCTCTAGCGACTTGATCAAATACATCGCCTGATTTGGCAGATAACTTAATTTCTAAAAAGACGAGAAGATTACGGTCTACGTAAGCTGGGTTTAGACGGGCGTAATAACCCATGATAATGCCATCGCGCTCAAGGCGTTTTACACGCTCTGAACAGGGGGTGGTAGAGAGGTTGACTCTCGATGCCAATTCACTAATCGCAATTCGTCCTTCGCGCTGCAAAATGTCCAGAATCATGCGATCTATACGATCTAAGGGGCGCATAGATATTTCCTCTTTTTTTAAAATTCTCGCGAGAAAAACATAAATTTACCTAGATTATACCCTGAAAAACAGTGAAATAAACTATTGAAGCAGAAATATACTAGTTAAATAAACTGGTGTGCGTGAGGGAATGGAAATGCGCGTAATTGTATTAGGTAGCGGCGTTATCGGAGTGGCAAGTGCCTATTATCTAGCTCAACAAGGAGCTGAGGTCACTGTTCTTGACCGTCAGGCAGGCCCTGCTGAAGAAACAAGCTTTGGTAATGCAGGTCAAATTTCGCCAGGGTATTCGACCCCTTGGGCAGCACCAGGAATTCCTTTTAAAGCTGTGAAGTGGATGTTCCAACATCACGCACCGCTTGCGATTAATTTAGATGGCAGCATGTGGCAGTTACAGTGGATGGCGCAAATGCTAAAAAACTGTAATCCACAAAGTTATGCTGTGAACAAAGAACGTATGATGCGTGTGGCTGAATACAGCCGTGATTGCTTACGTGAACTTAGAAAAGATACAGGCATTAATTACGAAAACCGTGCTAAAGGTACTTTGCAGCTATTTCGTAAAGAAGCACAAATGGAAGCGGTTCAACGCGACATTAGCGTGCTACAAGAGTGCGGCGTAAGCTACGAATTATTAAATGGCAATGAACTTGGTCGTGTAGAACCAGCTTTGGCAAATGCGCAAGATAAACTGGTTGGTGGTTTACACTTACCAAATGACGAGACAGGTGACTGTTATTTATTTACCAATGCTTTAGCTCAAATTGCCAAAGAATTGGGTGTTAACTTCCAGTTCAACCAAAACGTAGAAAAATTGATTGTAGAAGGCGATGAAATTAAGGGCGTTCAGGTCAATGGTAAAGTTTTAACTGCTGACCGTTATGTCTTAGCATTTGGTAGTTATTCACGTGATTTCTTGAAACCACTTGATCTACAGTTGCCTGTATATCCTGTGAAAGGTTATTCGTTGACGATTCCAATTGTTGACCCTGCTTTTGCTCCGCAATCTACAGTGCTTGATGAAACCTACAAAATTGCGATTACTCGTTTCGACCAACGTATTCGTGTAGGTGGAATGGCAGAGCTAAGCGGTTTCAATTTAGGTCTGAACGAAGACCGCCGTGCAACCTTGCAAATGGTGACTCAGGACTTGTTCCCGGGCGGCGATATGGCACAGGCGTCTTTCTGGACGGGTCTACGTCCAATGACACCAGACAGTACTCCAATTATTGGCGCGACTCGCTTTAAAAATCTGTTCTTGAATACAGGTCACGGTACTTTAGGTTGGACCATGGCATGTGGTTCAGGAAAATTAATCAGTGATATCGTATTGAATCATAAGACTGAAATCAGTACAGATGGTCTTTCAATTCAGCGTTATTCACACGCGCATGCTGCATAACGGACGTTAGGAAAATAATCATGCCTCGTCCTATTACCGCAGTGATCCACCGTCAAGCCTTACAAAATAACTTGGCGGTGGTACGCAAGGCTATGCCAAACAGTAAGGTCTTTGCCGTTGTAAAAGCCAATGCTTATGGACACGGAATTGAACGTGTCTATGAAGCATTTAAAGCAGCAGATGGCTTTGCCTTACTTGATCTTGATGAAGCAAAACGAATTCGTGCTCTAGGTTGGACAGGTCCAATTTTGTTGCTCGAAGGGATTTTCTCTCCACAAGATTTATTTGATTGTGTTCAGTATCAACTCAGTTTCACTATTCATAGTGAAGCGCAAATTGAGTGGGTAGAAAAGCATCCTTATGCGGCCCAATTTGATGTTTGCCTAAAAATGAACAGTGGTATGAACCGTCTTGGTTTTAAACCACAACGCTATGTTCAGGCATGGGAACGTTTAAATAACTTGGCAAATGTGTCCAAGATTACGCACATGATGCATTTTTCAGATGCAGATGGTGATCGTTTCGGCCAGCAAGGTATCGATTATCAAATTACTGCATTTGAAGAAATTATTAAAGATTTACCGGGTGAAAGGTCGGTAAGTAATAGCGCAGCAATTCTGCGCTATCAAGACCAGCTCAAATCAGATTATGCACGTAGCGGCATCATGCTCTATGGCAGCTCGCCAGACTACCCGACGCACAATATTGCGGACTGGGGCTTACAACCGACCATGAGCTTACGCAGTGAAATTATTTCAGTTCAGCATTTAGAACCGAATGAAAGCGTAGGTTATGGCTCAAACTTTGTCGCAGAGCAGCCCATAACGATTGGGATTGTCGCTTGTGGCTATGCCGATGGTTATCAGCGTATTTCACCAACAGGTACTCCGGTTTTAGTGGACTCTGTCCTCACTCGTACAATTGGCCGCGTTAGCATGGATATGTTGGCAGTCGATTTAACAGGTATTGAAAGTGCCAAAGTCGGCAGTGAAGTGGTGCTTTGGGGCCAATCAAGTACAGGGGTCGTTTTACCTATTGATGATGTCGCAGTTTCATCCGGTACGGTGGGCTATGAACTGATGTGTGCTGTCACCGCCCGTGTTCAATTTATTAATCAGGTATAAGGAAATCCGAATGTCTAATTCAGATATACAAAAGATTAACACTAACGAAGTCATGAGCGCCGTGACTGTTTTTAACAAAGTGGTTTATCTGTCAGGTCAGGTACCTAAAAATACCGAGCAAGACGTGGCAGGCCAAACTCGTGAAATCCTTGCAACGATTGATGAACTTTTGGCATTAGCCAATACCGACAAATCTCGCTTGCTCTCTGCACAGCTCTATTTGAAAAATCTTTCTGACTTTTCAACCGTAAATGCAATTTGGGTTGACTGGTTAAAAGGGTGTGTTGCTCCATCGCGTGCCACAATTCAGGCCGATTTGGTCAATCCAGATTGGTTAATTGAAATTGCCGTGACGGCAGCACAAAAGTAATTCGTTTTTACTCCAAAAATGATGATGTATCTAACAGAAGGAAGATAGATACGGTTTATCCAGTCATTTTTGGTGAACAGATTCAGTGACCTATGGCATACGGTTCGATTTTCGCCATAGGTTGCTGATCTTAACAAAGGAATTCAAAAAGGAATTTTAATATGACAACGGCTCGTCATTCAGATACGGAAAATTCTCCTGATCATCTGCAACGAAAACTGTCTAACCGTCATTTACAACTGATTGCAATTGGCGGTGCAATTGGAACCGGCCTATTTATGGGTTCGGGCAAAACCATCTCCCTCGCAGGTCCTTCAATTCTTTTAATCTATATGATTATTGGAGGAATGTTCTTTTTCTTAATGCGTGCAATGGGCGAGTTGCTTCTTGCAAATCTGCATTACAAATCTTTTGTTGATATGGCTCATGACCTGATCGGTCCTTGGGCTGGTTATTATTTGGGCTGGACTTATTGGTTAGGCTGGGTGCTGGTGGGTATTGCGGACCTTTCAGCGGTCATTAACTATTTGAGCTTCTGGTTGCCAGATGGGACAAGCTTCTCACCAATACAGCAGGCCATGATTAGCGCAGGCTGTGTGTTGTTTGTGATGGGTCTTAACCTACTGACAGTACGCCTATTTGGTGAAATTGAATTCTGGTTTGCACTCATTAAGATTTTGGCAATTATTGGCTTGATCGGAGTGGGGGGCTACATGATTTTCAGCCATTTCCAAGCTCCGCAAGGCGCTGTTGCAAGCATTAGTAATGTTTGGTCGCATGGCGGTTTATTCCCGAAA
This sequence comes from Acinetobacter sp. Li1LvA2, assembly GCF_056156705.1. Classification (NCBI taxonomy): domain Bacteria; kingdom Pseudomonadati; phylum Pseudomonadota; class Gammaproteobacteria; order Moraxellales; family Moraxellaceae; genus Acinetobacter; species Acinetobacter sp. Li1LvA2. The sequence continues at coordinate 105,718 of NZ_JBSICF010000008.1, forward strand.
GGTACAGAAGGCTTCTTGGCAGGATTCCAGATTGCCGTATTTGCCTTTGTTGGGGTTGAACTGGTTGGTACAACGGCTGCTGAAACCAAAGATCCAGAGAAGAATTTACCGAAAGCAATTAATGCGATTCCTGTACGTATTATTTTGTTCTATGTGTTGGCACTTTTTATTGTGATGTCAGTAACACCTTGGGACCATATTCGTGCAGACAAAAGTCCATTTGTTGAGTTGTTCTTAAATGCGGGTATTCCTGTCTCAGCCATCATCATGAACTTGGTGGTGCTATCTTCGGTGATGTCTTCAATGAACAGCGGTGTGTTTTCAACTAGCCGTATGCTGTTTGGTTTATCTAAAGACGGTCAGGCTCCGGGTGCATTTGGTCGTTTATCAAAACGTGCCGTACCTTCAAATGGTTTGATTTTCTCATGTATTTTCATTATGGGCGGGGCAGTCCTTCAGTACTTTGTTCCAAACACCATGGAAGCATTTACTTTGGCAAGTTCACTCTGTGTGATTCTATTCATTAGTGTGTGGAGTCTCATTATGGTGTGCTATTTACGCTATCGTAAATTACGTCCTGAATTACATGAAAAATCTACTTTCAAAATGCCGGGTGGCATTTGGATGAGTTATATCGTTTTGGCATTTATGCTTTTCACTTTAGTCATCTTGGCACTTGAGCCGGATACATTAAAAGCACTCTATGTCAGTCCAGTATGGTTAGTTATCTTAGGTGTTACCTATCATGTGTTGTATAAACCACGCATGAAAAAACTAGGACGTGAACTCGTCAACGATCATTAAGTTTTATTAAAAAGCCAATCAATCATGATTGGCTTTTTTTATTTTTATTGGATTTTTTATCGGAATAATATTGTTTATTTTTAAATCATCAGTGCAAATTGGAGGCTGTTGGCAAAGTACATATAGCATTATCACATGCTAAACTTCGGCTAATCTGGAGTACCCAGATCGATTAATTAAAATTGCCGTGAAGGCAGTACATAAATAATGTGACTTAAAAAAAACAGGACAAACGATTTATCAATTAAGGAAAAAATATACTTGAACATCTTGTCCTGAGGTATAGACTCAGCAACCCACGATATACGGTTCGTTTTTCTCCCTATAGGTTGCTGATTTTAAGTTAAGCAAAATATAAAAAGGACTTCTAATATGACAATGGTTCATCATCCAGATGAGGCAAGCTCCCCTGATCATTTACAACGGAAATTAAATAATCGTCATCTACAAATGATTGCAATTGGCGGTGCAATTGGAACCGGCTTATTTATGGGCTCGGGCAAAACCATCTCCCTCGCTGGTCCTTCAATTCTCGTGATTTACATGTTAATTGGTGGGATGTTCTTTTTTCTGATGCGTGCATTAGGTGAATTACTACTCGCTAACTTACATTACAAGTCATTTGTCGATATGGCTTATGACTTGATCGGACCATGGGCTGGTTATTATTTGGGCTGGACTTATTGGTTAGGCTGGGTACTGGTCGGTATTGCTGATTTGTCTGCGGTCATTAACTATTTAAGTTTCTGGCTGCCCGAAGGCGCCAGTTTCTCACCAATGCAACAGGCCATGATTAGTGCAGGCTGTGTACTATTCATTTTAGGGCTTAACCTGCTTACGGTGAAGTTGTTTGGTGAAGTTGAATTCTGGTTTGCACTCATTAAGATTTTGGCCATTATTGGCTTGATTGGAGTCGGTGGTTACATGATCCTCACTCATTTTCAAGCTCCGCATGGTGAGGTTGTGAGTGTAAGTAATGTGTGGTCGCATGGCGGCATATTTCCAAAAGGCGTAAGCGGATTTTTGGCAGGTTTCCAGATTGCTGTGTTTGCTTTTATTGGCGTTGAATTGATTGGTACAACAGCCGCTGAAACGAAAGATCCAGAGAAAAATCTACCGAAGGCAATTAACGCGATTCCTGTACGTATTATTTTGTTCTATGTGTTGGCACTGTTTATTGTGATGTCAGTAACACCTTGGGATCATATTCGTGCAGACAAAAGTCCGTTTGTTGAGTTGTTCTTAAATGCGGGTATTCCTGTTTCAGCCATCATTATGAACTTGGTCGTACTTTCTTCAGTGATGTCTTCAATGAACAGCGGTGTGTTTTCAACCAGTCGTATGCTGTTTGGTTTATCGAAAGATGGTCAGGCGCCAAGTGCATTGGGGCGTTTATCAAAACGTGCCGTACCTTCAAATGGTTTAATCTTCTCATGTATTTTCATTATGGGTGGGGCAGTGCTTCAGTACTTTGTTCCAAACACCATGGAAGCATTTACTTTGGCAAGTTCACTCTGTGTGATTCTCTTTATTAGTGTATGGCTTTTGATCATGGCATGCTATTTACGTTACCGTAAGTTGAGTCCAGAGTTACATGCTAAATCGACCTTTAAAATGCCGGGTGGCGTGTTAATGGCGTATGTGGTCATTGCATTTTTCTTGTTCACTTTAGTGATTTTGGCACTAGAGCCAGATACATTAAAAGCACTCTATGTTAGTCCATTATGGCTAGTTGTTTTAGGCGTTAGCTATCATGTGTTTTATAAACCACGCATGAAAAAACTAGGCCAAGAAACTTTTGATTAATTATTATTAATTTCAAAAAAGCCAATCATCCGTGATTGGCTTTTTTATTTACACTCTTTAATCAACTAACAAATGCTGATATTTATCGGCTTGCTTACGCAAATAGTCCCAAACTAACTTAATGCGTGGTTCATGTTGTAAATCAACAAAAGTCAGCATCCAGAAGGTATGAGTAAAGCGAACTTGCTGCTCTAAAACGACCCCAAGTTCTGGTTTATCATCTGCTAAAAACTTGGGCAAAATCGCAAGTCCTGCACCAGCACTCACAGCAATTTGTTGGGCTAAAATACTGCTGCTACGGAAGTTCGCGTTAAGCTTTAAGGGTAATCGTTCTAAACAGTACAACTCCGGGCTATAAACCAGATCATCAATATAGTTCACAAAGCGGTGTTGGGTTAAATCTTCTAAACCACGAATGGGTGGGTTCTGCGCCAGATAGTTTTGGCTGCCATAAATTTTTAAGCAGTAGTCTGATAACCGCGTAATGATGTAGGGTCCAGATGTTGGACGATCAATCGACACCACAATGTCTGCTTCACGGTGGGAGAGCTTAATCATTTTCGGTACTGGAATCAGGTCGATGGTGAGCAGTGGATATTGAATAGAGAACTCAGCCAATAAACGGGCTAAAAATGCAGTGCCAAAACCTTCAGGTGTGCCAATTCGCACACGACCTTGCAAAGGTTGATGTGGTTTCTCAATTTGTAAGAAAGCTTGTTCCATTTGCTCAACTCGAGGAACAAGTGCCATCCCTTCAAGTGTCAACTCATAACCAGTCGCTTCACGCTTAAACAGCGTGGTACCCAAAGCAAGTTCTAGGGCTTGAATCCGTCTAGCCACTGTACTGTGTTCGACACCAATAATCCGCGCAGCGTTGGTCAAGGTTTTAGTCCGCGCTAAAACCAGAAAAAAATGTAGATGATCCCAATCCACTTTCATTTTTGTTGTAATCCTTGTGCATATTTGCACAACAATCGTGCATGAATTTCCGTTGGTGGTCAAAGTTTTCTTTGTTAGTCTCAATTGAAACTGGAATAAAGAAAATACGATCAAAAAGTATTTTCTAATAATTGAACACAATAAAAATATGGCCTACGGAGAGGTTATGAACACAATCCAAAAAATCGAATTGGAAACCGCTAAACTACTCATTAACGGAAATTTTATCGAATCCGACACACAGGAATGGCAAGACATTATTAACCCTGCAACTCAGGAAGTAATTGGTCGTGTACCATTTGCAACGGTTCAAGAAGTTGACGCTGCTATTCAGGCTGCACAAGATGCTTTTGCTTCTTGGCGTCAGACCCCAATTCAGGCACGTATGCGCATCATGCTTAAGTTACAAGACTTAATCCGTGCCAACATGAAAGAAATTGCACAAGTACTAACGGCTGAACAAGGCAAAACCTTGGCCGACGCGGAAGGCGATATTCAACGTGGTTTAGAAGTGGTTGAACATGCTTGTTCGATCGGCACTTTGCAAATGGGTGAATATGTTGAAGGTGTTGCGCGTGGTGTAGACACTTATACCTTGCAACAACCTTTGGGTGTTTGTGCGGGTATTACGCCGTTTAACTTCCCTGCCATGATTCCACTTTGGATGTTCCCAATGGCAATCGTGTGTGGCAATACATTTGTTTTAAAACCATCAGAACAAGATCCGTTATCAACCATGATGCTGGTTGAGCTTGCGATTCAAGCAGGTATTCCGGCAGGTGTGCTGAACGTTGTGCATGGCGGTAAAGAAGTGGTTGACCGTTTGTGTACCCATAAAGATATTAAAGCGATTTCATTTGTGGGTTCAACTGCTGTTGGAACGCATGTTTATAACCTTGCAGGGCAACATGGCAAACGTGTGCAGTCGATGATGGGTGCAAAAAACCATGTGGCTGTTATGCCAGATGCCAATAAAGAGCAAACCTTAAATGCCTTGGTCGGTGCAGCATTTGGTGCAGCGGGACAACGCTGTATGGCATTGTCGGTTGCGGTCATGGTGGGTGAAAGTAAACAGTGGATTCAAGAGTTAGTTGAAAAAGCGAAAACCTTAAAAGTAAACGCAGGCCATGAGCCAAATACTGACATTGGCCCAGTCATTTCAAAACGTGCTAAAGCGCGTGTGCTTGATTTAATTAATAGCGGTGTTGAGCAAGGGGCAGAGTTGCTACTCGATGGCCGTGATGTTCAAGTCCAAGGCTATGAATCGGGCAACTTTGTAGGTGCAACGATTTTTAGCGGCGTAAATACCGACATGCGTATTTATAAAGAAGAAGTCTTTGGCCCTGTACTTTCCATTATTTGTGTAGACACCCTTGATGAAGCGATTGCTCTTATCAATGGCAACCCATTTGGTAACGGTGTAGGTCTATTCACACAAAGTGGCGCGATTGCACGTACTTTCCAAAACTTAATTGATGTAGGTCAAGTTGGTATCAACATTCCAATTCCTGTGCCAGTGCCTTTCTTTAGTTTTACCGGTTCAAGAGGCTCAAAACTTGGTGATTTGGGACCATACGGCAAACAAGCTGTGCAGTTCTATACACAAACTAAAACCATTACCAGTCGCTGGTTTGAAGATAGCCATGAAGTTGGCAGTGTAAATACAACCATTAGTTTACGTTAAGGGGATCACGGATGAATATCGCCTTTATCGGTCTAGGCAATATGGGCGGCAGAATGGCCCATAACCTACTCAAAGCCGGACTCAATGTTTATGGATATGACCTCAGTGAAGTCGCGATTCAGCACTTTGCCGAGGCAGGTGGTGTGGTATGTGACAGCCCACAGGCAGCAGCAAAACAAGCTGATGTGGTTATTAGCATGCTGCCTGCAGCCAAGCACGTTAAAGAAGTTTACTTGGGTGAAAATGGTGTATTGGAAGTGCTAAAAGCAGGTAGCTTATGCATTGATAGCAGTACCATTGACCCACAAACTATTAAAGACATTGCCGCTGTTGCAGAGAGCAAAAATATTAAAATCTGTGATGCGCCCGTCTCTGGCGGAACCATTGGAGCTCAAGCAGGAACTCTAACCTTCATGGTAGGTGCCGATGAGCACACCTTTAACGAAGTGAAACCTGTACTTAGCCACATGGGCAAAAACATTGTTCACTGTGGTGATGTCGGTGCAGGTCAAATTGCTAAAATCTGTAACAACCTGATTTTAGGTATTTCAATGGCTGCTGTTGCTGAAGGTATGGCACTCGGTGTGAAACTCGGTATCGACCCACAAGCATTGGCAGGCGTCATTAACACCTCAAGCGGTCGTTGCTGGAGCTCGGATGTGTGTAACCCATGGCCACATATTAATGAAAATGCGCCAGCATCTCGAGGTTACCAAGACGGCTTTGCGACTCAGCTAATGCTGAAAGATTTAGGACTCGCTGTAGAGGCCGCGGGCCAAGTCAAACAGCCAGTTGTATTAGGTGGTATGGTACAGCAGCTCTATCAGCAAATGTGCATGCGCGGGAATGCCAATCTCGACTTTTCGAGCATTATTCAGCAATACCTGCCACAAGAGGCGTAACGGTAAAGCCAAAGGATGGCTTTAAACACATTAAACCCTGTCGTGAATAACAACAAATCCGGACTGAGGGAAAAGATATGATGGATTATCAAAATGCTGCACAGACTTTCGATTTGGAAAGCACTGCAAAACACATGTTATCAGGTTCACTTGATGCCTTAAATGCTTGTTATGAATGCTGTGATCGACACGCAGATGGCGACAAAATTGCACTGTATTGGCAAGGAAAAGACGGACGAAAAGAGCAATATACCTTCCGTGAACTAAAAGAATGGTCAAGTCAGTTTGCCAACTTTTTAAAATCACAAGGTGTAAAAGCAGGCGACCGTATTTCAGGGCTATTACCAAGAACACCTGAATTGATCGTGACTATTTTTGCAGCTTGGCGAATTGGTGCAGTTTATCAACCACTCTTTACTGCGTTTGGTCCAAAGGCGATTGAGCACCGTATTCAGCTTGCACAAAGTAAGCTAGTAGTGACCGACATGGGCAACCGTAGCAAGCTTGATGAAATTGAAAATTGCCCTGCAATTGTGACGGTGGCCGACGCACAAGGTACTCCACTTAAAGCAGGTGATTTTAATTTCTGGAATGAGGTGAAGCAGCAGTCCGACCAATGTGATTTGGTGATGCGTAGCATCCAAGATCCTTTCTTGCTCATGTTTACTTCAGGCACTACAGGTCCTGCTAAACCCTTAGAAGTGCCTTTAAAAGCACTGATTGCCTTTGGTCGATATATGCAAGATGCCATTGGTTTAACCGAAAAAGATTCGTTTTGGAATATTGCCGATCCGGGTTGGGCGTATGGTTTGTACTATGCGATTACTGGGCCGTTATTCTTGGGTCACGCTACCTTGTTCTATGAAGGTGGTTTCAGCACAGATAGCCTATGCCAAATTGTGAAAGATTATAAAATTAACAACTTGGCAGGTGCGCCAACAGCTTACCGCATGATGATGGCAGCTGACCCAGCACAAATGGCGCCGTTAAAAGGTCAGTTCCGTGTGGTGAGTAGTGCAGGCGAGCCACTCAACCCAGAAGTAATTCGCTGGTTTAAACAAGTGCTTGATGCTCCGATTTATGACCACTATGGGCAAACCGAAGTGGGCATGGTGGTGTGTAATCATCATGGTTTAAAACATGAAATTCATGCTGGTTCAGCAGGTTTCCCAAGTCCGGGCTACCGTGTTGCCATTGTCAATGAACAAGGTGAAGAGCTTCCGCCAGACACACCAGGAATTTTAGCGGTCGATATTAGCCAGTCTCCAATGATGTGGTTCGGCGGCTATAAAGAAAGTCGAAAATCACCTTTTGTTGGTCATTACTATTTAACTGGCGACACTGCCGAGCTTCATGCTGATGGCAGCATGAGCTTTGTTGGACGCAGTGATGATGTGATCACCACATCGGGCTATCGGATTGGGCCATTCGATGTAGAAAGTGCTTTGCTTGAACATGATGCAGTAGTTGAGGCCGCAGTGATTGGTGTGCCTGACCCCGACCGTACCGAAGTGGTTAAGGCATTTGTAATTTTAGCTGGAGATGCTCAACCTTCAGATGCACTTGCTGAACAACTCAGCCAATTTGTTAAAAGACGACTTTCTGCACATGCGTACCCACGTTTAGTTGAATTTGTGAGTGAATTACCTAAAACTCCAAGTGGTAAAATTCAGCGCTTTTTATTGCGTAATCAAGAAATTGCTAAACAACAAGCTAAAGCAGGGTAAAGGAAATAACAATGCAATTTACCGAAGAACAATTACTCATTCGTGATATGGCGAAAAGTTTCGCCCAAGAACAAATTAAGCCTAATGCCAGCGATTGGGATCGAGACGGGACATTCCCGAAAGATACCTTAGCTCAAATGGGACAACTCGGTTTTATGGGGATGCTTGTTTCAGAGCAATGGGGTGGTTCTGACACGGGTAACTTAGCCTATGTACTAGCCCTCGAAGAAGTTGCGGCAGCAGATGGCGCAACCTCAACCATTATGAGCGTACACAACTCGGTTGGCTGTGTGCCTATTTTAAAATTTGGTACTGATGAGCAAAAAGAGCGTTTTTTAAAACCTTTGGCACAAGGTGAAATGATCGGTGCTTTTGCTTTAACCGAACCACATACTGGCTCAGATGCGGCAGCTCTTAAAACCCGAGCGGTGAAAGATGGCGATGATTACATTTTAAATGGTGCCAAGCAGTTTATTACCTCGGGTGATAATGCAGGGGTCATTATTGTGTTTGCAGTGACCGATCCGAGCGCTGGCAAAAAGGGCATTAGTGCATTTTTAGTCCCACGCGAGACACCGGGTTATGAAGTAATTCGTGTTGAAGAAAAACTTGGTCTGCATGCTTCAGATACTTGCCAGATTGCACTGACCGATGTACGCATTCACAAAAGTCTCATGCTAGGCAAAGAGGGCGAAGGCTTAAAAATCGCTCTTGCCAATTTAGAAGGTGGCCGTATTGGTATTGCGGCGCAAGCAGTCGGTCTAGCACGTGCGGCACTCGAAGAAGCGACTCGTTATGCCAAAGAGCGTATTACTTTTGGAAAACCAATTTTTGAGCATCAAACCATCGCTTTTCGCCTTGCTAGCATGGCAACTGAAATTGAAGCAGCGAGACAACTGGTTCACTACGCTGCGCGTTTAAAAGAAGCAGGTCAACCGTGTCTCAACGAAGCTTCAATGGCTAAGTTATTTGCTTCAGAAATGACTGAGCGTGTGTGCTCGAGTGCGCTACAAGTGTTTGGTGGCTATGGCTATCTCAGAGATTTCCCAATTGAACGCATTTATCGTGATGCGCGTATTTGTCAAATTTACGAAGGCACAAGTGATATCCAGCGGTTAGTGATTGCACGTAGTCTATAAAATCAGAACAAGGAATAAATAATGCAGTGGCAAAGTATTTTATTAGAAAAGCGTAATGGGGTTGGACTGATTACATTAAATCGCCCTCAAGCGCTCAATGCTTTAAACAGCGAATTAATTAGTGAAATTAATCAGGCATTAGATCAGCTCGAAAAAGACCGCGAAATTGGTTGCATCGTATTGGCAGGTTCTGAAAAAGCTTTTGCCGCAGGTGCAGACATTAAAGAAATGGCTGATTTAGTATTTCCAGATATTTATTTTGATGACTTTTTTCATCTTGCAGACCGTATCGCACAGCGCCGTAAACCTCTAATTGCAGCGGTGAGCGGCTATGCGTTAGGTGGTGGCTGTGAATTGGCGCTGATGTGTGATTTTATTTATTGTGCTGACAACGCCAAGTTTGGTTTGCCTGAAGTGACCTTGGGTGTAATTCCAGGTATTGGTGGCACACAACGCTTAACCCATGCCATTGGTAAGGCCAAAGCAATGGAAATGTGTTTTACCGCTCGTCAAATGGGCGCTGTAGAAGCAGAGCAAAGTGGTTTAGTTGCACGTGTGTTTAGCAAAGAAGAATTACTTGAACAAACCTTGCAAGCAGCTGAAAAAATTGCGGCACGCTCTTTAACTGCAAACATGATGCTTAAAGAAACCATTAACCGAGCTTTTGAAGTAAACCTCACTGAAGGCTTACGTTTTGAAAGACGTATGTTCCATTCAATATTTGCAACATTTGACCAAAAAGAAGGAATGCAGGCATTCGTTGAAAAACGAAAGCCAAATTTTAAAAATCAATAAGAGATCAATAAAATGAATACAGAAAATCACTTAATGATTGAGCGACAAGGTAAGCTTGGCGTGATTACCTTAGACCGTGTGACTCATCTCAATGCATTGTCGCTAGATATGATCAAAAGTATTGGTGCCCAATTGGAACTGTGGCGAAATGATGCTGCTATTCAGGCCGTTTTAATCAAATCAAATAGTCCAAAAGCCTTCTGTGCAGGTGGTGATATTCGCTATCTCTATGACAGTTATAAAAATGGCACGGCCGACTACAAAGGCTACTTTAGTGCCGAATATAAAATGCTGAATGTACTGCGTGAATATGCAAAGCCAGTCATTGTTGTACTTGATGGCTATGTATTAGGTGGCGGTTTTGGCTTGGCTCAGGCTTGTCACATTGTGGTAAGCAGCGAAAAGTCTAGATTTGCTATGCCTGAAACAGCGATTGGTTTCTTCCCAGACGTTGGTGCAACCCACTTCCTGTCTCGCCTTGATGATATCGGTGTTTATATGGCCATTACGGGTGAGCAGATCAGCAGTAGCGATGCGCTTTACCTCGATTTAATTGACTACCATGTGCCAAGCGAGCAATTACAAGCTTTGCAAGATGCTCTCGTTGAAGCGCCAAGTTTAACTAAAGAGGGAATTGAACACATCATTACCCGATTTATTACTCGTCCTGCTGAAAGTGAGCTCAAACAGTTGGCAGAAGGTATTCGTAAACACTTCGGATATCAGCATTTAGATGAAATCGAGCAAAGTCTTGAAAATGAACAAGATGAAAGCTTAAAAGCTTGGGCAAGCAAGATGCTCAGCATTTTGCTGCAGCGTTCATTTATTGCTAAACAAACCAGTTTGAAACTGCAAGATTTAGGTCGTGGGCTTTCTTTACCGCAGTGTATGCAGCTTGAACGTGATTTACAGGATATCTGGTTTGAGCATGGTGACTTTATTGAAGGTGTCCGCGCGCTCATTGTCGATAAAGACAAACAACCGCAGTGGCAAGAACGTAATTCGAAATTTGAGCCAATTTTAGAAAAATTGAGCTAAACCGCATTACAAAAACATAAAAAGCTTAAGGAGATAAAGCGAGACCTGAAAATGCTTATGGTCAGGGCTGGTCATAAGCATAAAAAAGATAAAACAAAAAAATCTAAAAAGGATATTACGATGCAAACAGTACATGGAAACGGTTCAAATACTAAAAAGTCGTCACATCGATTAGCAGGCATCTCAAGCATGGTCGGCACCACCATTGAGTGGTATGACTTTTTTATTTACGGTGCGGCAGCAGCGCTGATTTTTAATAAATTATTTTTCCCAAATCTAGATGCACTTACTGGCGTGCTCGCTGCATTTGCCACCTATGCCGTTGGGTTTATTGGGAGACCATTAGGCGGCTTAGTCTTTGGTCACTTTGGTGACAAGATTGGCCGTAAATCGATGTTACTGCTGACCCTGATGCTCATGGGAATCCCAACAGTACTGATTGGCTTATTACCAACTTACGAGTCAATTGGTTATTGGGCTGCAATTTGTTTAGTTGTCTTGCGATTTATTCAAGGGATGGCAATGGGCGGTGAATGGGGCGGTGCTGTACTTATGGCTGTTGAACATGCACCCGAAGGTGGTAAGGGCTTTTGGGGAAGTTTACCTCAAGCTAGTACAGGTGGCGGTTTAATGCTAGCCTCAATCGCGTTGGGTCTGGTGTCGTTATTACCTGAACAAGCACTGTTTAGCTGGGGTTGGCGTTTACCATTTCTTGCCAGCATTATTTTGCTGGCAGTAGGTTGGTACATTCGAGTGAAAGTGCCTGAATCACCCGATTTTGAAAAAGTAAAACAGCAGTCCGAAGAAGTTAAAGTTCCTGCTTTACAGGTTTTTAAAAACCATCCAAAGCAACTCATCACCATTATTTTGGCCCGCGCTGCCGAGAATGCATGGTTTTATATTGCTTCAACTTTTACATTGGCTTATACCACTGCACAACTTGGGATCGCACGCCAAGACATTTTGTTTGCTACCATTTGCGGTGCAATAGTCATTCTATTTATGACACCGTTATGTGGGCATTTGTCAGATAAAGTGGGTCAACGCAATATGTTCATGTTTGGTTTATGTATATTGGCACTTTACTGCTATCCATTTTTCACCATGCTCAACACAAAAGATCCAGTATTAGTCTGGACAGCAATTGTTTTAGCAATTGGCGTGGTCTTTCCCATTATGTACGCACCACAAGCTCAGCTTTTTGCCCGTCAATTTCCGGCAGAAATTCGATATAGCGGAATCTCAATTTCGGTACAGTTGGCTGGGGTACTTGGGGGTGGTTTAGCACCGTTAATTGCGACCAAACTTTTAAGTGTTGGGCAGGGTAATCCTTACTTAATTATGATTTATATTGGATCTATGGCTATCGTTGCGATCATATCGACTTCATTTATGCCAAGTGATTGGCAGACTAAAACTGATGAGGCTTACCATAAGAAATCAGAATTAAATTTGAAAACCAAAATTACTGAGCAGTCTTAATATTAAGTTTGATTCTTCAAATAAAGGAAAGCCCTAATCTTTTGACTAGGGCTTTTGAAATTTAGCGAATGAAACGAGATTCGGGCTTAAGATCCTCATCTTTGCTATGTCACCAATATCTAAGACTTTGATTTAACAAACTACACTTCAATCAAGCATGCAAACATGGCATATCCATCGATAACCATTGGCGGTCCTGCACGATGGGCGCGAAAACCCGCGGCACGTAATAACCGCTCTACCCCAAGAGGTGAGGTCGTAATGAGTTGTTTTGCACCTTGTTTTCTTGCAAAGTTGATCGCTTCTTGCAGAATAGCAATAGAGACTGGGGATGACACTGCTTGATTAGCAGAGGTCGGTGGATTCGAGAAATCTACGGCTGAAAATCTTGATAATTCCCAAATTTCTGGTGAGCAAGGAATAGGCATTCCATTCATTAATTGAGGAAATATTTCACCCAGTAAATAGGGTTGAGTCGTGGGTAGTAGTCTGGCACAGCCAATAATATTGGATTCTCTATCTTGAGCGACGACGTAAGCTGTATCGATTTTATCAAATTGATCTAATTCTTCATTATTTGGACAGTTCAACTCCCAACCCAAATGTTCAACAAATACCTTGTAGCGGTAACTTTTAAATTTGGTATATAGGACTTCTGAAAAATTATTTTGGAATCCAGCAATAACATTCATTACAAGTGCTTCCACTTATTTTTCAGGCGACTTTACTCGACAGCTGAAAAGGTGGTAACTGTAAGAATTTACAGGTTTCTAAGAGAAATTTGGACTTAATTTAGTCTTTGTTTGCGTTGTATTGATTTGAGCATAAATGAACTGTTCCCAAAACAAAGAATCTATTTTTTTTTCGATTAATGTTTCAGTAACATCAAATCCAATATCTGTACCGGATAAATCAACAATCATGATATTGCTTCGAGGTAGCCCAATTCGTTTTAAGCTAGCAATTCCATTGTTCTCAATAAATTCCCAGTCCCATCCAGTACTTAAAGCTGGGCTCCGTGATGTTGCCCATTCAGTAAACCCACAATATAGAATTTGAGAGTCTTCAATTTGTGTAGTCTCAACAATAGATATGAGGTGTTGGAGGGGGTAATTCATAAGCTGGATTTCATTCATCCGAATAAAACCATCTGTTGAGATTGAAAAATCAGGGGGGATTATGACCATGCTACCTATTCAAGTGACTTGAATTACAGTTCTATAGATAAATAACATAAATTATTGCCAACAAAATACTGTTAAGTTTTACAGGTTAGCCCTAATGTGGTGATACACAACGTTAAGCTGTTCTTTAGAAAGTACTTCAGGCAGGAAGTTTTACTTACACAGAAATTGACCCATCTATAGCTTCAATATGAGAGTTGCTTGTTTCAAGGCCATCAATAGTTTAAGTTTTTCATATGTATTGTAGATAATATCTATTCTATTATTAAAATAATATTTTAGAAATCATTATCATGTTTATGCGTTTCATTAAATAATAAATAAAAATTTATACTTCTAGTATCACTAGTAGATGTTATTCTTTAGTTAAATTAATAGAAATATACAAATAAGAAGGAATAATAGGCTCTTTTTAAAAATAAAAAATACTCATTTTTGGAATAAAATGCATCCTGTAAATTTGAGGCTTTCAAGCATAATTCGCATGTACAATATAACAACCTTAAAAAGCTTTCTGAAACCAGTTTATCCGAAAAATTTACCACCCTCTCAGGCTCAAAAATGTTGTTAATTGGATTATGAATTCACTATATGCAACTAAATAAAAATGATTTATGCATGAGGTTTAATGAGAGTAAATGGAAAATTGGCAAGAAGATCTACTATCAGCATCCCTAATGGTAAAAAATCAATATCAGCTATTTGAGGTAGTCAAATCTACAGCTTCAAAGCTTGGATTTGATTATTGTGCTTATGGTATGCAGTCGCCATTATCTATTGCTGAACCAAAAACAATTATGTTGAATAATTATCCCGAAGCATGGCAGAAGCGTTATGTTAAACAGCAATATGTGAGGGTAGATCCAACCGTACAGCATTGTATGCTATCACTTCAACCTCTTGTCTGGTCGAGCCAATCTGCGAACACACAATCTCAAAAAGATTTTTGGGAGGAGGCACGTTCTTATGGTTTAAATGTCGGTTGGGCACAGTCAAGCCGTGATTTTATTGGTACAAGGGGAATGCTAACACTCGCAAGATCCACTGACCAATTATCAGAAAAAGAGCAGAAAGCTCAATATACTAATATGTTTTGGCTATCTCAGACAGTACATTCCAGTATTGCTAAAATTGTGAATGAAACAGAATTTGCTCAGTTTAATCTTTATTTAACGAATCGGGAAAAAGAGGTTCTACGTTGGACTGCGGAAGGAAAAACGTCAGCAGAGATTGCTCAGATTCTCGGTGTAACTGAAAGAACTGTAAATTTTCATCTCGGAAATTCAATGCAGAAACTTAATGTGAATAATAAAATTTCAGCAGCGATTAGAGCTGTAATGTTAGGGATTTTATAAAGTTAGATATATAGAAATATAATAATTAATTTTAATAAAATAAATTATTGTTAGATGTTTGTTTAAAATGGGGTTAATTGAGAATTGTTTAATTTAATAAAATTTTAATTGAAGTCGAATTTATATGGGTAATATTATTTATAAAAGTTTTTAAAATTGATTTGATGGGATTGTTTAATAATATTTTCACTTAATGATAAAATAAAGAATAAATGAAATTTATAGTTAAAAATATTTTATTAATATTGTTGTTTTAAAATTTGGTATTGGCATTTTATCGGTTCTTAGAAGATAAAATTTATTAATTTATAGAGTTGTATATTAGTCAAGGCGCTGTACATAACTTCATGCTATTCAAGTACACATTAAAGCAGATTTCTTTAGGAGCTTTATCCTTATAAATAAAGGCTGTGATGAGACCTTGCCTGAATCATTTATTGCCCTTAAGAAAAGCAAATAAACAGCACATTAGATTGTGAATACAAGATATCTAATCAAGAGATTCACAAAATAAGAATACGAACAGGCCATATAGTTAGCATGCTAAAAACCTTGAGAAACATTATTAAATATTAACGAAATAAGGGCAAAAATTGAGTTAGAGGTTTAATTTAATTGCCAGCCTTCACTATATTGAACTGAATAAAAATTAATTTATGAAAGATATCCAATTTCTTAATTCTTAATAAAAACAGGCCAACCTGTAAAACCTTACAGGTGTAATAAAAAACACTCGCACATAAAATATAATGTGAATTTATATTTTAAACAAAAAGTATATTCATTTTTTATTAAAAGCCCCAGCTAGAAGTGTCATTTCTGAATTAGCGAGTTTAAAGGGTGAATTATAATTAATCGGAGTAAGTTATGGCTGTAATGGGTACGGATAATATCCTTGCAACTTTGGAATCCCACGCAAATTCAAATGGAGCTAGGATTGCTTTCGAGTATTTAGGGCGCCAATCCGGTGGAATTCAATCTCTGACGTATGCAGAGCTGAACGAGCAAGTTCAACGTCAGGCCCAAATCTTAATGAATCTTGTAGATAGCGGTGATCGCGCCGTGTTGCTGTTTGAGCCAGGATTGGACTTTATCGTATCGTTCTTTGCCTGTTTAAAAGCTAAAATTATCGCAGTACCTGTCAGCTTGCCTTTTAACCGCAATGGTTTTTCTAATATTTTGAATATTATGAATGACTGTGAGCCAAAGATAGTACTCACAACCAAAAAGATTCTTGAGCTATCGGGTCTTATCACATTAAAAGCCCAAAACGAAAGTTTAATATTGCATGCTGTTGATGCCCAATTGCAGCGTGACTTAGTGGAAAAGGATTTTCCACATATTGCTGAAGACGATATCTGCTTCCTTCAATACACCTCAGGGTCAACTGGTTGGCCTAAAGGGGTAATCGTCACCCATAAAAACATCATGGCAAATGAAGTCATGATTGCTGAAGCTTTTGGTACACAAGCGGGTGATATCGGTCTTACATGGCTACCTGTTTATCATGACATGGGATTGATCGGCTCAGTTTTGCAGACCGTGTATGTAGGTCTGACCTGCTATGTAATGTCACCGCTGGATTTTATTCGTAAACCACTTAAGTGGCTGCAATTCATTAGCGAAAAAGGTGTCACGATTAGTGGCGGACCAAACTTTGCCTATGAATTGTGTCTGCATCGCATCTCGGATGAGGACGCAGCAACGCTTGATCTGAGCCGTGTGCGTGTGATGTTTAACGGTGCCGAGCCAATCAAAGCTCATGTTATGCAAAGCTTCATGGAGAAGTTCAATACTCAGTCGAAATTGAGAATGGATACTTTCTTGCCGTGCTATGGCTTGGCAGAAGTTACGCTCTTAGTCAGTGGTGTGACTGGTCCACTCAATGCTATTTCAATTGATCGTGAAAAGTTGAATGCCAATTTGGTGCAGACCAGTCAAGATCAGGCAGCCGTGCAAATAGTAAGCTGTGGCAAAATTTCCGCACATATT
The DNA here is from genome assembly GCF_056156705.1 of Acinetobacter sp. Li1LvA2. Lineage (NCBI taxonomy): Bacteria > Pseudomonadati > Pseudomonadota > Gammaproteobacteria > Moraxellales > Moraxellaceae > Acinetobacter > Acinetobacter sp. Li1LvA2. Next base: position 122,565 of record NZ_JBSICF010000008.1, read on the forward strand.
GATTGTCGTATTGTTAATCCACATACCCGCAAAGAGGTAGGGGCTGATGAAGTCGGTGAAATCTGGCTAGCAGGTGAGAGTGTCACTGCGGGTTACTGGCAGAAGCCAGAGGTCAATCAGGAAACCTTTGCTGCAACCATCCTCGATAAGGCAGATAAGCCTAGTCAAGTGCACTACTTGAGAACTGGTGATATGGGCTTTGTTAAAAACGGAGACCTGTATGTGACTGGTCGCCTTAAGGATGTGATCATCATCCGTGGCAAAAACTATTATCCACAAGATATCGAGTGTTCTGTTGAAACGGCACATCCTGCTGTCCGTAAAGGCTGTGTCGCAGCAGTGAATTTCGATAATTCTGACGGTGTCACGGTTGTGCTTGAGATCAAAAAGAAGTCGATAGACAAGACACTTAATTTTGAAACCATCAGAACTCAGGTTAAAGAACAAGTCGCGGCTGATATCGGTTTGCCTGTAGAAGGTGTTTATTTGCTGCATCAAGGTCGGATAAACAAGACCACTAGCGGAAAAATTAGAAGAAGAAAAATTAAAGAGCAGATCGAGCGCGGTCAACTAATCTGTTTAACCCATCCAAACCGTAGAACGGTGATGGCTCGAAACTATGTCAAAAATGGCTTAGACATCATCCGTGATCGTGAGCAGAGGGGGCAACTGATTCGTTATAGCTCCAATCTACTCAACTCAATGGTCAAGGAACGAGAAGTGCGCGAGCTTATTTTTAATCGATTGAAAAGTGCTTTGTTTTAATCCTTACCCTTTAATCATTTGAGCAAAAACTCATGTCACTTACATCTAATTTGCGGCAGTTTCAATCTGCTGCTCGTCTGGAGCAAATTTTAGGCTCCGTACATGATACTAACAACGATTTTTCTTGGTCCGCTGCCATTGAGCGTGATGAGAAGGAGCAATACCCTCAGCGTGCTGTTGATTTTCTGAATGCCGTCGGCATGAACCGTTTTTATGTACCTTCAGAGCTTGGAGGTCGTATGGAAATTGGTGAAGAGTTGCTATATCTGCATCGTGTGCTGGCACGACGTGATCTAACCATCAACTCGACCTATAGCACGAATGCTTGGTCTGTGATCGTATGGATCGGCGGTAATGCGAATCAATGCCAAAACATTGCTAGTCGAATTTTGAGTGGTGCTGCACCAGCGCTGGCTTATAGTGAAAAAGCGCACGGAGCTGACCTTTTATCTAGTGAAGTAACTGCACAAGCTACTGAAAGCAAGTACGTTTTGAATGGCGAAAAATGGTCAATCAATCGCGCTACTCTAGGTGACTCTTTAAGTCTGATTGCTAAAACGTCGGATGACCGTGGACCACGTAGCCTCAGTGCATTCTGGCTTGATAAGCGTCATATGGTTTCTAAAGGAACTTATAGCCTGAACCGTCTGCCAACAGTGGGTATGCGCGGATTAGATATCAGTGGTATTGGCTTTAACAATGCTGAAATTCACAAAGATGCTCTGATCGGTGAAGAAGGTCAGGGCTTAGAGCTTGGACTCAAGACGCTACAGGTGACGCGTGCATATTGCAGCAGCTTCTCTTTGGGTGCGGGCGATACGATGCTGCGCATCGCGACTGAGTTTGCTATTGAGCGTGAGTTATATAACAAAAAAGTAATAAGCATTCCGCTGGTGCGTGAGCAACTGGCTACAGCCTATGCCTATCTATTGGCTGCTGAGGTGTTGTCACTCGTTGGTGCGCGTGGGTTACATGTTTGTATCAATCAGTTCAGCACATGGTCACCGATCATTAAGGTACTGGTGCCTGAGTATGTAGAGTCACTCGCTAAGATCACTTCCTCAGTGCTTGGGTCACGTTTTTTCTTAAGAAATGCATATGCTGATGGAATGTACCAGAAAGCGTTCAGAGATCATCTGATTGTTAGTGTGTTTGACGGCAGTAGCACCGTCTGTCTAGACAGCCTGAGTTTTCAGCTCAAATCTGCCAATAAAGGCCGTAGCAAAAAAGTAAACCATCTCGACCAAGCCGAAGCTAAAGCACGCTATCACCAGTTATATGACTTACAGGTGAAGACGGATGCTATTGATTTTCGTGGGCTTGAGATTTTCAACCGCGATGGTGACTTGGTGATGGAGTCACTGGGAACGATCATCGGGATGCTTAACGATGCGGACGTTACAGAGGGACTGACTGCTGAGATTCTGTCCCCGCTACGTGAACGTGCTGATCAACTTCTTATCGAGCAGCACACGCTAGATCAAAAAATTCAGGATTATTTCTCAAATTCAGAAGCGGCTAAAGAGTTTGAAACATTACGTTTCAGCTTGGCCCGTGATTATGCCGAGTTATTTGCTCGCATTGCTGTGCTGGGTTTTTGGATATTTAACCGTCATGGTTTAAGACCTGCGTTGCAGGATGGCGCATGGCTGATCATTTTCCTAAATGCTGCTGAAGGGCAGGCATCCCCTCCAATGACATCACTACGTGAAAGCACATTGGCAGATCTGCTAGACCGAATTTCAACCAACCATATGTTATCTGTCATCGATTTTGCACTGGCACCACGTGATGCCAAACCGGTTAAAGAGGAGATTACCCCATGAATAAAGATAAAGCTTACTGGAGCGCAATCATTCGTACGCTAGTAGCCAAAGAAATGCGCGTAGAGCCTGAGACGATTAATCCAGATCAAAAATTTACCAGTTACGGTCTTGATTCGATCGTTGCTTTGTCTGTGTCTGGGGATTTAGAAGATCTGACGAAACTAGAGCTTGAACCGACACTACTATGGGATTACCCAACTATCAATGCGTTGGCTGAATATCTTGTTTCTGAGTTGCAACAGGGAGTTGCTTCGTGAATAACCTTGTACGACTAGAACCAGAAGTTCTGTCACGTCATGCGATTTCTGCAGAACAGCTCGGCATCTGGTATATCCAGCGCCTTGAGCCGACCTGCAGTGCCTACAATATGGTGGTGGCCTTTGATGTGAAGGTCAACCAACCATTAGGCAATAAGCCGATGGAGATTCTAGAAGCGGTAATGCATGATTATCCGCTGCTACGTGTGAGTATGCCTGCCAATGATCAGGGTATTGAGCAACTTATCTGGGATCGAATCTATCCTAATATCGTCTTCTCTGATGCTCGCCATGTCGATGCATCTGATTTGACACAATTGGTCGAGCAGGATACTAAACAGCCGTTTGATCTGACTCAGCCACCGCTGTGGCGTATTCATTGTTATGAACGTGGTGAAAATCACTATGTGATTGCAGTCGTGATTCATCATGCCCTCATGGATTTCTGGTCGATTGGTCTCTTACTGCGTGATGTCGGTAAACGTTTTGGACTAGTTACAGAGTCAGACGTAGTGAACGGAATCGAGTTCGCACAGTATGCTGATAAGCAGCAGAGTACTGCGATTGACGATGCTGATGAGAGTCTAATTTTCTGGAAAAAAGCGTTACAACATGCACCACATGTGCATAGCATTCCGCTTGATTATCCTCGTCCGGCTGTGCAGCAACACAAAGGTAGCTCACTGGTGTTCCGTGTGCCTGAGTCAGTGTCGTCTGGTCTTGTGAACTTAGCGAAAGATTATGAGATCACGCTGTTTGGACTCGTACTATCTGGCTTCTATATCCTGCTACACAAGCTATCAAATGAAAATGAACTCGTTATTGCTACACCCGTAGCTGGTCGACTTGAGCGCTCGTTGCGCAATGCGCTGGGGCAGTTTGTCAATACGATTGCTATTCACATGGACATTGATGCTGACCAGACTTTACGTCAATTTACACAGCAGGTGCAGGAACAATTAAGACAGAGCCTCAAGCATCAAAAAGTTGCCTTTTCCAGAGTAGTTGAAGCTGTTTCACCAAAGCGTGATGGCAGTATTAACCCATTAGCTCAGGTGGGAATGTTCTGGGAACGTCTAGGTGGCATGGATGAGTTTAAAGAACTACTCTTGCCAATCCAGACCCCAGCGACTTTGGTCGGCCAAGACCTGACCTTAGGTAGTTTTCCAGTTCGCCAGCAAGAAGGTCAATTAGATCTTACGCTGGAAATGGGCGGTGAATATCAAGGCGAACTAGTTGGTGTACTGAAATATAACTCCGAGTTATTTTCTGCACAGTCTGCTGAGAATATGATGCAACTGCTGCAATCTGTACTATCAGAGATGGTAGCTCACCCTGAACGTAAGATCGTTGAGTTAGATATTGCGCCTGATTATTTGGATGGCATCCAGTTCGACACCCTTCGTGGACAGGCGACTGATTATCCTCAACATGATCTACTGGCAATGATTCTAAAGCAGATTGATGAGCGTGGTGACAATCATGCTTTGACCTCGAAGGATCATGCGGTTAGCTATCGTGAGTTAGGTCAACATATCGCTGGTATTGCTGAGTATTTGCGTGCGCATGGCGTTACCCGTGGCGATCGTGTAGGTCTGATGTTAGATCGTACAGCTTTATTGCCAGCAGCAATCCTCGGGATCTGGGCGGCAGGAGCAGCTTATGTCCCGCTAGATCCTAATTTCCCAAGTGAACGTCTACATAACATCATCGAAGATGCTGAACCTAAAGTCATCTTAACTCAAACCGAGTTGATGGATGCTCTTAACGTTTCTGTGCCGCGTTTAGATATCAATCAAGCTGGCGTTGTGCAGCTAGAGAAAGTGCGCGAGACGCTGGCCTTTGGTGAAACCGCTTATGTGATGTACACCTCTGGCTCGACAGGTAAGCCTAAAGGCGTGCGTATTGGACATCCTTCAATCATCAATTTCTTGCTATCTATGAATGATAGGTTGCAAGTAACGACTGAGACTCAGTTGTTAGCAATCACCACTTATGCATTTGATATCTCGATTCTTGAGTTGCTCATTCCGCTGATGTACGGCGGTGTAGTACATGTTTGCCCACGTGAGGTATCACAAGACGGCAATCAATTGGTGGATTATCTAAATACTAAATCTATCAATGTTTTGCAGGCAACACCGGCTTCTTGGAAAATGCTCTTAGATAGCGAGTGGAGCGGCAATACAGGGTTGACTGCACTCTGTGGAGGCGAAGCACTAGATACTATTCTTGCAGAAAAACTGCTGGGTAAAGTCGGCTGTCTTTGGAATGTGTATGGACCAACCGAAACTACAGTGTGGTCTAGTGCAGCTCGTATCACCGATGCAAAGTGTATTGATTTAGGCGAACCACTAGCGAACACCCAGCTTTATGTTCTTGATGAACAGCAACGTTTAGTCCCACCGGGCGTCATGGGTGAGCTTTGGATTGGAGGTGATGGTCTAGCAGTTGATTACTGGCATCGACCTGAACTGACAGATGCTCAATTTAGAACTTTGCCATCTCTACCAAATGCTGGTCGACTCTATCGTACCGGAGATAAAGTTTGTCTGCGTACGGATGGAAGTTTGACTCATCATGGACGTCTAGATTTCCAAGTCAAGATTCGTGGATTCCGTATTGAACTAGGCGAAATCGAGAATGTTATCAAACAGATCGACGGTATCACCGATGCAGTTGTACTGGTTAAGAGTACAGCCAGCAACGATCAAAAACTGGTGGCTTATTTAACTGGACATGAGATTGACATTGCTAGTTTGAAAAAGACGATGCAAATCCATCTACCAGCTTACATGGTACCAAATACGTTTATGACGTTGGATGAATTTCCAATGACGGCCAACAATAAGTTGGATCGTAAAGCGTTTCCTGAGCCTGTGTTTGAACAAAGTAACGATTATGTTGCACCACGTGATCCGATTGAAATTGAACTGTGTACTACTTTTGAGCAGATTTTATCGGTTAAACGGGTTGGTATACATGATGACTTCTTTGACTTGGGTGGACATTCGTTACTTGCTGTGAAGCTTGTTAATCACCTCAAAAAAGCATTTGGCACCGAACTATCAGTTGCTTTGCTGGCCCAATATTCCACTGTAGAGAGTTTGGGTGAGATCATTCGTGAAAATAAAGAAATTAAGCCTTCCATTGTAATTGAACTACGCCGTGGAACTTACGAGCAACCACTGTGGTTGTTCCATCCAATTGGTGGTAGCACCTTCTGTTATATGGAGCTTTCGCGCCATCTCAATCCGAAACGTACCTTGCGTGCTATTCAGTCTCCTGGACTGATTGAGGCAGATGCTGCAGAAGTGGCAATCGAAGATATGGCAACGCTCTATATTGCTGAAATGCAAAAGATGCAGCCTGAGGGACCTTATTTCCTCGGTGGGTGGTGCTTTGGCGGTGCGATCGCATATGAGATCAGTCATCAGCTGCGTCAAATGGGGCAGCATGTCACAGGTATTGTCATGATCGATACCCGTGCTCCAATTCCAGAAAATGTGCCCGAAGATGCTGATGATGCGATGCTTTTGTCTTGGTTTGCCCGTGATTTGGCTGCGCCTTATGGCAAGAAGTTGACGATCCCAGCGCAATACTTGCGTGAATTGAGTCCAGATCACATGTTTGATCATGTGCTTAAAGAAGCCAAGGCCATTAATGTCCTGCCTCTAGATGCAGACCCATCAGATTTCCGACTTTACTTTGATACCTATTTGGCGAATGGCATCGCACTCCAGACTTATTTCCCAGAGCCTGAAGAGTTCCCGATCCTTTTTGTGAAGGCAAAAGATGAACCAGAAGATTTTGGGGAAAGCCTAGGTTGGGATCAATTGGTCAAAGACACCTTTAAACAGGTAGATCTTCCTGGTGATCATTCATCAATTATGTACGCTGAGAATGTCGTGGCTGTTGCCCAGACAATTGATCAGATGTATCCAATTCCCGCATAAGAAATACAAGAAGGTAGAACCACTATGGTGACCATAGAACATGCTTTCCTCATACCGGCCGAGATTGACAAGGTTTTTAACTATCTTGCAAACCCGGCCAATGATGCAGGTTGGCAATTGTCGTGTAAGCATTCTGAACTGCTAGACAATACTCCACGTGTGGGCAGCAAGTATGAAATCGGTTTTAGCTTTATTGGTCGTGAGATGTCCTTTAAAGGTGAAATTACACATCTAGTACCGAATGAATTGTATGCGTTTAAAGTAGTGGAAGGACCCTTTCACTACACTGGAACTTACCGTTTCAAACCACATGCAGAAGGCACCTGGATTGAATGGGTGTTTGAGGCAGAGCCAGGCAGCTTTTTTGGTGTATTGCCCCCAGCACTGCTAAAAAAGATGGTACTCGCTCAGTTTAAAAAAGATGTTGCTAATCTTGAGGCATTGGCTCAGAAGGGTGAAGCCTATGAGTCGGTTGGCAATGAAAATAAACCAACTATCGAGACCAGTAAACCACGCCGCAAGACTCATCAGGTGATGGAACAATACGCGCGTTGGATTCTCAGACATCGCCGTATTGTGCTGACGGTGGTGATGCTTTTAACGCTTGCCTTGGCATATCTCGCATCTGGCGTAAAAATTATTATTGATCCAGATGCGCTTGCCCCCAAAGGTCATCCTTATATCACCTCCACCAAGCTGATTGAAAAGAAATTCGGCTCCAAGTACATGGTCGTGATCGGTATTACACCGAAGCAGGGTGATATTTATCAGCCGCAAGTATTAGAAAAAGTCAAACGCATTACTGAAGAAGTTGATAATGCTCCGGGTGTGGTTCGATCTACTCTAATGAGTCTGGCCGCGCGTCAGGCCAAAGGGATCACCGCCAATTCGGATGGATTTGATGCCAAGAAACTACTGCCGAATAGTTCTGTGACCGAAAGTGATGTCGATCACCTGAAAAAACTGTTGGCACTGAATCCGATCTATATGAATTCAGTCGTATCTAAAGATCAGAAAACTGCTGCTATTTTGCTTGAACTTGAGGAAAGTCCAGAAGGCTTCCAAAAGATGATGGGCCCGATCAACAAAATCGTAGCGGCTGAACAGTCTAAGGATATGACCATCAGTGTTGGTGGTAATCCAGTCTATTTAGATAAAGCCGAAGATTACTCTAAGCGTATCAACATCTTGTTCCCAATTGCCGTGTTGGTTATTGGATTATTGCACTTCGAAGCATTCCGCAGTAAACAAGGCCTGATTCTGCCATTAGTTACAGCTTTGCTGTCTGTAGCATGGGGTATGGGCATGATGGGGCTGTTCAAACAGCCGATGGATATTTTTAACTCTCCTACACCAATTCTGATTCTGGCCATCGCGGCAGGGCACGCCGTGCAGTTGCTCAAGCGATACTATGAAGATTTTGATCGTCTGATTGCCCAAGGGATGGAACCTAAAGCTGCAAATAGCGAAGCCGTGGTGCAGTCTATGGTTCGTGTTGGTCCAGTTATGATACTGGCTGGCGGAATTGCAGCGGCTGGATTCTTCTCTCTGTTGACCTTTAATATTCCGACTATCCGTTCATTCGGTATTTTTACAGGAATCGGGATCATCAGTACGCTGATCATTGAGATGACTTTTATTCCTGTACTTCGCTCGATGTTACCACCGCCTTCGGTTACTAAGGTTGCACGCAAAGGTTTGCCGATCTGGGACTGGATTCCAAAACGCATTGGTGATGTCATTTTGTCAGTTCGTCCGCGAATGATGCTAATGACTGTGATTGCAGTACTGGGCGTTTTTCTTGCTCTCGGCACGAGTCGTATTGTGGTGGATAACGATAGTCGCAACTTCTTCTCGCGCGATCTACCAATGCAGCAAGACGACAGATTCTTGAATCAGTCTCTTGGTGGCACAAACAGTCTCTACATCATGGTCGACACCAAAGTTCGTGATGGTATTGAAAACCCAGAAATCCTGAAAGCGATTGATAATACAGAGAAGTTCGCGAATTCAATTCCAGAGGTCGGTAAAACTATCTCTATCGTGGACTATATCAAGAGAATGAATCAGGCAATGAATGCCGATCAGCCACAGGCATTTCAGGTTCCAGCAACTAAAGATGTTGTTGCTCAATATCTGCTGCTGTATTCAATGTCTGGTGAGCCGACTGATTTTGAATCTTACATTGATACAACTCAGCGCTATGCCAAGATCACGATTCTGTTAAAAACAGGTAGTAATCACCGTATTAAAGAAATCCTTGAGTCGCTAAAAACATATATGGCGGGTCAATTGGGTGATAAAGCTGTTGTGAGTTTCGGTGGTGATGTGACTCAGACCATTGCTTTAACTGAAACGATGGTTCACGGCAAGCTGATGAATATTCTACAGATTTCATTTGCTGTATTCTTTATCTCTGCGCTAGTTTTCCGTTCGTTCTCTGCTGGACTCATTGTCCTGACACCACTTCTATTCTCGATCCTTGCGATCTTTGGTGTGATGGGCTGGCTCGATATTCCGCTCAATATTCCGAACTCTCTGATCTCAGCCATGGCGGTTGGTATTGGTGCAGATTACGCCATTTACTTCCTCTATCGCTTGCGAGAAATCTTGAGTGAAGAGGGCAGTGATATCAAAGATGCTATTCGTAAAACTTTAAGTACTGCTGGTAAGGCTTCGCTTTTTGTTGCGACTGCTGTTGCTGGTGGGTATGGCGTATTGTCCTTATCGCAAGGCTTCCATGTGCATCAATGGCTAGCGATGTTTATTGTGATTGCGATGCTTTTCAGTGTATTTGCAACCTTAATTATGGTACCTACAATGATTCTAATGTTGAAACCTCGTTTTATCTTTCCCTCAAATAAGAAGAACATTACCGTTGCACAAACTGTTGTGACAAGTCTCTTGTTGGGTACGGCGCTCACAATGTCGATGCCTAAAACATCTCATGCAGATGAGGTTCAAGACATTGTTAGCCGTAGTGATGATGCCTCTAAGTTCTTGTCTTCAAGTGCTAGTGCTAAATTTGTGCTGACATCTAAAAGCGGCGAGCAACGCGTACGTTTGACTAAAAATATGACTAAGCTTGCTGGAAATACTCAGAACAATATGCGTTTGACTGAATTCATCTCACCAGCAGATGTACAGGGAACCACGACGCTGTTGATTGAGAATGCAAAAGGCAGTGATAGCATGTTTGTCTATTTGCCTGCATTGAAAAAAGTACGTCGTTTGGCATCAGCGAATAAGGGGGATGCTTTTATTGGTACGGACTTTAGTTATGGTGATGTACTTGGTTATAAGCTAAGTGACTGGAAGTACACTAAACTGGCAGATGGCAAATTTAATGGCAAAGATTGCTACACGATTGAAGCAACGCCAATCAATAATACTGTGAAGAGTGACTTTGGTTATAGCAAACGTCGCATGTGTATCCTCAAAGACAATTTTGTTACGGCAACCATCGACATTTGGGATACAGCAGGTAAGCCGTTAAAGCATATTGAGTTCACAGATATCCGTCCTTACGGCAAAGTGAAACCAAGATGGCAGGCCATGAAATCTATGGCGAAAAATCTGCAAACTCAACATATGACACAAGTTATCGTCAATGATTTTGTCGCAGAGAAAACCTTATCCGATAAGCTTTTCTCACCGCAGAGTCTTGAAAAATGACGCAAGGTGCCTATTGGGTATTTGCATGCTGCAGTAGCTTTATGCTACTGCAGCATGCTCACGCAGATGACAGCGAAATTAGTTTTGTGAGCCAGAACTCAGCCAGACTCGATGTGTGGTCATCAGATCGTGATTTAAGTTCGTTAAAAAACATTGGACAAGCAAGCTTCTGGTCCAATGGTACGCTCAAGTTTAATCCAGAGTTTAAGATCCATTACGACATAAATATTGGAGACGAAACGGACCATACTGTAAACCCAGATCAGGTGAGCAAGGTAAATCGCAACTTACGTGAGTTGTATGCCTCTTATAACTGGGATCAGACCGTCTATGTCGATGTTGGTCGCCAGATTGTAGTCTGGGGGAGAGCTGATGGGATTAATCCGACAGATAACCTATCGCCCCGTGACTATACGCGCCTAGTACCAGATGAGACAGATCAACGTCTTGGAAATGATGCAATCAAATTGACATATATTCCTGAATCAGGAACCAATAAATGGACAGCATTGTGGTATCCGCGTAGTCGTTCAGATGTGATTCCATTGCGTCAGATTTCTGGTGTCCAGTATGAAATAGATAAGAAGAGCCGCCCTGCATTTGCAATGCGCTGGGATTATTCTGTAGATGGTCTCGATGTGGGTGCATCGTATTTCTCAGGTTTGGACCACATGCCCGATCTGTTAATTCTTTCTGCATCTCCAACAGGGGAGGCAACATTGCAGTTGAAAAATAATCCTATGTCCGTCTATGGATTTGATTTCAGTTATAACCATAACGATATCGTATGGCGCGGTGAAGCGGCATATACCCACACTGACTCGAATGGTAGTGAAGATCTTACGCACAAAAAAAATAATCTGACCGTGGTCATAGGTCCAGAATTAGCATTGAAAAATTCCACGCTAAGTTTGGTTGGCGTATACAAACATACGGAGGACTTTAGATCTGCCGACAGCTTAACAAATCCATCATTGAGTGCAGTCTACCGTTATCAGCAAACAATCAGTGACCAATATGAGCAGGATCAGTATGGAGCTATGCTGCGCTATGCACTTAATTTACTGAATGATAATCTAAAATTAGAAGTAACAGGATTCTACTTTGCACCAGAGCCTAATGAATTGTTGAGAGTACGTATTAATTACAGCCTTGATGATCACTGGCAATTGAATGTAGGTGGAGATCGCTTCTGGGGTAGAAATGATACGGTGTTAGGACAATTTAGAGATAACAGTCTGGTGTATGCCCAGGTTCGATATAATTTTTAAGATAATTCGCTCCAAAACAATACTGGGAGTGCCCAGTCCCTAATAAGGTGATTTATGGATAATTTAAATAACGCAAAAAAAGATAATTTTTCACGGAAGACCATATTAGTAACAGGTGCAGCAGGTTTTATTGGTAGCAGACTGATCGTTGATCTTCTGCGTGAAGGTCATCAGGTGATTGCTGCGCTGCGTAATGCTGCAACCAAGAAAGATAAGCTGTTAGGTTTCATTGCAACAGAAGGGCTGGTCGATCCGTCTATTTCGTTTGTCGAATATGATTTAAGCCGCGATTTTAAGCTGGACTCTCTGCTAGCGGATGCTCAGGCAAAGATCCATGTGATTTATCATCTTGCTGCATCCTTTAATTGGGGCATTAGCAAAGCTGAAGCTGAGCGTACCAATATTAAGTCAGGACTTGCCTTGATTGAATGGGCTGCAACATTGAAGCAGCTTGAGCGATTTATCTGGATTGGTGGATATCGTGTGGCTACTCCGCCACAAGAGTCAGCTGATGAGTTGTATTGCAAACATGGTGGCTATGAAGCTTCAAAAATCTTGGGTTATCAAGCTTTTATTGAGGCTTGTAAACGTTTAAATGTGCCATGGACTGCAATAAATCCAGCGACAGTCATTGATGGTTTTTATAACTATGGTGATATGCAATATATCGGTGTTGCTGACATGATTGATAAGCTCTATCAGGGACGTCTGCTGGCATTGCCAGGTGGTCGTGACACATTCCTGCCACTATGCAATATGCAGTATATCGTGAGCTTCTTGATTCGAACGATGTCTTATCCTGAGACTATTGCTCAGGAGTATATGTTGCTTGATCCTAAGACACCCAAATTTCATCGTCTCGTTCACCTAGCTGCCGAGCATTTGGGAGTCAGCACACCACATTTACAAGTACCCAAAGGTCTATTAGAGAAATTACCTGAGGTATTGCTTGATGGTTCTAAAGAACAACTCTCTTTCATTTCTACCGAGCACTATCATGTTGCTGGGGCAGAGACGATGGCAGCGAAAATGGGTATTGCAGACTTGATCAATATCACTCCTTATTTTTCTCGTTGGATTGATCGTTTGGTGCTTACACGCTTTGGTCGTATGCAAGTGCCAACACCTAGTCATTTCAGCTATCAGAATCGATATTGGACAGAAATCTATACTAAACAGCCGATTAGTTCTGACACATCATCTGCATTATTTTTACATGGGATTCCATTTGATAGTGCATGCTGGTCTCCAATCATTAATAAAATCACATACGATCAGGTCGCTATGATGGACCTGCCGGGACTTGGGCGTTCAGGCAGTTATGAGATGATGGAAGACAACAACCATCAATTTATTGATGCCGCTGCAAAGCTTTTAGCGCCAAATAGTATTGTTATTGCACATTCGTTAGGATGTCTTTTTGCGTTGAATCTTGCAAAGAAATATCCAGATAAAGTTGCACGTCTTATCCTCATATCACCTTATTTTGTTCAGGCACAGGCCGCTAAAATGTTTCAGATAAAAACCATATCTAATCTGATTTTCCGTTTTGTGCCAAAAGATATGATTGCTAAAGACCTACATCCAGATGGACAACAAAATCCGTCTGTTGGTTATGCGATGGATTCATTACGTCGAGTGTCGGTAGCCAAGCATATTAGTGAGTACATGCACCGTATTAGTTTGTCGCAGCAGCGAGCAACTCAGACAGCTTTGTTAAATGAACTTAGCTCTAAAGTTGAAATCATTGTAGGAGACAAAGACCCAATTGTTACTACAATAAGCTCAGATATCCCTGTGCATATCATCGCTGGCGCAGGCCATAATCCGCACGTTACACATGTAGATGCGGTTTCTGACTATCTCGCACCTGTTCTGATGAAATACAACAGCACTACCGCTTCCTAATGTCTGTTCGTGCCCAAGTGCAGGTTTATGTCTGCCCAGTTTCACGGGTACCACAAGACCATTTGGTATTGAGTCATTATCTCGGCTTTCTCAGTTCGGCAGAGAAGCTGAGATATGATCAATATCATCCTAAGGCGGCTCGCCTTTTCTTAATCTCTCGCGTATTAGTGAAGACTGTCTTGGCGGATAAGCTAGACATTTCTCCGCATGAGGTTAACCTCTTATTACATCCCAACGGCAAGCCTTTTGTACAAGGCAGCAAGGCTGTGTATTTTAATCTTACTCACTCAGCGGACGTTATTATTCTTGCTGTGACTGAAGAAGGGGAAATAGGAGTTGATATTGAAAAAGTGGATCGTGAATTCGAGTGGATGCGTGTCGATAGTGTGTTAGACCTAAGTGAAATTGAATGGATTAAAGAGAAAGAACTCACTGATTCATCCAGTGTATTTCAGCGATTTTTTCAAATATGGACCTTAAAAGAATCCTATATTAAATGTACTGGCGAAGGAATGAGCCGTCATTTAAAGAAGCTCAACTTTCATGTGTTGCCTGAGCATATACAATTTCTCGACTCAACCAATGATGCTCAAAAGACAGAAGAGTATTATTTTGAAAGCTATATATATGAACCCAACTTCATCTTTTCTATCTGTTTACAGCAAAGCCATAACCTAGAAAGATTTAATTTGGACTGTTTTCAATTATTACCCTTTATATCTACGCATCGAATAACTCCAACGCCTTGTAAATATAACTAGATTGAACCGTTATAACTGACGATTTAAAAATGTGAATCTAGTAATGAAATAATTGGCTTTGAGCTGAACCATTCTCAATAAATTATGCTGTGAATAGATAGACCGTAAAAAAATTATGAATTAATGAAAAGAAAAAAGCCCCAGTCTTTCGACTAGGGCCTTTTAAATTTGGAGCGGGAAACGAGACTCGAACTCGCGACCCCAACCTTGGCAAGGTTATGCTCTACCAACTGAGCTATTCCCGCATATATAAGCAGTTTTTACGAAAACTTTCTCAAAAAAAACCAATTTGGAGCGGGAAACGAGACTCGAACTCGCGACCCCAACCTTGGCAAGGTTATGCTCTACCAACTGAGCTATTCCCGCGTGCCGCTTATAATACATTAAGCGAAACATGGGTCAACAACTTTATGCAAATAAATATGCTGATTGCATAAAATAAAAACAGAAATGAGCAATTAGATGTATTTTTATCGTTAAGTTGCCGAATAAATAGACATTTTGTTTGGGGTCAAAGCATACAAGAGCAACTTTTGTTTGTGTGTAGACAGGGTATACTAGGTTCAAATATACGAATAATCGTAAAGGAAAAGCTATGAGCCTTGAACAACAATTGATTGAACGGTTACAAACCCTTGCACCTAGCCATTTGGAAGTTATTAATGAGTCGGCTGGACATGGTGGTTATTTCCCCGGTAAAGAGTCACATTTTAAAGTGATTGTAGTGAGTGAAGAATTTAACGGATTACGTTTAGTTCAACGTCATCAAAAAGTTTATGCCTTAGCTTCAGACTTAATGAATCCAGGTCAAATTCACGCTTTAGCAATTCATGCCTACTTACCAAGTGAGTGGCAAGGTCAAGCACCTGCTAGTCCAGAATGTGCACATGCACCTAAAAGCTAAGGGCTAATTTCATGGATGCACATTTACTCACTAAAATTATTCATATGACTGCGGTGGCTGCTGCACTTATGGTTTTTGTCTTACGCGCTTCAACTCTGTTTGTAGGCGTGCAAGGGGAGCAACCAAATCCTGCGGGACGTAAAATATTAGTTGCCTTACAACATTTGTCGTTTACCGTAGTTTTTATTACGGGTGCAATTTTATTGGTCATGAAAGACTTTCAGGTACAGCCGTGGTTTTACGCTAAAATTATTCTATTTTTAGTCTTGTTATCTTCTCTGATGAAAGCCTTTAAAAAAGATGACACTCTTTTATTGGCACAACGTAGGGCGGGTTTAATCATTAGTGCGATCGCATTTATTGCTATTATTATTTTAGTAATTGTGAAACCTGTTTTTGCTTAATTGTTCTACATTCTTTGCCTTTTTGCTTAAGCTCTAGGTTAAACTGCGTACAGTAAAAAAATATGCAGAGGGAAACATGTTAACTCGTGTGGTGTTTAACCAAAAAGGCGGTGTAGGGAAATCAAGTATTACTGTAAATTTGGCCGCAATTAGTGCCAAACATGGCTTAAGAACGTTGGTCATTGATCTTGATCCTCAAGCCAACTCTAGTCAGTACCTTTTAGGAGATGATGCAACCTATTCTGCTGAAAAATCAATTTTAGAACCAAATATCGAAAATTTCTTTGATGATGTGTTGGGAAACAATCAACAAAAGGGTTTAATCGGTAATGCATTAGGTTCGATTTTAAAAGCCCCACGAAATAAAGATATTGATAGCTTTGTACACTCAACTCCCTTTGCAAAATTAGACGTTCTTCCTGCTAGCCCGACACTTGGTGCTCTTGAACATGCTCTTGAAAGTAAACATAAAATTTATAAATTACGTGATTCAATTCAAAATTTAATTGGACGATATGATCGTATCTATATAGATACACCACCTGCATTTAACTTTTTTACTTTATCGGCACTCATAGCAGCAGATAAAGTCTTAATTCCCTTCGATTGTGATGTCTTTTCAAAGCGTGCGTTACAAACATTGATTGAAAATGTTCTCGAAACGCAAGATGATCATAATGATCGCTTGGAAATTGAAGGAATTGTCGTCAACCAATTTCAAGCTCAAGCAAAATTACCTCGGGAAGTGGTTCAGCAGTTGAAAGATGAAGGGTTGCCTGTACTTAATAGCATGTTACCTCCTTCTGTTTTAATGAAAGAATCGCATCAGAAAAATTTACCTTTGGCTCATTTGGCACCAGAACATAAATTGACTCAAGCTTATGAGATATTGTTTGGTGAAATTGAGCCAAAATGATAAGAGAAAAATGATGAAAGGCTTATATATTGCGCCTTTGGTGGCAGCCACTTTATTACTCGGCGCTTGTGCTACGACGGTAAAACCGACTTACGTGTCTCCGACTCAATATCAATCTTTGGGCTGTCAGCAGCTACAAAGTGAATATAACCGTATCCAACAATATATCGATAATGGCGTACAAACTCCGAAAAGTACCGGTATGGGTGTTGGACTTGGACTCGGCGGTGGTTGGGGACGAGGCGGTTGGGGATTCGGTCCATCTATCTCTGTAAATATGGGACAATCTTCTTCAACGAAAAATACCGAACTTTCACGTGTTTTAGGTCAGCAAGAAGCAATAGTTCAGGCTGCTCAGTTTAAAAATTGCCCGATTATTGTTCGAAAAAAGACGAATTAATAGTCAATTTTGCATCACAATATGCTAATTAAGGCATATTGTGATGAATAAAGTTTAGCAAAATGTTTCATAATAAAATTAATATAAATCAATACATTTTAAATTTTAAAGCTTAATAAATTCTGTATTTTCTATAATCAAAAGTCCTCACAAACTTGCTATATTTTGCCTATTTCGTTTAAGGTGGCCCCATCTTGGATGTTGTGGAAATTTTATGATTGAGAGTTGGTTTTTTGTATTGGCAATGTTGGCTGTTTTGCTCATTCCGGGGCCGACAAATGCTTTACTTGCAACCGCTGCTCATTCTCAAGGTTTATCTAAAGCATTCTGGCTTATCCCAATGGAATGGTTAGGCTATGCCTACGGTATTAGCTTTTGGGCTGTATTTATTCATTTAGCAGCTCCAATTTGGCCAGCACTACTGCTCATTTTGCATATTACGAGTGTACTTTATGTATTCTGGCTTGCTTTTCACTTATGGAAAAACACCCATTTACAACAGTTCAGTCAAAGTCACCGTAATATTCGACCACGTCAATTATTCTTATCAACCTTAAAGAATCCTAAAGCTTTGCTATTTGCAGCGGGTATCTTTCCTGCTGAAGCATGGAATTCGCCGGAAAATTTTCTTATCGTATTTGGTGTTTTTACATTAATCCTGATTCCGGCAGCAAGTTTCTGGATGCTTTTTGGACGAGCGTTGTTAACGGGTCCAATCAAAAAAATAAAAGCCGATCATTTATATAAAGGATCGGCCATGTTACTCATTTTATGTATGCTTCCGGTGGTATTCCGTTTCTTCTAATTAGTCTCGAACATTGGCTTTTCGGTTTTTGAGTTTTTCACGTATAAATCCGATGATGCCTGGTAAAACACTAATGATAATGATGCCGAAAATAAGATGGGTAAAGTTATCTTTAACGATTGGCATATTTCCAAATAAATAGCCTAAAGTTACAAAAGAAGCGACCCAACAGAATGCTCCAATCAGGTTATAAGTTAAGAAAAACTTATAGTTCATGCTACCAGCCCCAGCAACAAAAGGAGCAAAGGTGCGGGCAAATGGAACGAAGCGAGCAAAGATAATCGTTTTGCCGCCATGACGAGCAAAGAATTCTTGAGTTTTAACTAAATGCTGTTTGTTAATGAATCGAGAATTCATTTCAAACACACGTGGACCAATAAAACGTCCAATATGGTAGTTTACAGTGTCACCTAAAACGGCAGCAATGAAGAGTAGGGTGCCCAGTACCCATGGATCCATCGCACCTGTAGATGCTGCTAAAGCACCAGCTGCAAATAGCAAACTATCTCCCGGCAAGAACGGCATAACCACTAAACCGGTTTCAACAAAAATAATTAAAAATAGAATGCCATAAATCCACGTTCCGTAATTTATAATAAATTCGGCGAGATGTTGATCAACGTGTAGAATAAAATCAATAAGTTCCATGATAAGAGCAAGTGGTAAACCGTGCTCAAATCCTAGCAGTGAGCCTATAGAAAGTCAGTATAAAGCATCAAAAAAATACAAATTGATCATCTCGTTTATGCAACGATATATATGGATTTTGAGTATTTAATTATCAATGTCCCAAACCTAGAATGAGCTCATCAATAAATAAGCATTTAAATAAAGGTGGCAATATGTTTAATCCAAATGTAGTGGTCAAAAATATCGTAACGCAATCAGGCGCAGACAGTTTCATTAGCCTTATTGCGCGTCTTCTTATCGCCTATATCTTCCTTGTTGCAGGTTGGGGGAAAATTACCGGTTATGCAGCAACTGCTGGATATATGGAAGCAATGGGGGTTCCAGCAGGAATTCTTCCTTTAGTGATCTTGGTTGAGTTTGGTGGTGGTTTAGCCTTGTTATTTGGTTTCCAAGCACGCTTTGCGGCTTTTGGACTTGGAATCTTTAGTATTCTTACTGCATTTTTATTCCACCAAGGTGGTGCTGATGCAGCGGCGCAATATAACAATGGCATCCATTTCATGAAAAACCTTGCAATGGCAGGTGGTTTATTCTTCCTGATGCTTCATGGCGCTGGACGTATTAGTTTGGATCATGCAATCGAGAAATAATATTCAAGACAAAATAAAAACCGGATGATCAACTCATCCGGTTTTTTTTATTTCTAGGGACGTAAAATTAGAGCATGAATTGGATTTGTAATTCCCCAACAACAAAACCAAGTACTGCACCTACTGCAATGAGTGCCCACTCATCTTCTTTAAACGCAGGACGTAACATACCTTCAAATTCAGATGGTGTTAGTTTTTGCATACGTTCAATTAAAGTACTGCGAATATTCATAGCATCTTCTGCATAAGACTCTACGTATTTCATCGTTTCTGGAAGCCGTTGCATAATACGTTCAGCAACTTGCGATTTCATATCCTGATATTTTTCTCCGCCAATTGCGTAAACAACAAGTGGACGAATCACACCTGCTTGCATATCAATTTCTTGTTTAACATGGCGGTTAACCAGATCAATAACACGCGCAGAATGTGTACCAGAAAATAATTCTTCCATCATATGGCGAGAAGTTAAAAGCTGTTTGGAAATTAACGCTGCGTAGTCAGCGGCAACTTCATTTTGACGTTTAATAAACAAACCTTGCCACGTATAGCCCAATATTTTTTTAGGATAAAGTGGTCTAAACATCATTTGTAATGCAATCCAGTCACTGAAAAAACCTACAAAGCCGCCAAACATTGGTAGCATCCAAGGGTATTTACCTTGCGTGATAATCCAGCATAGCATCTGAATCACACCAATACCGAAGCCAAATACAAATCCGACATTACTAAAAAATTTAAATTCTTGTTTGCCCACTCGTTTAAAAATATTGTTGAGGAGGCGTTTGTCTTTAAGCAAGTTGCTGATAACAAGATGTTTAATATCAAAATATCGGTTCACATCACGTTGTACTTCACTCATGATGTGTTCAACAATCTCGGGTGCTTTTGATTGTACACGACGAATGAGTCTTTGACGCGCAAACTCTGGCATGCCTTCCCATAACCCCGGCTGATATTCTTGAGCAACATCACGGGTAATATCTTCAGCTGCGGCAAGCAGTGGTTTTTCTATTTCTTTGGCAATACGTTTAGGATCTAGGCGTGCAAAAATTTCTTCAGGTTTAATGAGTTTGGCTGTCATGAGTTCAACAGCAATGGTTGCCATTTTCTCGGCTTTGCGTGGCACGATGCCTTGCCAACCAAGAAATGGTTTAATGCCTTTAAATTCAAGTGGCGAAAACATCATCTGAATGGCGATCACCTTGGTGATGTAGCCAATTAAACCACTCATAAAAGGAATAGAGATATACAACCAAAAATGTTGCTGGAAATCTGCAATCATAGTTTGAAGCATTGTTGTTCCTTAGATTTCTATTGATTTTGATAGGGGGCAACAAGCCATAAAAATGGATAATTGTTTAAGCACAGACAAATATCGCTTATGGTATTTACCTTTCCATGGTAATGCCTGTTTTATCGGGTCATCTTAACATCAAATTCATGGTGATGTTGCATAGAATGTGATGAATTTATCAATACGTGTGTGGTTTTTAAGACTAACCCAGATGTTTGATAAATATAAGTAAATATTAATTTATGTCAAAGAATTCAACGATAGAAATGATTCAGAAATGAAAAAAATAAGATATATGATGATTTGCGGTGCGCCGAAGCGTGAAAAATGTTAAAATGACGCGCTTAATTCTTTTGCCATTTAGTGGTTTGTCATGACTACCAATACTCAAATTACTGAAGATCGTATCCTGATTCTGGATTTCGGCTCTCAATATAGCCAGCTCATTGCACGTCGTGTACGTGAAGCCGGTGTTTACTCTGAAATGTATGCTTTTGATATGTCTGAAGAAGACATTCGTGCTTTTAAGCCAAATGGCATTATTTTGTCAGGTGGACCTGAGAGTGTGCATGAAGAAGGCAGCCCACGTGCACCGCAAGTGGTGTTTGAGTTGGGTGTTCCAGTATTGGGTATTTGCTATGGTTTGCAAACCATGTCTGAACAGTTAGGCGGTAAAGTTGAGCCGGGTACTGTACATGAGTTTGGTTATGCCGAAGTTGATATCGTTAAACGTGACCAACTGATTGGCAATTTACAAGATCGTGAAGACCAACTTCATGTTTGGATGAGCCATGGCGACAAAGTGAGCCAGATTCCAGAAGGTTTTAGCATTACTGCAAGCACACCAAGTTGTCCAGTTGCTGCTGTAAGTGACGAAACACGCCGTTTCTATGGCGTGCAATTCCACCCAGAAGTAACGCACACGGCAAAAGGTGAAGAATTACTTGCAAATTTTGTTCATAAAATTTGTGGATGTGGCGGTCTTTGGACACCTGAACACATCATTGATTTGCGTGTAGAACAATTACGTAAACAAATTGGTGATGAAAAAGTTCTTTTAGGTCTTTCTGGTGGTGTTGACTCATCTGTAGTTGCTGCACTTCTACATAAAGCAATTGGCGACCAGTTAACATGCGTATTTGTTGACAACGGTTTACTTCGTTTAAACGAAGGTGACCAAGTAATGCAAATGTTTGCTGAAAACATGGGTATCCGTGTTATTCGTGCAGATGCTGAACAACGTTTCTTAACTGCATTGGCTGGTGAAGTTGATCCAGAGAAAAAACGTAAAATCATTGGTCGTGAATTCATCGAAGTATTTGCTGAAGAAGCACGTAAACTTGATGGCGTGAAATTCTTGGCGCAAGGTACGATTTACCCAGACGTAATCGAATCTGCTGCAAGCAAACAAGGTAAAGCACACGTTATTAAATCTCACCACAACGTGGGTGGCTTACCAGACGATTTAGAGTTTGAGTTGGTTGAACCTTTACGTGACTTGTTTAAAGATGAAGTTCGTAAATTAGGTACGACACTTGGCTTACCTCATAGCATGATTTACCGTCATCCATTCCCGGGCCCTGGTTTAGGTGTTCGTATTTTGGGTGAAGTGAAAAAAGAATATGCAGATATTCTTCGTCTTGCTGATGACATCTTTATGCAAGAGCTTCGCGACAGTGGCTGGTATGACAAAACAGCTCAAGCATTTGCTGTATTCCAACCTGTTAAGTCAGTTGGGGTAGTAGGTGATGGTCGTCGTTATGCATGGGTAATCGCACTTCGTGCAGTTGAAACAGTTGACTTTATGACAGCTCGTTTTGCACATTTACCATACGAATTGGTTGATAAAATCTCAACACGTATTATGAATGAAATTAAAGATGTATCACGTGTTGTATACGACGTGTCATCTAAACCACCAGCAACGATTGAGTGGGAATAATTTTCCTCTGTTTGTTGGTAAAGAAAAGGACGCGTTAGCGTCCTTTTTTATTACTTAACTTTTAAAGATAAAAATTAATTTTGATACTTAAAACTTTGATTGTCTCATTCATAACACTCTGTGTATTACTAAAAGACTATATTGAATAATGAGTGTATTGTTAAGATCATTAAAACAACTCATTGCAAAAGCATAGGTAAAAGAGAGTAATATCATGAGCAATAATAATGATTACGATATTTCTGATTCAAAAGATTGCGAGAAATTTACCAATCAATTTATTCAGGAATTTCCAATTCGCTCTGCTGAAATTGGACAGGGGACAGTCATTAAGCGGGCTTTACCTAGCCGACAAAAACGAATGATTGGAGCATGGTGTTTCCTAGATCATGCAGGCCCAGTAAGCTTTCCTGCTGGTGATGGTTTAGATGTTGGTCCTCATCCTCATATTGGTTTGCAAACCTTCACGTGGATGATCGAAGGCACCATGATGCATACTGATAGCTTGGGTTCAAAACAACTTATTCGTCCTAAGCAAGTGAACTTAATGACAGCAGGTCACGGCATTTCACATACAGAAGTTGCACCTGATACAGAAACTCAAATGCACGCTGCGCAGCTTTGGATTGCTTTGCCAGATACTAAGCGCAATATGGATCCGAAATTTGAACATTACCCAGAGCTACCTGTAGTTGAAAAAGACGGTCTAGAATTTACTGTTCTTGTGGGTGAATATTTGGCAACTACTTCTCCAGTAGTGGTTCATACGGCATTAGTTGGTGTCGACTTAATTGCTACCGAAGATACTAAAACCCGTATTCCATTAAATCCTAATTATGAATATGGCTTTATGGCATTAGAAGGTGTTGCCCATGTAAATGGTCATGAGTTAACTGCTGACAACATGGTGGTATTAGATACTGGATTGAGTGAAATTGAGATTGAAGTAAAAAAAGGCAATCGTATTCTTTTGATTGGTGGTGAACCGTTTGAAACGCCAATTTTACTCTGGTGGAATTTTGTTGCACGTACAATGGATGATTTAAAAGAAGCACGCGAGCAATGGATTAACCATGATGCGCGTTTTGGTGAAATTCCAGATTATGTGGGTGCACGTTTAGAAGCCCCTGTTCTTCCAGATCAAATGAGAGCATCAAAATGACAGCAGTAATCGCAAGCAGTAAAGCAAAGCCCCTTGCTGAACAATGGAAGGGTGAAATCACCAGTGGACGTCATCAATATTTTTGTGATGAGCCTGAAAAACTTGAAGGGCAGGACCAAGGCCCAGCACCCTATGATTTGCTCACTGGAAGTTTAGCTGCGTGTACGCTTATCACTTTAAGAATGTATGCAAAGCATAAAGGTTATGATTTTGGTGAGTTTTCGGTTGAAATTGATTTTCATACCAATAGAGAGCATGAAGAACATATAGAACGTCGTATTGTTTTTAAAGACTTACCAGATGAAGAACTTCAGCAAAAAATCTTAACGGTATGTAGTAAAACGCCAGTGACTAAAACTTTGTTACGTAGTTTAGACATTCATACTGTGCTTGTTACAGTGTAAAAATGCTATTTTGTGGAGGTGGATGATTTTATATCCATTCCACAAATGGAATAAAACAGCATGTTCACATGCTGTTTTTTATGTAAAAAGAAAAATAAAAGCAGGCAATAACATGATTAGTGTACACCACCTGGAATGTTCGCGATCGTTTCGAATTTTATGGGCTTTAGAAGAGTTAAGCTTAGATTATGATATTCATTATTATCAACGCTTACCTAACTATTCCGCTCCAGAAACATTGAAATGTATTCATCCTTTAGGTAAAGCTCCGATTTTGACTGATGATGAGCAAGTCATCGCAGAATCTGCTGTGATCTTGGAATATTTACAGCAGCATTATGATCAAAAGCAGCAATTTAAACCTACACAGCCCCAAGATTTACAGCAGTATATTTATTGGATGCACTATGCTGAAGGTTCACTTATGCCACTATTAGTCATGACTTTGGTCATGAATAGTGTAAACAAGCATGTGCCATGGTTAATTCAACCCGTAGCAAAAAAAATCACGGAAGGGGTGAAGGCAAATTTTGTTCGCCCACGTATGAAAGATCATATTAGTTTTTTAGAAAACTATTTGGCAGAGCATGAATATTTCGCAGGCGATTTTTCATTTGCTGATATTCAGATGAGTTTCCCACTGGAAGCTTTGCAATCACGTTTGCAAGGGAAATACCCTAATATTCAGGCTTTTTTACATCGTATTCAGCAAAGACCCGCATTTCAGAAAGCGAAACAAAAGGGAATGGGTACTAATGAAAGGAATTGTGCTGATATTTAAAAGAAAAGGAACAATTATTTGTTCCTTTTTTATTTGCCGTTTACTTGCGTTTGATCACGATGGAATCAATGCCGCTGTGTTGTAAGGTCTGTTGAGCGGCCAATGCAGCATCTTGGGAGTCATAAGGACCTGAAATAACACGGTACCATATTTGCCCATTTTCACTACTTTTGACTACATCTGCAGATAAGCCATTCAAAATGATTTCTGCACGGCGAGCGTCAGCCTGATCGGGGTCATTATAGCTGCGAACCTGTAAAATATAGGTTGGTTGCTGAGGAGCAGTGGCTGATGGATTAGCATCAATTCCTGCACTTTCTGAAGCTGCTGGTTGAGCTGCACTTGGTGCCTCAACAATCATGGCTGTACCTTGATTTTTGCTCTCAGGAATCGCTTGCTCTGGAATAGGTGTTACTTGTTGTTGAGGTAATAGATCGTAGAAACGATAGTCTTTATTGGTATCTTCTTCTTGATAGTGTTCAGAGGTAATCTGATTTTTTGCGGGAACAGGTTGCCAAGGTTTCCAAAGCATAAGCACTACAGCGATACATAAGACCGCCAAAATAGCGACAAGTGTCCCTAACCATTTAGGAATTAGGGGCTTTTTAGGCTTGTTAGGTCTTTCAGATACACCGCGTTGCGTTTTGCCAAACACGTGGATTATTCCTCTGTATTTTGATTGTTTTAATTCGAGTTTGAGTCTCGTATTACGATGCTGAAACAGTGGTTCGTATTAGCTATTTTAACTCTACAAACCACTGCTTACTATATATTGCATGACCTTTATTTTAGTGCCATGTAATATAATTTTTACATAGATTCTGGTGCAGAAACACCAAGCAATTCTAAACCATTGCGCAACACTTGTTGTACATTGATTGAAAGTAATAAACGTGCTTGTGTAAGCTCGGCATCATCGCTTAATACTTTATGTTCATTGTACCAACCGTGGAACAAGGCAGCTAACTCTTTTAAATAGTTACCCAACTGATGTGGTTCATAAGCATTTGCAGCTCGCAACACTGCATCTGGATAAGCTGCTAATTTAGCAAGAATCTCAGTTTCAGCATCAAGAGACAAACGTGTCGCATGTGGACGAGCAGTGTTTACATCGAATTGTAAATTTGTGCTTGCTGCTTTTTCCAACATACGGCAAATACGTGCATGCGCATATTGAATATAGTACACAGCATTGTCTTTACTTTGTGACACAGCAAGGTCAAGGTCGAAGTCGATGTGTTGTTCGCTCTTACGCATTACGTAGTAGAAACGAGCCGCGTCATTGCCCACTTCTTTACGCAAGTCACGTAAAGTCACGAACTGACCTGAACGAGATGACATTTGAACCATCTCGCCACCACGCCATAGACTTACGAACTGAACCAAAAGTACAGTTAATTTTTTAGAGTCGTAACCCATCGCATCAATTGCCGCTTTTACGCGAGAAATATAGCCGTGGTGGTCAGAGCCCCAAATGTCGATTAGGTCCGTATAACCACGTTGTAATTTATTCAAGTGATATGCAATGTCTGATGCAAAGTATGTAGTTTGGCCGTTACGACGTTTAACAACACGGTCTTTTTCATCACCAAATTCAGTTGATTTAAACCAGATGTTGCCATCTTTTTCATAAAGGAAGCCACGTTGATCAAGTGTTTCTAAAGCTTCATCAATTTTTGCACTAAGAGATGCTTCACTAAACCATTGATTGAAGGTTACACCGAAGTCAGCAAGGTCATCTTTAATGTCATCTAAAATGGCATGAAGAGCAGCTTGGTGGAATACGCGGTAGCCTTCACCTAACAACTGTTGTGAATTGGCAATAAGTCCATCAATGTGTTTTTCTTTGTCGCCAGATAAAACGACTTTATTGCCGTCGCTATCTAGTTCTTCTGCATATTGTACGTCTTCTGGCACATCTTTATAGACATCAGCCACTTCGCGAAGGTAGGCATCGCCATCTTTATCAATAATAGTTTGTGCGATTTCTTTAACGTAATCGCCTTGATAAGCATTTTTTGGAAATACAAGGTTTTGACCAAGTAATTCTAAATAACGTAAATAAGTAGAAGTCGCCAAAATGTCCATTTGACGGCCAGCATCATTCACATAGTATTCACGGTCAACTTTAGCACCTGTTGCTTCAAGTAACGTAGCAACAGTCATACCATATGCAGCGCCACGGCCATGTCCTACATGTAGACTAGACGTTGGGTTTGCAGAAACAAATTCAACTTGGATCTTTTTCGCTGCATTCGCTTGGCTGCGACCAAAGATTTCTTTTTGTGCTTGAATCTGGTCAAGAATAGCAAAGCGCTGGTCTGCATTTAAAAAGAAGTTAATAAAACCAGGTCCTGCGATTTCAGCTTTGCTGATATCTGCAACTTCTGGTAATGCAGTTAGAACTTTCTCAGCTAAATCTCGTGGTTTCATACCAGCAGCTTTCGAGCCGATCATGGCAATATTAGAAGCAAAGTCGCCATGGCTTCGGTCTTTGGTGCGTGTTAAGTTGCTTGTGTTTTTCCAGTCGGAAGGAAGCACCCCTTCTTGTTGAAGAGTTTGCACTGCATGGTCGAGAGCTGCTTGTATTGCCGTATTCATATCAATCGAAAATAGATGTCGCAGAAAAACGTCAAATATAGCAAATTTCCTAGGAGTTAGGGGAGTGGATTTAATATTCGAGTAATTCTTTTTGTGCAACTTAACGAGTATTATTTTTTAAATGAATATTGCAGGGTGGACTGTCTCATTATTCTAAAAACAAATAAATACAAGCCTTCTGTGGTTTTTTAATCAGTAAATGACACTAAAAACCTACCATTATTTCTTGGGGAAATATATGGTAGTATTAAAATGTATAGTTTAGACCAATAAAATTAAAATAATAAAAGATTTTTTAAAAATATAAAATTATTAAGATATTGATATTTATTGTTTATTTTTATACATGTTTTAACTAAATAGTCTTTAATTTTACCATCACGGTTTAAAATATCTATTTTGAACGAATTAGGCTTAAGCTTATACGCACAAAGAGTTTTAGAGACCATACAAAAACGTGTTTTTCTCTACTCTAAGCTGGAAAATGAGATAGGCAATGATATCAGGACACCCAAGTAAACATCCCCTTTATATCCCATATGCAGGTTTTACACTTTTAGAGTTACCACTTCTAAACAAAGGTTCTGCTTTCACTGAAGAAGAAAGAAGTAACTTTAACTTACACGGTTTACTCCCCCATATTATTGAAACTATTGAAGAGCAGAGCCAGCGCTCTTATCAACAATATTGCGCTTTCACTGATGATATTAACCGACATATCTATCTGCGTAATATCCAAGATACCAATGAAACCTTGTTCTATCATCTAATCGAAAATCATCTTGAAGAAATGATGCCGATTATTTACACCCCAACAGTAGGTGAGGCATGTCAGCGTTTCTCTGATATCTATCGTCGTCATCGTGGTGTTTTTATTTCATATCCAGATCGTGATGTGATTGATGATATTTTGCAAAACGTAAATAAAAATAATGTAAAAGTCATCGTGATTACTGATGGTGAACGTATCTTAGGTCTTGGTGACCAAGGTATTGGCGGAATGGGGATTCCTATTGGAAAACTTTCGCTTTACACCGCTTGTGGTGGGATTAGTCCAGCTTATACATTACCAATCACAATTGATGTAGGGACGAACAATCCACAGCTGTTAAATGATCCGATCTATATGGGCTGGCGTCAGCCGCGTATTAGCGGCGATGAATATTACGCATTTGTAGATATGGTGATTGATGCTGTGAAGCGTCGTTGGCCAAAAGCATTAATTCAGTTTGAAGATTTCGCACAAAAAAATGCGATGCCACTTTTAGAAAAATATCGCGATAAAATTTGTTGTTTTAATGATGATATTCAAGGAACAGCGGCGGTATCTGTAGGTAGTTTGATTGCTGCGAGCCGTGCAGCGGGCAAGCAATTAAAAGATCAAACAATTGCTTTCTTAGGTGCAGGTTCGGCAGGTTGTGGTATCGCGGAGCAAATAGTTGCTCAAATGGTTGCTGAAGGTTTAACTGATGCGGAAGCGCGTGCTCGCGTTTATATGGTAGACCGTTTTGGTTTGATCACCGAGAATCAACCAAATTTGCTCGACTTCCAACGTAAGTTGGCACAAAAAGCTGAGGTGATTGATCAGTGGGGCAATATTGAAGAAGTGATTTCACTACTTGATGTTGTTAAAAATGCTAAGCCTACAGTGTTAATTGGTGTTTCTGGTCAGCCTGGTTTGTTTACCGAAGAAATCATTAAGACTTTAGCTGCAAATTGCGAACGCCCAATAGTCATGCCATTGTCAAATCCAACTTCACGTGTTGAGGCTGTACCTGCTGATATTGTGGAGTGGACTGAAGGCAAAGCATTAATTGCAACAGGTAGTCCGTTTGCTCCTGTAAATCATCACGGCAAACTTTATAATATTTCTCAGTGTAATAACTCATACATTTTCCCAGGCATTGGCTTAGGTGTGGTGGCATCGGGTGCTAAGCGTGTGACCGAAAATATGTTAATGGCATCAAGTAGTGCTTTAGCAAATTGTTCTCCATTGCTTAAAGATCCACAAGCTGATTTGTTACCGCCGTTGGGTGAAATTCAACAAGTGTCTAGAGTTATTGCATTTGAAGTTGCGAAAGCTGCAATGGCAGATGGTGTAGCTGTAACGATTAGTGATGATTTGCTTAAGCAGAAAATTGATCAATCATTCTGGAAACCTGAATATCGCAAATATAAGCGTATTCCTTTCTAAGAATGAGAATAAAAAAAGAGGAGCGTCAGCTCCTCTTTTTATTTTTAGTCTTCTAGAATTTCTTCAAGCAACTCTTCACTAGGTGCAAAATAATAAGCGCCATCAAGTGGGGTCACGAAATGCAATAAACGGTCGTGAATACCATCTCCACTGGTACCGAACATACGTTTTAACATGGCATCAATAATGTTCAGGTCCTTGGTGTAGGCAATAAAAAATAAACCTTGATCGCCTCTGCCGTCGCCATAAGGCAGACTATGACGCAAGATTTCCATTTCTTCGCCTTCATCATCCTCAACAACAGTGCGGGCAACATGAGCATTTTCCGGTTTAACATCATCATCTAATTCAATAGATTCAAGCTTGGTACGGCCCATGACATTTTCTTGCGCATCGACTTTAAGTTTTTTCCATTTTTCTAAGTCGTGTGCATAGCGCTGCGCGAAAATGAAACTACCATCGGCAAATACTCCAGCCTCTTCGGGTAGAAGAGCTGTTTCTGCACGGTCATCTGGGAACTGAGGGTTTTCAGTACCGTCTATAAAACCTGTCATATCTCGGCCATCGAAATAGCGGAAGCAAACACGCTCATCAAGAACTTCGACTTTATCTTTAATACCTTCAAAAAATGCTTGGCTTAATGCAAAACAAATATCAGAGCGCATGCTGGCAATATGAATGAGTACATCTGCTGGCACAGATGGCATATTGAATGCACCTTGTTCTGGCTCAAGCTGTTTAAATCCTACAGGAGTTTGCGAATAGAGCTGTTTCCATAGTTCAGGACCAAAAGCGACTGCTGTTTTAATTTGAGCATCAGAATGCTGAGTAATTAGACGGTCTCGTGCTTCAAATAAAGCTGCAATTTGTTTTTTTAATTCATCAATTGATAAGTCTTTTAAACGAAGAACAATGAAGCGAGCATGATCTGATGGCAATGGCAAAATGACAGATTGAGCAGTCATTGGAAGGTATCTCCTCAATTATAATTTAGTATGAGCTTTAATTATTGTGCCTGATGCGGAGAGTCGTTAGTAGTCTATTTCTTGATTTTAT
This sequence comes from Acinetobacter sp. Li1LvA2, assembly GCF_056156705.1. Classification (NCBI taxonomy): domain Bacteria; kingdom Pseudomonadati; phylum Pseudomonadota; class Gammaproteobacteria; order Moraxellales; family Moraxellaceae; genus Acinetobacter; species Acinetobacter sp. Li1LvA2. The sequence goes on from NZ_JBSICF010000008.1 coordinate 153,130, forward strand.
TGTTTGAATTCTGACTGAGATAGTTTTATAAAACAGTATAATTCCACTTTTATAGTCTATTTTTTGCTATGTCTCTGCAAGTTTGGTTCGCTTATATGTTGGCCTGTTGGGTCATTAGTATCTCACCGGGTGCGGGAGCAATTGCTTCAATGTCGAGTGGTCTAAACTATGGTTTTAGGCATGGCTATTGGAATGCAATAGGTTTACAAATCGCTTTGCTACTTCAAATTATGGTGGTGGCAGCAGGTGTGGGGGTTTTATTTGCAACGACACCTTTGGCTTTTCAGTTTGTTAAATGGTTTGGTGTGATTTATTTGTTATACCTTGCTTATTTACAGTGGACAGCACCTATAAAAGATATAGAAATCCAACAAGAAAAAAGAGATAAATCTGTATTCGCGCTATTGTTAAATGGCTTTGTGGTCAATATTAGTAATCCCAAAGCGATTGTATTTCTATTGGCTGTCTTACCCCAGTTTCTAGATTTGGGTAAGCCTCAATGGATACAATACCTGATTATGACTGTAACAATGATTACGATTGATTTGATTGTAATGGCTGGATATACAGGACTAGCATCAAAGGTTCTAAGATTACTTCGCTCCCCTAAACAGCAAAAATATTTGAATCGGGGTTTTGCTGTGATGTTTAGTTGTGCGGCTTTATTATTGAGTACAGTTCATCAGGCGTCCTAATTTAGGCCGCCTGTGTTTGATTTTTTAGCTTTTGAGTTATAAAAATAACAGCGAAAGTTAAAGCCATACATAAGACAATACTCAAGCCTGTAGATATATTGAGTGCTGCGCTTGACCATAGGCCTACACTCACCCCAAGCTGGGCTAACACAAATGCCCAAACGACCATTTGCTTTGGCGAGTTTGCTAGTAGGCGAGCGCTTAAAGCAGGTATTACGAGTAATGCACCCATAAGCAAAGAACCTACTGCACGTAAGGCTAATACAGTAAATAAAGCCAATAACAGCATGAAAATAAGACGTTGCCAGTTCGCATTTACCCCTTCACTAATTGCAATGTCCGGATCAATTGCAAACTGTATTTGCGGCTGCCAAAAGCGGTAAAGAATTGCGAGTGATAGCGCAATGATTAAAGTGAAAACAGGCAAGTCGGGCCAATCAATACTCAACAAGTCACCAAATAAATAACTTAAAAGTTCTGGTCTTAAACTTGGAACATGTTGAATAAATAATAAACCACTACAAAGTAATGTCGCTGAACATAAGGCTAAGAGCGCATCATTGGGTAAGCGATTGTCATGTAGGGCCCATAAAATTGCGACCAGTAAAACCGCAGTGCCTGCAACACCAAGCCAAAGAGGAAGGCTTAACGCACCTGCAATAGCAACTCCAAGTAGTGTTCCGTGTGCCATGGTGTCAGCAAAAAAAGACATGCGTCTCCAAAGCATTAGACAACCAAGAGGTGCGGTTAAAAACACCAGCAAGGTTCCCATAATCCATGCGGGCAACAATAATTGTAACCATTCCATCATGGCTTAAGCTTCCGGTTCTGGGTGGATGTGAGGACGGTCGTTATGAGGGCAGGGGTGTGCTGCATCACCGTGAGCGCAATGATCATGATGATGTTGGTAGAAAACCCGTTGAGTTCCAAAGATAGCCTGATATTCAGGATGTTGTTGAATGTTCTCGGGCAACCCACTACAGCAAATATGTTTATTCAAACACACTACGCGGTGTGTTCCTTCCATCACCCATTGTAAGTCATGAGAAACAATTAAGATTGCGCAACCATATCGTTCTGGCAGACTACGGACATATTCATAAAGTTCAGCTTCTGACTGAATATCTAAACCTTGCATCGGTTCGTCAAGAACTAAAATATCTGGCTGGCGAAGTAGAGCACGCGCTAGTAATACGCGTTGGCGCTCCCCCCCGGAAAGTTGTTGTACTTTTGATTGTTGTAACTTGGAGATACCAGTGTCTTGAATAATTTCCTGACGAAGGGCAGGGCTGCACTTTTCTAAATCAAGTAAATCCTGCACACGCAAAGGTAGACTGTGTGAAGGATTAAATTTTTGTGGCACATAAGCCATTTTCAATTTTTTATAATTAACAATACGTCCGCTACTCGGTTGGAGAATGCCGAGTAGAACTTTAATCAGTGTTGATTTGCCAGCACCATTTGGTCCAATTAAAGACACAATTTCATTTTGATGTAGAGCAAAATCAACTTTTTTTAAAATTTCCCGATTATCACGATGAACAGAAACCTGCTCAAGCTGAATTAATACAGGATTTAACGAGTTGTGCGGCACTGTTGGCATTTCCCCGATATTTCAATAATGCTGTGTTGAGCCACGAACTCATCTGACGCTGCAAGTTGGTCAAGCTGGTGAGTTAAACCTTGAGAAGAGGCTTCTTTAACCATATGACATTCAGTGCAAATTAGGAATGCTGCTTGATGGCCTTCTCGAGGGTGGCAACAGGGAATATAGGCATTAATAGAAGTTAGGCGATGGATTAAACCTTTTTCTAATAAAAAATCTAAAGTTCTATATACAGTCGGAGGAGCGGCCGGACGATCAGTTTGACTTTTTATACGTGCGAGTAGGTCATAGGCGCCCATTGGACCCGAAGCATTTAAAATGAGTTCCAAAACTTCTTTGCGCAAAGGCGTAAGTCGTGCGCCAGTCGCAGAACATAAATTTTCTGCTTCAGCTAAACGGTTTGCGACATTATGGTGATCATGCACACCATGCAAAGAATCATGATGTTCATGCGAGCAGGAACTCATAGAAATAACCTCGAATTTTTAACGGAATATTAGCATGAAGCGATGCTTCATTCGATTAATCTTAGGTATTTTTGTAACTTTGTTATATTATAACATGCTTCGAGCTAATTTAAATTGATGGTCTGTCATGTTCCGTTTTTTTGTTTTCAGTATGTTCTCTCTTTTGAGTACGTTAGGGTGGAGTCAGGGTTTGGTGGTTTCTACACACCCGATCTATCTGATTGCAAAAGAAGTCACTCAAGGTATTGAAGAACCACAACTCTTATTAAAGGGACAAACTGGGCATGACGTACAATTAACCCCAGCGCACCGTAAAGCAATTAATGATGCATCATTGGTCATTTGGTTGGGTAAGGCTCATGAAGCACCTCTAAATAAATTGTTAGGTAATAATAAGAAAGCCATTGCCTTATTAGATAGTGGCATAGTTTCTGTTTTACCCCTGCGTAGTACCCGCGGTGCGGCTTTACCTAATACAGTAGATACCCATGTGTGGTTAGAACCAAACAACGCGGTTCGAATCGGTTTCTTTATTGCGGCTTTACGTTCCCAGCAGCATCCTGAAAATAAGGCTAAATATTGGAATAATGCCAATATCTTTGCTCGTAAAATGTTTCAGGCAGCACAGGCTTACGACAGTACAAGTAATGGTAAGCCATATTGGTCATATCATGATGCCTATCAATATTTAGAACGCTCTTTAAATTTAAAGTTCGCAGGCGCTTTGACAGATGATCCTCATGTTGCACCAACAGCAGCTCAAATTAAGTATCTTAATGATAATCGACCAAAAGATCAGATGTGTTTGTTAGCGGAAAGTTTTACTACTAAAAGTCAGTATCAAAAATTAGGTAACATTACTTTTCAACCCGTAGACGAGAGCATGAATAATGAGGATGATTTCGTCACTGCATGGAAGAAACTGGCTATAAAAACAGATAAATGTGTATTAAGTACGCAAAAGTAAGATAAAAAATAAACAAAGGCTGACTGTAGCGTCAGCACCTCCTGTCATGAAAAACCCCGACTAAAGTCGGGAAAAGATTGCATGTTCAGGGGTGTAACTCTATAATGCCTGCGATTAAAAGCGATCATCAGCTAAACTTGTCAAGCATTTATGCTGTGAGTGGATAAATAATGAGCCAAACTAGTCGCTTGATTGACCGACGATTAGCAAAAGCTTTGGTCTTCTTACAAGCATGTATGATCCCTGTTTCCGCCCTAGTGGCGTGGAGCATAAAAGACATGACAGCAGCATTAAGTGCGGCACTTGGTGCACTGGTTTGCTGGCTTGCTATGAGTTATTTCTCGTGGCAATCCTTCAGAACAGCAGGTGCGAGAGCATCAAAACAAGTGCTGTCTAACATGTATAGGGGCATGTTAGGCAAATTTGCAATCATGATCGTTGGATTTATTTTGATTTTGAGCAATGTTAAACCTTTATCACCGTTAGCATTGCTGTTTGGTTTTATTCTCGTTCAGACAATGTCGTGGGTCGCTCCGTTTTGGGTGTCACGTCTACAAAAACGGGTGTAGAAACAAGAAGAATTGAAGATTTTTTGGAGGGTAGCGAGATATCGACAGTGCGCCGATGTTCGTTTCCCTTCTTTTTAGTAATTGACATTGACCAGGTGTGATTTATGGCTGCTGAAGAACATGCCCTCACTTCGACAGAGTATATCAAGCATCACTTGACCAATATGACCTATGGCAAAATGCCAGATGGTACATGGAAATTGGCTGAGACTGCTGAAGAAGCTCATTCGATGGGGTTCACTGCAATTCACTTGGATTCAATGGGTTGGTCGATTGGCCTTGGTGTTATTTTCTGTTTGATGTTCTGGATCGTTGCGAAAGCTGCTAATGCAGGTGTTCCAACTAAATTCCAGTCTGCAATTGAAATGATCATCGAGTTTGTTGACTCAAGTGTCCGTGATACTTTTCATGGCAAATCACGTTTAATCGCTCCGCTTGCACTCACTATTTTCGTGTGGATTTTCCTCATGAACTTAATGGACTTGATCCCAGTTGACTGGATTCCTCAAGTTGCAGCGTTTGTAGGTGCAAACGTATTTGGTATGGACCCTCACCACGTTTACTTCAAGATCGTTCCATCTACAGATCCAAACATTACTTTAGGTATGTCTTTATCTGTATTTGTACTTATCTTGTTCTACAGCATCCGCGAAAAGGGTGTTAGTGGCTTCGTTGGTGAATTGGCACTTAACCCATTTAACCCAAGTAATCCAGTTGCAAAAGCGTTGCTTATTCCAGTGAACTTGATTTTGGAATTGGTAACATTCCTTGCTCGTCCGATTTCATTAGCTCTCCGACTATTCGGTAACATGTATGCCGGTGAGTTGATCTTTATCCTAATTGCTTTATTGCCGTTCTGGATTCAATGGGCGTTGTCTGTGCCTTGGGCGATCTTCCACATTCTTGTAATCACGTTGCAGGCATTCATCTTTATGATGCTTACCATCGTTTACTTGAGCATGGCAAGCGAAAAACATTAATGGTATTGCCTAACTATCAAACGATGGTTGGGCTGAATTTTTTTAATTTAATTTGGTAATAACCTAACCTCTGAGGAATTTTTCATGGAACTCACTTTAGGTCTAGTTGCAATTGCATCTGCTATCTTGATCGCTTTCGGTGCTTTAGGTACTGCGATTGGTTTTGGTCTTTTGGGTGGTCGCTTTTTAGAAGCTGTTGCTCGTCAACCAGAATTGGCTCCACAACTTCAAACTCGTATGTTCTTAATCGCGGGTCTTCTTGATGCTGTGCCTATGATCGGTGTTGGTATTGGCTTGTTCTTCATCTTCGCTAATCCATTTGTAGGTTAATCATCTTAATTCCTAAATCCACTATTTGAGGAATTGCAATGAATATCAACCTCACATTGATTGGTCAAGCGATTGCGTTTGCATTCTTTGTTGCATTCTGCATGAAGTTTGTTTGGCCACCACTAATCAATGCGATTAGTGAGCGTCAGCGTAAAATTGCTGATGGCTTAAATGCAGCAGAAAAAGCGAAAGCTGATCTTGCCGATGCACAATCGCAAGTAAAGCAAGAGCTCGATGCAGCTAAAGCACAAGCGGCTCAATTGATCGAACAAGCGAACCGTCGTGCAGCACAATTGATCGAAGAAGCTCGTACTCAAGCTGCGGCTGAAGGTGAGCGTATTCGTCAACAGGCTAAAGAAGCTGTTGATCAAGATATCAATTCTGCTCGCGAAGAATTACGTCAACAAGTAGCTGCTTTGGCAGTAACTGGCGCAGAAAAAATCCTGAACCAGCAAGTTGACGCAGAAGCTCATAATGCCATGCTGTCTCAGCTGGCTGCTAAACTTTAAGAGAGGCGAATCATGGCTGAACTCTTGACGTTGGCACGTCCGTATGCCAAAGCAGCATTTGCTTATGCTTCTGAGCAAGGTGCAACAGACAATTGGTCGAATGCGTTACAAGTGCTCAGTGCTGCGGTGCAAGACGAAGCATTTTCCGCTTATTTAAATCGCCCTGAACTTACTCCTGTGGAGCAAGTGAAGCTTTTTGCTAAAGTTTTAGGTGAAGGTCAGTCTCAAGCAGTGTCTAACTTTTTGACACTTCTTGCAGATAACGATCGTTTAATGTTGTTACCTGAAATTGAAGCAGAATATGAACAGCTTAAATCACAGAATAACAACAATGTGGATGTCGTGATTGAATCGGCTTTCCCATTAACTGCTGAACAAGAGCAATTGTTGAAATCTGCTTTAGAAAAGCGTTTCAACAGCACTGTAACTGTTTCAGTTGAAGTTAAACCTGAGCTTATTGCAGGTGTTGTAATTCGTGCAGGCGATCAAGTGATAGATGATTCTGCGCTTAACAAGCTTGAAAAAATGCGTACTCGTCTTCTTGCATAATGCAAATGATGAAGACTGAACTAATAAAAGATTGAGGAATAGCGCAATGCAACAACTGAATCCATCCGAGATCAGTGCGCTCATTAAACAGCGTATCAGCGATCTGGACACCAGCGCGACCGCTAAAAACGAAGGTACCATTGTTATGGTATCCGACGGTATCGTGCGCATTCACGGTCTTGCTGATGCAATGTACGGTGAAATGATCGAATTTGACGGCGGCTTATTTGGTATGGCACTGAACCTAGAACAGGATTCAGTGGGTGCCGTTGTCTTAGGTAACTACTTAAGCCTTCAAGAAGGTCAAAAAGCTCGTTGTACAGGTCGTGTACTTGAAGTTCCAGTTGGTCCGGAACTTCTTGGCCGTGTTGTCGACGCTTTGGGTAACCCAATTGATGGTAAAGGCCCAATTGATGCAAAATTAACTGATGCTGTTGAAAAAGTAGCACCAGGCGTAATTTGGCGTCAATCTGTAGACGAACCTGTTCAAACTGGTTACAAATCAGTTGATACCATGATTCCTGTGGGTCGTGGTCAGCGTGAGTTGATTATTGGTGACCGTCAAACTGGTAAAACAGCGATGGCGATCGATGCGATTATCGCTCAGAAAAATTCTGGCATTAAGTGCGTATACGTTGCGATTGGTCAAAAACAATCAACAATTGCAAACGTTGTACGTAAGCTAGAAGAAACTGGCGCTATGGCGTATACAACTGTTGTCGCTGCTGCGGCTGCTGATCCTGCTGCAATGCAGTACTTAGCTCCGTACTCTGGCTGTACAATGGGTGAATACTTCCGTGACCGCGGTGAAGACGCTCTTATTATTTATGATGATTTGTCTAAGCAAGCAGTTGCTTACCGTCAAATTTCATTGCTTTTGCGTCGTCCACCAGGTCGTGAAGCGTATCCAGGTGACGTATTCTATCTTCACTCACGTCTTCTTGAACGTGCTTCTCGTGTATCTGCTGACTACGTTGAGAAATTCACTAATGGCGCAGTAACTGGTAAAACTGGTTCTTTAACTGCATTGCCAATTATTGAAACTCAAGCAGGTGACGTATCTGCATTCGTACCAACGAACGTAATTTCGATTACTGACGGTCAGATCTTCTTAGAAACATCATTATTCAACGCAGGTATTCGTCCTGCTGTGAACGCGGGTATCTCTGTATCTCGTGTTGGTGGTTCTGCTCAAACTAAGATCATCAAAAAATTGTCTGGTGGTATCCGTACTGCTTTAGCACAATACCGTGAATTGGCTGCGTTTGCTCAGTTCGCTTCTGACCTTGATGAAGCAACTCGTAAGCAACTTGAACATGGTCAACGTGTAACTGAGTTAATGAAGCAAAAGCAATATGCTCCTTACTCAATTGCTGACCAAGCTGTTTCTGTTTATGCATCTAACGAAGGCTATATGGCTGACGTAGAAGTTAAGAAAATTGTAGACTTTGATGCTGCGTTAATTTCTTACTTCCGCGCAGAATATGCTCCGTTGATGAAACAAATCGATGAAACTGGTGATTACAACAAAGACATCGAAGCAGCAATCAAAGCAGGTATTGAAAGCTTTAAAGCGACTCAAACTTACTAAGTTCAGTTTTAGTTAAGTTTGGTTCACGGATCAACCTTCGGAAGCTCGAAAGAGCTTTCGAATACTAGGTTAAGCGTATGGCAAATTTAAAAGAAATTCGCGCCAAAGTAGCTAGTATCAAGAGCACGCAAAAGATTACTCGCGCGATGCAAATGGTAGCTGCTTCTAAAATGCGTCGTGCGCAAGAGCGCATGGCTCAGGGCCGTCCGTATGCCGATAATATGCGCCGTGTAATTGCTCACTTGGTCCAAGCAAACCCTGAATATAAACACCGTTATATGGTTGATCGCCCAGTTAAGCGCGTTGGCTATATCGTAGTGTCTTCAGATCGTGGTTTGGCAGGTGGCTTGAACATTAACTTGTTCAAGAAAGTTGTGCAGCATGTCAAAGCACAACAACAGCAGTCAATTGAAGTTGAATTTGCTTTAATTGGTCAAAAAGCGGTTTCGTTTTTTAAGAATTACGGCGGTAAAGTGCTTGGTGCAACTACCCAACTTGGCGATGCGCCGAGTTTGGAACAGTTAACTGGCTCAGTACAAGTTATGCTTGATGCATTTGATAAGGGCGAATTAGATCGTATCTACCTCGTATCAAATGGCTTCGTTAATGCAATGACTCAGCAGCCTAAAGTAGAACAACTTGTTCCTTTAGCACCAGCAGAAGAAGGCGATGATCTCAACCGTACTTATGGTTGGGACTATATCTACGAACCAGAAGCAGAAGAATTGTTAAATGGTTTGTTGGTTCGCTATATCGAGTCTATGGTTTATCAAGGTGTGATTGAAAACGTTGCATGTGAGCAGTCAGCTCGTATGGTCGCGATGAAAGCAGCGACAGACAACGCAGGACAACTGATTAAAGACCTACAACTCATTTACAACAAGCTGCGTCAAGCCGCGATTACTCAGGAAATTTCCGAGATCGTTGGCGGTGCCGCTGCCGTTTAACATTATTAAGTTTGAATTGAGGAGACAGCAATGAGTAGCGGTCGTATCATTCAGATCATCGGCGCGGTTATCGACGTCGAGTTTGAGCGCAATAGCGTTCCTAAGATCTATGACGCTCTCCAAGTTGACGGTACTGAAACTACATTAGAAGTTCAGCAACAGCTTGGCGATGGTGTTGTTCGTACCATCGCAATGGGTTCTACAGAAGGTCTTAAACGTGGCCTTAACGTAACCAGCACAAATGCACCGATTTCTGTTCCAGTAGGTCCAGCTACGCTTGGTCGTATCATGGACGTTTTGGGTCGCCCGATTGATGAAGCAGGTCCTGTTGCGACTGAAGAGCGTTTGCCGATTCACCGTGAAGCACCTTCTTATGCTGAACAAGCAGCTTCTACTGATCTTTTAGAAACTGGTATTAAAGTAATTGACTTACTTTGCCCGTTTGCAAAAGGTGGTAAAGTTGGTTTATTCGGTGGTGCTGGTGTTGGTAAAACCGTTAACATGATGGAGTTGATCAACAACATCGCGAAAGCTCACTCAGGTTTATCTGTGTTTGCTGGTGTTGGTGAGCGTACTCGTGAAGGTAACGACTTCTATCACGAAATGAAAGATTCTAACGTTCTTGACAAAGTAGCAATGGTCTACGGTCAGATGAACGAGCCACCAGGTAACCGTTTACGCGTAGCGTTAACTGGTTTGACTATGGCTGAATACTTCCGTGATCAAAAAGACGAAAATGGTAAAGGTCGTGACGTATTATTGTTCGTCGACAACATCTACCGTTATACACTTGCGGGTACTGAAGTATCAGCATTGTTAGGTCGTATGCCATCTGCAGTAGGTTACCAACCTACACTTGCAGAAGAAATGGGTGTTCTTCAAGAGCGTATTACATCTACTAAATCTGGTTCGATCACATCGATCCAAGCAGTATATGTACCTGCCGATGACTTAACAGATCCATCTCCTGCAACTACATTTGCTCACTTAGATGCAACAGTAGTATTGAGCCGTGACATCGCATCTTCTGGTATCTATCCAGCGATCGATCCACTTGACTCAACTTCACGTCAGTTAGACCCATTAGTTGTTGGTCAAGAGCATTATGAAATTGCTCGTTCTGTACAGAACGTATTGCAACGTTATAAAGAGCTTAAAGACATTATCGCAATCTTGGGTATGGATGAATTAGCTGAAGAAGATAAATTGGTTGTTTACCGTGCGCGTAAAATCCAACGTTTCTTCTCTCAACCATTCCACGTAGCTGAAGTGTTTACTGGCGCTCCTGGTAAATTAGTACCACTTAAAGAAACGATTCGTGGCTTTAAAGGTCTATTAGCTGGTGAATACGATCACATCCCAGAACAAGCGTTCTATATGGTTGGTGGTATTGACGAAGTGATTGCTAAAGCTGAGAAACTCTAATTTAAGGAGATCATCTCATGGCGACTATGCAATGTGATGTCGTAAGTGTTAAAGAGTCTATTTACTCTGGCGCAGTGACGATGTTAATCGCGAAAGGTGCTGGTGGTGAGCTTGGTATTTTACCAGGACACGCTCCACTCGTAACCTTGCTTCAACCGGGCCCGATTCGTGTTCAGTTGGAAAATGGTACAGAAGAAATCGTCTATGTATCTGGCGGTGTTTTAGAAGTTCAACCTCATGTTGTAACGGTTCTTGCAGATACTGCAATCCGTGCAGACAATTTGGATGAAGCTGCAATTTTAGAAGCACGTAAAAATGCTGAACAATTGCTTGCGAACCAAAAGAGTGATTTGGACTCAGCTGCTGCTTTGGCATCTCTATCAGAGATTTCAGGCCAGCTTGAAACAATCCGTAAAATCAAAAACCGCGCTCAATAAGACGCGGTTCGAGATTGAAAAAGCCACCGTAAGGTGGCTTTTTTTATAAGTTAATTTTTAAGATTCAGTTTTTGAGTCTGATTTTTCATCTCCAGCCATAATCATGGCAGCAAGCTTCACCATATCCATTTGAATAGTATTCAGCTGTTTTTCAATTTGGTCAAAATTGATTTGATCTAATTTCCCATTTAATAACGGCATACTAAGAGCTTGTTGATTGGCATGTAGTAAACTTTGGCGGATATTCTCAATTTCCTGACTTTTGATATCTAAGGTGAGAAGAGCTTGATTTAAACCTTGTAATTGCTGTTTTAAAGTTGAAACAGTTGTTTTTAATTCACTTTGATTCTTATCTTGAATTGCTTGTTCAACGTCAAGTTGAGTGTCTTTAAGCTGTTCAACATAATCTCCAGCTTTAAGCTGTAAATTAGCAGCATCTCGGACCATATAAAAAATATTGCCGCTTTTGAGTTCAGTTTTGCTAGGAGCAATATCTGATTCTTGTCGTTCAATAGCTTGATCAGATGCCTGTTCACTTATTTCAGTATTTTCTTGTTCAGTAGCATGATCTCGTGCTTGATCACACCCGAGTAAAAGCATGCCTGAGGCAAAAATTACAAAAGGAAGAAATGCACCCTGTAAAACTTTTTTCATAACTACAAACAACATCAAATAAAGCAAATAGGTACTATAGGCATAAAATATGGAGAAAGATTGTATTTTTGCAAACAAACAACACTTTGAGTAGATAATAAAAAAGAGCGTAGAAACGCTCTTTTTCACGTTTTTAAAAACGTTATTTTGCTAACTCTGCTTCAACGGCTTTAACAATTTGTTCGTCATCAGCAGTTAGGTTTGGAGCAAAACGAGCTACTACCTCGCCATTTTTATTAATTAAGAATTTTTCAAAGTTCCATAAAACTTCTGGAGCTGGATTAGTTGGAATACCTAAACCTTCTAAGCGTTCACGGAAAGGTCCTTCACCAGTACGTTCTGGTTGAGCTGATGTCAAAGTTGCATAAAGTGGATGCTTATCTTCACCTGCAACAGACACTTTAGAGAATAAAGGAAAGTGAACATCGTAATTTAATGAACAAAATTGCTGAATTTCTTCATCAGAACCTGGTTCTTGCTCTTTAAAGTTGTTTGCAGGGAAACCTAAAATTTCAAGACCTTGATCTTTCTTGGCTTGATAAAGCTTTTCTAAGCCTTCGTATTGTGGAGTTAAACCACATTTAGAAGCAGTATTTACAATAAGTAAAACCTTACCTTTGTATTGTTCGAGGTCAACCGTTTCGCCTGAAATAGCTTTTACTGGAATGTGATATACAGATTGTGTCATGAGTCTTTCCTAAAGATTGTAATTGATATCAAGTAACGCATTTGTTTTAACTGCTATTGATGGGCAGTGCAATAATATTCGTGTTCAAAAAAGAAAAAGTTTTTAAAGATAAACTAAATTCTAGTTATTTCTAATTTGTATAGGTGTTTGCCCAGTATAGCGTTTAAAAAACTCGATAAAACTTGAGCTATGTTGATAACCTAAATCGTATGCTAAACGCTTAATGGATGTCCCTTGGCGGATCTGATGAATGGCATAAACAATTTTGGCTCGGTTACGCCATTCCGACAACGAAAGCTGAAGCTCTTGTTGACTCAAACGTAATAAGTGACGATCACTCACTGAGAAATTTTGTAGCAACTGCTGTAAAGAGTGATCAAAAAGTAATGGGTCTGAGAGTTTTTCTAGTATAGGCAATAAAACAGGATGTCGCGTTTGCGGTAAATAATGTGAATAGGCAGGAGCCTGTGTGAGTTGATCGAATAAAACTTGTAAAAGATGTTCTAAATATTCAGGTTTTTCGATTTGTTTTTGCTGTTTGAGAATTTGTAACACTAAGGTTCGAAAGAAAGGCTGAATACTAAAGCATTTACAGACGTCACCTAAGATAGAACATAGGCGTGGATGCAGGCGAATACAGATATAGTGAATTTCATGGTCGATATGAGTGGATTGATGAACAGTTTGAGGTGGAATCCAAAGACCATAGCTAGGGGGAGAAAGATATAGTTGTTCTTCGACTTGTATTTCTAAAATACCATTTAAGCTGAAATTAAAATCCCCCCAGAGAGAAGCATGAGGACGAACAATATCTTCTTTTTGGTATAGAAATTCATGAACTTCTATACTGTTCAATAAAGAAAATTGTTGGTCCTCATTTTTCATTTATTTACTCTGAATAATACTTTAATTTTCACAAGTCGCTTTAGGATTGTTTAAACCTTTTGCTAAGGTAAATGTACTTAGTAATGCTAGAGCAACAAAACTTAATACGCCATAAATTAAAGTATTTTCATTGAAATGATCAACTACATATCCACCTAATAATGAGCCTGTCGCAATCATCACCTGAAACATACCTACAAAAAGCGGCATACCCTTTTCAACTGCATTTGGTGCATGTACAAACATCCAGATATTTGCTGAGGTAGGGAAAGCGCCAAATGCGAAGCCCCATAAAGCTGTTAAGACAATAGCACCAAATTCATGAATGGCAAAAAGTGGGAATCCAAAAAACACAATTGCAAAGCAAGCGCTAACAAAGGCAAGTGTATATCGGACATTTAAATTACCGCTATATCCAGCAAACGCATTTCCGAAAATACCTGCAATTCCATAGAGCAATAATAATGAACTAATTGTTGTGCCGTTAAAGCCTGCAATATTTTTGAAGAAAGGTGCTAAATAGCTATAGGCACAAAAATGAGCAAGTCCGATTAGTAAAACAATCAACATACCGCTACGTGCTTTAGGGGTGCGTAATAATGCTGGTAAGTCTCTTATATGAATTGCGGAGTCTGGGACAAGTTTAGGTAAAAAGATTAACTGTAAGATTAAAACAATTAAACCAATTCCTGCGGTAATTCCAAAAGCGCTGCGCCAACCATAAAATTCACTTAACCATGTTCCAATCGGAACACCTAAAACTGTCGCAAAAGTTACACCTGCCATCACTACAGCTGTTGCTTTAGCAATAGGAAGATGTGAGGGAGCTAATTTCCCACTTAAAGCAATTGCTGTCGCCCAGAATCCACCAATTGAAATACCTAAAATTAAGCGACTGAGCAATAAAACATGAAAGTTTTCTGCAAAGGCAGTAATGGTATTTGCAATAACCATAATGGCTGTCAGCAAGATAAGCACATAACGCCGATCAAGTTGTTTCACGGATACAGGTAATAGAGGGGCGGCAATTGCTGCCATAATGCCGGGTACAGTAATGATAAGACCAGCTGTGCCTACAGAAATATTTAAATCTGTTGCAACACTATTTAAAACACCAACAGGTAAAAATTCACTTGTTACTAATGCAAACGCTGCAATCGCAACGGCCAAAATGGCAAACCAGCTCCCTTGAGGGGAGGTCATGGGTCGCGCTTTAGAAATAGAAGATTGGTCCATAGGAAATCCTTACTTGGCTAAATTTAGAGTGAAGAAAGGCAATTTATTAATTAACTAACGATCATTATGAAAATAAAATAGTTGATAAAAAATCGAACGTCAATTAATTTAATAACGATTGTTATAAAAATAGATGTGATCTTTATGACAAATAGGCATGAAACGAATTTAGCTGTTACAGAAGACGCGCTGAAAAAAAAGCGTGGACGCCCTAAATGCTTTGATGAACAACAGGTTTTGCAAAAAGCAATGTTGCTGTTTTGGGAGCATGGTTATGAAGCAACGTCTATTAGTGATTTAACACAAGCTTTGGAAATTACAGCACCGAGCTTATATAGTGCCTTCGGCGACAAAGAAGGGCTGTTTTACAGATGTGTTGATTACTATTTAGCTCATGAAGGATGTCCGATTGACACTATATTTGTAGAAGCAAAAACCGCAAAAATTGCTGTTGAGTTATATCTTTATGACATTGTTAAAAGATTGGTTCAGCCGAATAAGCCAGCAGGTTGTATGGTGGTCGTTGCTGCTATGAATTGCTCTGATGCAACTCAAGATGTACAGCAAAATCTATTAGATAAGCGCATAAAGACAAAAGAAAAATTATTAAAACGCCTTCAGCAAGGTATGGAGCAAGGGGATTTATCTTCTCATGCTCCTTTACAGGAAATGACTGATTTTTATACTACTGTCGTTCAAGGGCTGACTATTCAAGCGAGAGATGGTGCGAGTAGCGAGCAATTACATAAAGTGGTAGGCCATGCGGTGAAAGCTTGGACATTATTTTAGATTCTAGAAAAAGATGATGTCCTAAGTTCAATATCAATGTCGGAAATACGATATTTCAATTTATTAAGACATTCTTCAAAATAAAATCTCTTTTGTAGATGGTGTATTACTATGAGTCAGGTCATGAAATATCACAAATGGGCATTTATTTTTCCCATTTTGGCAGTACTGATTTGGTCTTTAAATATTGTAGTCACCCGCTATGTCTCGGATTATATTTCTCCGGTAAGTATTAGTTTTTATCGGTGGTTAATTGCTTTTATTATTTTGACTCCATTTATGTTTTTGCCTGTTTGGAGACAAAGACGATTATTAATACCATATTTACCTAAGCTGGCTGTGTTAAGTGCATTTGGAATGGTGCTTTATCAAGGACTTGCTTATACGGCTGCCCATTATACTAGTGCAACCAATATGGGAATTGTGAATGCATTTATTCCTATCTTTACAATCTTTGTTTCGCTTGCGATTTTAAAAGATGTGCCTAATCGATTTGCAGTTTTTGGCAGTATTTTATCTTTCGCTGGTTTGCTATATGTCATGTCCCAAGGGAATATTAGCCACTTATTAAGTGGAGGCGGACATCTTGGTGATGCATTGATGATTATTGCCGTATTCTTCTATGCATTTTATGGGGTTTTCCTTAAAAAATGGCAGCTTCCACTTCCAATCATGACAAGCTTATATGTTCAGATCGGATTTTCTGTAATATTTCATCTTCCTTTAATTTTTTGGTTTGGACTAGATGCTTTAAATGCACAAAATGCACCAAGTGCTATTTATGCAGGTGTATTTGCTTCACTCATTGCACCGTTAGTTTGGATGTTGGCTGTTCAACAACTTGGCCCCAATAGAACAAGTATTTTTATGAACCTGGTTCCTGTTTTTACAGCAGTTATTGCAAGCCTTTGGTTATCTGAGCAATGGACCATCTATCACACAATAGGTGGGATTGTTATCTTAATTGGTATCATTATGGCTCAGAAAAAAGTCAGTCCTAAAAAGAGCAACTTAATGCAAGAGCAGAACTAAAGTCGTTAAAAAAACTATGGCATATTTTGAAAAAAACTGATGAAAATATGCCATTTTTTTCTTAGTTAAAGTTTTTCTATATGATTTATAAATAGTTTATAAAAGTAGGTTGAAATATAAATATTAAAAAAGCCGAGTAAAAATATTAATATAATTTTAATTTATAAGTGAAAAATCGTAAATTCCCTACACTTTTCATGCTTTTTTTAGAGAAATAATATATTTCTCTCATTTGATCTCTTACTACATAATAGCGACCACTACGAAAGACGTGCTTTTTTGCAAATTATCTTTCGTTGCAGAGATATCCAAACCCTCTGGATGCGGTATATACCCATCCTTTTTTATGCTCAGTTATCCCTATATAACTGAGCTTTTTTTTGTCTGAAATTAGGCGCGAATAATCTCTCCAGTGAGAGCATTAATAATTCTACTTGGTTGCTGACTTTGGCCTAAATCACCATTGAGATAGTTTAATTGTGAACCAAAGTATTGGCAGGCATCTTGTAGTGAATGAGCAGGCTCTTGCCCACTTGGGTTAGCACTCGTCGAGACAATAAAACCATGAAAAGCATTGCATAATGCCACACACAAAGGATGTGTGGTGACTCGAACAGCAACAAGTGGATGTTCACCTTTAATCCAAGAAGGAATATGTTCGCCAGCAGGTAATAGCCAAGTAGTAGCTCTTTCAGAAGGTTGATGATTCGTCCAACAATCAATAATTTCTTGTTGGGTTGTTTGAGGTAGCGAAGTGAGCAGGTGCTCAACTTGGCTAATATGACCTGCTAATAAAATCACTCCCTTTTCAATAGGCCTTTGCTTTAACTCAAGAATCTTTTGAAAAGCTTGTTCATTAAAAGGGTCGCAACCTAACCCCCACACTGCCTCAGTTGGATATGCCAAAACTTGACCTTGTTGTAAACATTCGGCTGCTTCGGTAACTGAGGTGGTAATCATGGTAATACTCTTCCTTTCAATCAAACAGAATTGCTATTGCGCTCCAGCACTAAGAGCGACAACGTAAATACAGCCCTGATTGTTGCATACATAAACCAAGTAGTTCTAGTTCCATGAGTGAAGAGGTGAGTTCTGCCACAGGTTGAAAGTGGTGTATGACAAGCTGATCAATATTTTGTCCGACCCAGTCTAAAGACTGATAAAGGTTAATCAAATGTTCAGGAATTTCTGGAGCACAAGAAACCACGACCTCTTCAGTTGAGTTCTGTTGCTGACTTTGCCATTGAGTAGGTAAAGCAAGATCTTCAATAATTTGTTCAGGATGATCGACTAAAATGGCTCCCTCACGAATAAGTTGATGGCAGCCCTGATGAAACTCACTGTAAATATGACCAGGAATGGCAAATACGGTTTTACCTTGCTCGGCAGCTTTGTTCGCAGTAATGAGGGAACCACTTTTTAAAGTAGCTTCTACCACTAACACACCTAAACTTAGGCCACTGACAATTCGGTTCCTACGAGGAAAATGTTGCTGTAATGGTGGCGTACCGGGCAAAAACTCAGTAATGATGGCGCCGTTTTGAGCCAAGATCTGTTCTGCAAGTTTTTTATTTTGAGCAGGGTAGGTACTATCTAAACCTGTTCCTGTCACGGCAATGGTACGTTGATGTGCTGAAGCCCCTTGGTGAGCAGCTTCGTCAATCCCATATGCCAAACCACTACTTACATAAAATCCTTTTTCACTTAAGTAATAAGCAAAATCATAAGCAACCTGACGACCATGTGGGCTTGGTTTTCGACTGCCTACAATCGCAATTTGTGGTTGTAACAAAGCTTGAGCTTGGCCTTTTCCAAATATGATGGGTGGATGGTCTGTATAAGGTAGTAATTGCGTAGGATAGCCAAGGTCTTCTGATGTTAAAATAAAGTCGGTATATTGCTGGATCTGCTCAATTAGTTTTTCAAACTGAGCTTGACCCTGAGCAGTTTGAAATTCATCTACGCGTTTTAAATGATTAGCATGTAACCCGAGATTGCACCATTGAGATAACCCAGCAGGTTGGACCGCTTTTTCACAGCCACCAAAATAATTGACAATTTTTTTGAAGCTAACTAATGAGTGTTGCACCAAATACCACACTTTAAGCGTGTGGTAATGGTGTGAAGAAAGTTGAGTAAGCATTGTAAAGGGTATATCCAGCGTTAATCATCAAAACGAGGTGGCTGAATACTTGAACCTACTTTAATAGGTAAGTCACTTTCTAATACGTAGGCATAGCTAAGCTGATCAAAAGTTCTAAAAACCATCAGACTACCAATTTGTTGTCCAGGCAACTGTATTGGTTCTTTGGTTTTAGGGTCTCGAATGGTCTCGCCTTTTTGAGTAATATCAAAAACTTGCCCTACTTGAATCCCTTGTGCTGTACCTCGGTCCAAAGTTACCACACTATTTTTTGCAGCGCTGCCAATTGAACCCATTACACGAATGATCTTACCAGCATCTGTAACTTGAGTGGCGTCTACCGGATAAAATAAAGTAGGTAATGTTGCTTCTTCCTCCGGCATAACCCGATCACCACGGCGTACTTCGGAATTGTAGCTATCAGTTAACTCCAGCGTTGTTATGTCTTTTTCAGAAGAGATCGCAATCCCTGAGGCAACTTGTTGCAGTTCAATACCTAGACTATGCTTTTTACCTTTAATGTCTGTGAAATAATAAGGTTCACCTTCACGGTAGACTGCATAACGTTTGCCATTAACTAAACCTTGTCCACGCGCATAAATGGTTTGGCCTCTTGCCGCAAGCACGCGTTGATCAGCAGTTCCCACTACATAAGGAGTATGTTCAATTGCATCGGTTGGCAAAATTGTGCTGTGTTCTAACCACTGTTTGATATGTTCAAGTGGAATAACAGGTACATTATCGTTAAGCGATTCCACACGAACTTGAGGTTGCAAGTTTGTCATTTGGCCTGTGTAGCGACGAATAATGCCAACGCAACCATCTCCCTCATCTTTACCGATTAATGGTCGACCCGCTAAACTGCATAACAACAATCGGTCACCAGGATAAATCCAGTGTGGATTTTTGACATGTTGATTATTTGCCCAGATTTCTGGCCAGCGCCAAGGTTTACTTAGGAAATGACCAGAAATATCCCACAGCGTATCTCCGCGTTTTACAACGTAGACATGTGGTGCATTGCTTTTTAGAGAGGGTGGATTATGGTTCGGACTAGCAGCATGAACCTCTGCTACTGTACCCATTGCAACCCCTGTAAAAAGTGCGAAAGCAAGTAAATGCTTTTTTATCCCCAAAGCATGAAATTCAACCATGCCGTTAAAAACCTTTTTCATTATGATAATTCCTAAAAATTATGCGTGCAGATGCGTTATAATAGGCGGCTTACACACAATTTTTCGATGAAGTATTTCCTTCATTTGGTTTTTCAATCAATGGCATAAGTGAGGACGTCAGTATGGCCTTATTACCTATTTTAAGTTTTCCTGATCCCCGTCTTCGTACCATTGCTAAGCCTGTTGAAGAAGTTACTGATGAAATTCGTCAACTTGCAGCAGATATGCTTGAAACCATGTATGCCGCACCCGGTATTGGTTTAGCAGCTTCACAGGTAGATCGTCATATTCAGTTAATCGTTATCGATTTATCTGAAGCTAAAGATGAACCCTTGGTTTTTATTAACCCCAAAATCACTCCACTGACAGAAGATAAGCAGCAGTACGAAGAAGGCTGCCTATCGGTGCCACAAATATACGACAAAGTTGAGCGCCCGTCACGTGTGAAAATTGAGGCAATTAACCTTGAAGGTCAAGCATTTGAGATAGAAGCTGATGGACTTCTCGCTGTTTGTATCCAACATGAAATGGATCACTTAAATGGCAAATTATTTGTGGATTATTTGTCGCCACTTAAACGTCAACGTGCTCGAGAAAAAGTCGAAAAAGTTGTTCGTCAACGTGAGCGTGAAAAAGTTGCAGTAAAACGTTAAAAATTTCTATTCTTGAAACATTAATATAGTGTGGATGTGATTTTTGGTTTTTCGTAGTGGTTTACTGCTTGCATGTGCAGCAGTATTTTTACAGGTTGCGGTATTTCTACAGCCGCTATTACCGAAGCAATATCAAATTGCTCCGGTCTGTGAAACTATTACTCGTGCTTTGCTTAAGCCCAAAGCACAGATGGAAACCATGTCACATACTATGCATTCACATCATGAACATCATATTGAACAGGCACAAGCTTCTGGACAACATGATCATCATGATGCAAATCACCAGTGTCAATATTGTACTGTCTATGCCAATCTGGTTTTACCACCTGAATTTGGTGTAAAAGAAGTTTTAGTCCGCATACAAGTCCGCTTGGTTGCCTATCAACAAGCATTTCGACATGTTTACTTTGCGCTACAGCGACTTTTCCTACTCCCTCAAGGGCGCGCACCGCCTCTATTTGCATAAATAAAAGCAATTTTTTGTTGGGGTCTTAACTGACTTCAATATCACTTTATTTATGTTTTAGAGCGTATAAAAATGCCACATTCTAAATTCTTATTACAACCTCTATGGGTTGCGATGCTTGCTGTCTCTCATTCGGGTCTCGTTTTTGCTAATTCAGAAAAAAATGATGCCGATACCCAAGCGCTTCACTCATTGGCACCTATTGTTGTTACAGCACAGCAAGGCAATGATGCAAATGGACTAATCGTACATGCAGACCCGAAACAGCCGATTCAGCCAGTACCTGCTACAGATGGGGCAGATTATCTACAAAGTATTATGGGTTTTAACTCAATACAAAGCGGTGGAACAAATGGTGATGTGACTTTCCGAGGCATGTTTGGTTCACGCATTAAAATTTTGACAGATGGAACGGAAAACCTAGGTGCTTGTCCAAACCGTATGGATGCTCCAACTTCTTATATCTCTCCAGAAAGTTATGATCGTATTTCTGTCATTAAAGGTCCACAAACGGTTCAATATGCCAATACAGGTTCGGCAGCAACAGTCCTGTTTGAACGTCAGCCTGAGAAACTCACCTCTGAAAAACCTTATCGTGGACAAGCGAGTGTTTTGCTAGGTTCATATGGGCGTATTGACCATAACGTTGAAGCGGCATTGGGTGATGAGAAAAAATATATCCGTTTAAATGCCAACCGTTCAGAATCCAATAGTTATCAAGATGGTGACGGCAATACAGTGCCCTCAGCATGGAAAAAGTGGAATGCAGATATAGCGCTTGGCTTCACTCCAGATGAAGACACTTGGATCGAGCTCACGGGTGGGAAATCTGATGGTGAATCGCTTTATGCTGGACGTTCAATGGATGGTTCTCAGTTTGCGCGTGAAAGCCTAGGGCTGCGTTTTGAAAAGAAAAATATCACTGATGTCATTAAGAAAATTGAAGGGCAGGTGAACTACAGCTATAACGACCATATTATGGATAACTTTAGCTTACGTACTCCGCCATTAGTTGAAATGAACCATGGTGGTATGACCATGCTGATGCCGAATGCGATGGCAATGCAAGTAACACGCCGTACACTAAATTCACGCTTAGCCATGACTTCTGAATGGAATAAGTGGAGTTTAATTACAGGTGTAGATTCTCAATTCAATAAACATGGCGGTAGCATGTCATCGCCAAATATGCCTTCTATGAATGTTCCATATCGTCAAGATATGCGTTTTCAATCATACGGTGCTTTTGGTGAGCTTGGTTATCAATGGAACGATCTCAACAAGCTGGTCACAGGTGTGCGTTTAGATCGAGTCACAGTTGAAGATGAACGTGCCGACTCTCAAGCACAAGGTTTTAACACCAAACTTGAAAAGACTTTACCAAGTGCATTTGTACGCTGGGAAAACCAACATTCTGAGCATGACCTAAAAAGCTATATCGGTTTAGGTTATGTAGAGCGTATGCCTGATTATTGGGAGCTTTTCTCGCCTAAACATGGTAATGCTGGCTCAACCAATACATTTAACGGTGTAAATCCTGAGAAAACATTACAGTTGGATATGGGCTTCCAGCAGCAACATGGTGCTTTAAATACATGGGCATCTGCTTATGCGGGCTTAGTAGATGACTACATTTTAATGAGTTATCACCATCATCCAAGTACTGGAATGGGTGGACATGATATGAGCCATGATATTACTGCGGGCGCTAAAAATGTCGATGCAACTATTGCGGGGGCAGAAGCGGGTATTGGATATCAATTTACTGATCATATTCAGGCAGATTTGAGTGCGATGTATGCATGGGGTAAAAACACTACAGATGATAAACCACTACCTCAAATTTCACCTTTAGAAGGTCGTTTAAATATCCGCTATGTGGCTGACAAATATAACTTAGGTCTGTTGTGGCGAGCAGTTGCTGAACAGAACCGCGTGAGTCTACATCAAGGTAATATCGTGGGATATGACCTAAAACCAAGTAAAGGTTTTTCGACTCTTTCTCTAAACGGAAGTTACAACCTTCGTAAAGATATCGATGTCTCTGTTGGTGTCGATAACGTATTAGATAAAACCTACACCGAACACTTAAACAAAGCGGGTAGTGCAGGCTTTGGATTTGCAAGTGAAGAGCAATTCAACAATATCGGAAGAAATTACTGGGTTCGTATGAGCATGAAGTTTTAATAAGCTATAGCGAATGAAATGAACTGAAAAATATTAATTGAATGAGAGAAATGAAATGACAAATAAATTATCGCCTGAGCAGTCTTGGTGGGGATGGAAGTTACTTATTGTGGCTTCTATCTTGAGCTTATTATTTATGATCATTTTTTACTTGGCGATCAATAATGAGCCTGACTATATGCCAAGTCAAAAAAATAAGCAGATGATGGAGTCGCCTGAGCAAATGAACCACGCTGAAATGCACATGCACAGTTCATCAGCTCAATAAGCCCCTTAATATTTGAAAAAGGAAGTCTGGTTAACAGGCTTCCATTTTTTATTTTTAGGTTTTAAAAATTATTGATGCATACTCGCTAAGGTTTTTGCCTTACCTTGATTCTGATAAAGCGTTAAGCCAAGCTTTTGTATATTGCGACCTGACTTAGATAAAAACTTTTCAACTTTTGGTGAAAGCTTCGCACCACTATAAAGTAGTGAATTGCGCACAATCAAATAATAAGCAAACCATGAAGCAGACTGCTGAGGCAATCCAAGTAGTTTCATTCTTTTCTTACCAATAAAAAATTGGGTAAGTTCTAAATGTTGCCGATATGCAAGCTTCTGCTGTAACGAGCGTAAATGCAGATATTTTCTCTCAAAAGGCTCTTTAGATAAGCTTGAACCTAGTTCAACACTGCTGTGATCAGAGCGAGGATGAGCAAACTGCATCCAGTAAAGTAATCGCCAACCTTCGGATTCAGATTGAATAAGCCATTTTTCATCAATACCCATTAACCAGCCAACATAACGCCAAAAATGTAAAAAACTCTTAGCTTCTTGTTTCGTTGGCCATACACCTAAAGCCCTAATACCAAGTAAAACTACACTGCTAAAAGCCAAATTAGTCATTGCCAAATCAAATTGATTAAGAGGAATCCCCCAAACTTCACTATCCCAGCGATCAGACTTCTTTAATTGCCGACGAACAAGTGCATGAATAAAGCGAACATAAATCGTTGACGTGAAACCTGAGCTTAAACGAGAAAGTCCCTGAGGTTCAGTAATATCAACCCACCATTTTGTGGTTTCTGCTAAACGATTACCCGCCTGTTTTTTCAACGCGCCCGTTAAAATTAGAGGCTGATTAAATCCAGGATATAAATATCCTGCCATTAAAGATAAATCTCTAAGGATAAAACCATTATTTACTCCTAAACGATGAGTAAATTTAACAGCCTCATCAATTTGGCGCTGATCTAACCATTCAGGCTTTTGTTCAATGTAATTAAAGAAATTTTCTAACTCAGTAGGTACCGGCTCAGATAGGTCATCGCGGCCTTGAAATAATATCTTCTCAAAAATCATGCGGTGATCTTTGGGGTTTTGCATAACCCAATCAATCACCTTATCCATTTCAATGTCTCCTTCACAAAGAGCGCGTTGTAAAGACACATATTCTGTATAGTTTGGTTGAGCTGTTTTTTCGCAACAGATATTTAAAAACTGAGTAAAAAAATTACTGTCTTGCATGTCATTAAAAGAAGCAAGTCGAGTTGGGCTAATTGTTTGCATATCGTTACTTACTTATTGAACTGAATAATAAATAGGCTAATATGAATAATTATTCGCATTCAATTCGCATTTAACGAATAAACAACCGATGAGAAAAGCTCCACAGCAACAGCGCTCAAAAATTATTGTTGACCATATTTTAGAGGCGACACAACACTGTATTGCTCAACATGGATTACTACATACCACAACTCCTAAAATTGCAGAGAAATCTGGAGTAAGTGTAGGTTCGATTTACCAATACTTTGAGAATAAAGATCAAATCATAGAAGAACTATTACGCCGTAAAAGCGAACTATTAGGACATCAACTTAAAGAGCTAGTTATGCAGCAAGGGAATATTCCTTTAGACCTGCTCATCCCCTTGGCGATAGAGCTAGGGTTTAATGCATTAAAAGCTGATCATGGATTTTTTATAGAAGTACTGAAACATTGGCATAACTATAGTCATTCGCAAGCTGCTCAGATTTTAGAAAAGCATTTTTTTGAAGTAGGACTTTATACATTTAGTAGAAATCCTCATCAGTGGGACTTCGAACAGGTGAAGCATAAATCCTTTGTAATTATTAATAGTACGCTTTTTACGATGATGCGATATGTGAGTCAGAACAATTTTCTTATATCAGAACAACAACTTAAGCGTGAATTGTCGAGCATGATCTTGGCTTATTTAGGTCAAAAATAAATAATTAAAATAATTACTTATATAAAACAATAGGTTGTATTGGCTGTTGATTTAAAAGTGAACGCTCAAGTCATAAGTTTCTAATTTTCG